>NZ_JBKETB010000003.1:0-294990 GCF_056355835.1 Bifidobacterium sp. LH_730
GTCGTGACTGCATCCAAACTGCATATGACTGCACGGGTGCAGTTACAAATTCCATCAACGTTGGTGGTTTTCAACTGCACCAGGCAGTCACGGGGCGGTGATGCGCGGGCATTAACTGCATCCCGACTTCACGGCGGCTTTCGCATGCCCCCCGGCCGGCTTCCGGGTCGTGGGCTCGCGACCTGACTCCACGGCCGCCTTTCCCCAGGCGGGCGGCCTCCGGCTCCCCGGACACGGCCGCGCCGCATCTCTGTTCGCACGGCGGCTCCCCGGAGCCGTCCGATGTTCCGCCGGCCGTGGCGGCGTATCGCTTGGAGTGACTTCGGGACGGATGCCCGGACCCGTCCCATACCCCCTTCGCATGGCTCGCAAAACAAGGGGGAGGTACATCCCTTCTTGGCGTCCGGCGGGAACATACCCCCTTATTTTTCGCGGACATCATCGTTCGAAGACCTCTTTCAGGGGACGTCCGCCGCTGGCCCGCGGTCCTCCGGTCCGCGTCTCGTCCGGATGCATAGCCGCGTCGCATGGCTAGAACATCATCGCAGCCGCGCCAGCCGCGCGGCATCCCCCAGGGCGGCCAGTGGGCGTCGGACGGGACGGCGCACGGGACGGACGACCTTCCCGCCCCTCCCGTGGAGATCGACCCGGAGACCGGCAAGCCGGTGGGCTCGACCCTCGAGTTCGACGACCCCGCGAAGTGGTCGAGGAGAGACAAGGCCCTCCTATGGTTGGAGGACCGTCTCAGGGCCAGGGAGGGCGAATACAGGGACGACCCGGTCATGTCCTGCGAGCGTGAGATCGAACTGCTCGACAAGGCGGTCGGCACCGAATCCGAGCCGGGCCCCATCATGCGCGGCCTGCTCCCCTATTTCGACAACAGGGCGGAATGCCGGCAGCTCGCCCTCGCCTACGCGGATGAGAAGCTCCTGTGCATGCGCCGGTCGTGCGCGCGCAACGGCAACACGACCCGCACGTATTCGGAACGGTTCGTGTGCAACCGCAAGTTCGGCCTGTTCGCGCCCGTGCGCGTTGAACGCATCCTCGCCAAGCCGCCGTGGAGGCTGAGCGCTCACAGGATGCGCGTCGGCATGCGCTACAAGAGGAGGGTCGACCAGTGGCGCGCCAAGCACGGGGGCCGCATGCCCGACTCCAGGGAGCGCGACCGCCTGTGGGACGAGAACATGCGCGACTTCGTCGCGGAGAAGATCAGAAACGGCAAATCGTTCGGCCATGGCATGACCCTGTCGGACGGGCACAGCGCCGACCCGTCGGTCAACCAGGAGAAGACGCGCATGTGGACCGACCCGAAGGACGGGTCGAAGCATCCGTTCAACGGACGCAAGGACTTCGAGACGATGCTCGACAACGGCATGCGCCACCTGTCCAGGACGCCCGCGTTCGACATCATAGCCGCCCAGAACGCGGGCGAGGCGCTCGTCTCCCGCGTGGACGACGCGGACCTGAGCGAGGTCGTCGAGATCGCCGCCCGGCATGGCATCGACCTTAATACGGTCGCCGCCCGGCTCGACATCAAACCGGATTCGCTGCGGCGCATGGCAGGGGACGCATGGGAGGGATGACAGCATCCATGTGACGGCCGGAAGGAGGCGCGCGTCATGTTCATCATCGGATTCATCGTCGGCTTCCTGCTCGTCGCCGGAACCATCGCCCTCGCGACCGCCACGCTCTGGCTGGCGGGCATGCTCATCGGCCTCGTCCTCGGATTCGGCCGACTGCTCCTCGGCCGGGGACGGTGACCTCCCATGGCCACGACCGGCGTCAGGAACCCCATGCGCGCGATGCGCGGCCGGCGCCTGCCTTCCCCCACGGAACTCGGGGAGATGGGTCCCGGGGAGATCGAGGAGGCGAACCGGCTCGCCGGCGAATTCCTCGAAGCCTGCGCGAACGCGAACGTAAGCGAACGGTTCCGCGTCGACGACCTGATCCTGCGCGGGCATGATCCCTATCTGGACCCGCACATCTAGGGCAGGCGGGAGCCGAAAAGGCGAAGGCCGGGGGCGATCATGTCCCCGGCCTTCCCTTCTTTCGGATTTCCCTATCTCAGACGCTCATTCCCATGCGCGCGAACACGTCCCCGCCGGCGTCGGGAACCGGTTCCGCGGGCTTGTCCGGAGCATCCTCCGCGGCCCCCTCCCCGTCCATGGGAGAGGCGAGGCGCAGCATGCCCTCCAGGCGCGCGCTCTGCCCGGGGTCGAACAGGCTCTCCGCGCCCTCCGGGTCGATCGTGCACCGCACCTGAGGCAGGCTCGGCGCGCGCACCGCCACCCCGTCCGGCAGTTCGCCTGACAGCTCGTGCTCCACCAGGCCCTTCAACCAGCCCTTGTCCAGGGCCGCGTCCACGGGCATGGGCCTTGGCTCCGTCATGGTGGCGCGCCCGTTCGCCACGAGCCACGCCGCGTACTTCTCCGGGTCGTCCACCCTGTAGGTGCACGCGTCGCCGCCCTTGGTGCGCGCCAGTGTGGCGACGACCCGTCCGTCGACGGCGACCGGCATGTCGCCCTCCGTGGGATCCATGCGGTCCACGAGGCGCGCCTTCGCCTCCCTCTCCACGAGACGGCAGCGCTCCCCCAGCACCTTCGCCAGGGCGACGGCGCGCATCAGCTCCGCGTCGGTCAATCCGTCGAGCATGGGGTCCATCAACTGTGCGCCCATTCCAGGCTCCTTCCATGTGATTCGATTCGGTTCGCTTCCCCACATGCGTCCCCGCGCATAGCCCCGCCCCATGAACGAAGCCCTCAAACAGGAAGCCTACGAGAAATACCCGGACCCGAAGGACAGGGCGTTGGCGCGCGCCAACGCGAACCGTCGCACCGGATGGATCATGGGCCGGCTCGCCGAACCCACCCAAGCCCAAGTGGAGGCCGCCGAAAAGGCGCTCGCCAAGGCCGGCCTGCCCGCCCGTGCGGCGCGCATCGCATTGGACGCCGCACGGCAGGCCCTTTCGGCTACTTCCCCCCGGTGATCGACCTCAACTGGTCGTCGGGGATGCGGCATTCCACGGGGATTGCATCCCCGGCCAGGCCCACGTAGTAGGGGATGCTGCCGCGCAGCAGATGCCCGTCGTCGGGATCGTGCAGCGCGTACAGGCTCTCCCAGTCGGGCGCCTTGCTCTCGTCGTCCAGGACGGCCTTGTGGCGCATGCGCGCGTGCATGCGCCCATTGTCCGGCAGGTCGAACAGGCGGCATGCGGCCTGCGCCTGCGACACCTCGCCGCTCTTCTCGTTCTTAGCGCTCACGGGCAGGATGATGCCGCGTCCGATGAACTCCACGAGACGCGCGTTGACGAACTCGTCGATCTTCTGCGACATGTACACGGGCAGATAGTTCTGGGCGCGCGCCAGGCGTCCCTGCCGTTGGGCGACGCTCCTTCCGAACTCGTCGCCGAGGATCAGGTGCGCCTCGTCCTGCACGAACAGGCCGTTCCTGCCCATCACCGACCCGGCCGCCCCTAGGGCCATCATGCGGACCGCCCACCGTTGGATGGCGGACGGCACGCTCTCGCTGCCCTCGTCGGGCGCGATCGACAGGCTTCCCGCCGACAATAGGGTCAGGCCGCGGCTCGCGTTCAACCTGAGCCCCCCGGGCTCGCGCCCGTAGATGAGGCGGAAGATCTGACTGTTGTCGGCGGCCATCTCCAACTGGTCGTACACGTCGTCCACCAGGGGGCTGACCCGCCCCCGGTCGCTGCCGTCGTGGTGCGCCTTGTGGGCGACGCGCACGGCCATGCCCGTGCAGTCGGCGCCCTGGTCGAGCCCGTAGTTGATGATGCTCATCAACGCGATCTGGCGCATCTTGTCGTCCAGGTCGCCGCCCGTCGTCTGCGACAATAGTTCCACCGCGGTGGTGATCATCTCGTCGCGCAACCCGTCGGGCATGCAGCGCACCGGATCGAGCATGCCCTCCGCCCTCGGATCGTCCAGCATGTACACGCGCCCGCCCCGCGAACGCACGTATGGGCCGAAATCGTCCGAGTTGGGCTTGGGGTCGTTGAACACCACCGGGATCGTCTCCCCCGGATGGTCCGGATCCTCCAGGCGCGCCCACTGGCTGGCCAGGTAGAGCATCATGGTCGTCTTGCCCGCGCCCGTGTCCCCGACGACGAGCAGACAGGGCGGCGTCTTCCGGTACTTGCTGGCGAATGGGCTGACATAGCAGGGCAGCCGGTCCGCCTCCGTGAAGCCGAGCAGACCGCCGGGCAGGTCGGAGGCGCGGCCCAGACCCATGTCCTCGCCGGCGACGCTCCTGCCGTGCAGGCCCGCGTATGCGAGGATGGGGGTGGGCCAGTAGACGGGGCTGGGATTGTAGGACACGTTGCTGCCGATCTGCATGTCCTGGAACGCGGCCTCCTGCCGGTCCGGGTTCAATGTGACGAGTCCGCCCGGGTAGGCGACCTGGGTGCTGCGTTCCACGACGGCGGGGATGGCGACGTGCACGTGCGCGTCGATCAGCGTGGGCCAGGGTTTGCCGTCCGCCTGGTACACGTCGTTCGCGTAGTTGAGCTCCTTGGCGACGCCGAGGTTCTGCTTGTGGCGTTCGGCCGCCTGTTCGATGGCCTTGTCGAGGACCTTCTCCTTGTCCTTGTCCAGTTGTTCGCGGCTGACCTCCCCGGGTTCGACGGCGCCGCGCACGCTCAACGCGAGCGCGCCCATCCCGTCGCCCAAAGGGCTGGCCATGAGCCGGGCGGCCCAGTCGCAGTCGCCGGTCTGCCATTCCGCCTCGCCCTGGTATGGGAGGGCGCCGAGGCTGGCGATGGTCATCGTGTACGCGCCCCTGATGTCCTTCCTGCGGGTCCAGGTGGCGCAGTCGACGCCGGTTTTCTTGAACTTGTCGCCGATGCTCGCGGCCCTCCACGTGGGGAACGTGTGCAGGTGGGCGGGTTCGACCATGAGGGGCACGGGGTCCGGGCTGCGGTCGAGGTTCCACCAGGCGAAAGCGCGGCGCATCTGCCTGTCCGAGGGGATGGTGCAGCCCGCGTCCCTCAGGATGGTGGTGATGACCTCCCTGTCGTGGTCGAAGCTCTGGTCGGGCGCCCACCCGTCGTCGCCCTGGGTCTGGGCGACCATGTCGACGATGCGGGCGAGCATCGACGCGTGTCCGCCGCCGGTCCTCAATAGGACGCCGATCAGGGTGAACCGGTCGTGGACCATCTGCGACCCGTATTCGCGGGCGAGCGTGAGCCGCACCCCGTCGTTCACGCCGCCTCTCAACGTGGCGGAGGGTTCGAACCGTTGGGGCGTGGCGATGGCGAGGATGTGGATCTGCCTGTAGAAGCCTTTCAACGCCTTCCGGTTCGCCAACGGGATGCGCGGCGCCAACGCCGCCAGGCGGGGCATGATGATCTTCAACGGCTTGGCCGCCGCCTCCCGGTCGTCCCACCCGTTCGCGTCCCGCACGCTCGGCTGGCCGGGCAGGACCATGTACTGCCATGCCTGACCGTCGTTCGTGCGGACGAACCCGTTCCCGTTGTGGTGCCCGAACGTGCCGACCGGGCGGATGCTCTGCATTGCCATGCGGTGCGGCTATGCGCCGCACGGCCGGAGGAGGGATCAGAGCAGGTCGAGCGTGACGACGAGCGCGCACCAGAACAGGCCCGCGGCCACCGTCCAACGGTCCAGGTTGCGGGCGGCGACGCCCGAGTTCGCGGCGTTCGCCGCCAGTCCCGTGGAGAACATGTCCGACAGGCCTCCGCCACGCCCCCGGTGCATCAGCACCAGCATGGACAGGAGCAGGCTCGCCACGACGGCGAACAGGGTCAGGGAGAACTTGAGAATGGTCATATGAAGGCCTATGCGTCGGACGGCGAGATGGGAAATGGGTCCTTAGCTTTCGCTGAATTGATTGTCTGATTCCACAAGCGGCAGACGCCGGCCATTCGGCAACGTCACCTCCACATGCAGCAGACAGCCGACGCTGTTCAGATAGCGGCGCAGGGACTCCACGTCCACGCGGCCGAGGTCGCCGTTCTCGATGTCCAGCACGGTGCCGTCCGTCACATCCGCGTAGTTGGCCGCCATGTTCAACCTGTCGTGACGCAGACGGCGGATGCCCTCGTAGGCGGCGAGGATACCGGTGTGCTCCGCGTGTATTTCTTCGTAGGACCTCATCGAATGGCCGGCGTCTCCGTGGAGCTGTTGACCAGCGGGTGCCTGACGCCGTCACCGAGGTCGTATTCGACGTGGATGGTCGCACCGATCGTCTCTAGATAGGATTGCAACGCTCCGATGCGCACGTCGCACAGGTCGCCGTCCTCGATCATTTCGCTGGTCCCCGGTTCGAGGCAGGATTCCCTGTCTGTGGCACCGAGGTCTCCGACCATGCTTTCGCGGACCTTCGGTAAAAGCGTATATGCATTCTGAAGGGCGAGCATGTGGCCGGTCATCGATAGCATCGCCACTTCGGCAACGCCCATGTGTTCAAGCTGTTTCGACGAGAATCTCATTGTGGGCGCCCCCTCCGGATGTCATGCAAGCTGTCATTGCATCCGCAATGATGCGTCCGCCGACGTCATTCGCCATCGAAAGGCCTTGCCAATTCCGGTCCGTCGCCCCTCAACGGCATCACCCGCCAGGCCTCCAGCCGTTCGCTCCGGCCGATGCCGGCCTTGGCGGCGCCGGCCAGCAGTCGCGCCGCGTCATCCGTGGGATCGGTCCACGCATCCAGGTGGTCGGGGCCGATGAGCAGCGGCATACGCGCATGCACCTGCTCCGCGTCGCCGACGGCCCGTCGCGTGAGGATGGTGCAGGTGAGCCGCCAGAACCTTGCCTTCGGGTCGCCGCGCCACCATGAGGCGAGACCGGCGAAGTACAGGACCGGCTGGCCTGGATCGTGGAAGTACCATGGACGCCGTTCAGAATCCCACTCGTAGTATCCGCTTGCGGGTATGAGCACGCGCCGGCGCAGGGCCGCGTCACGGAACGTGCGCTTCTCCAGCACCGTCTCGACGCGAGCATTATGGGTCGGATACGACAGCTCCAGGCTCTCCGCCCATGGTGGCGTCAACGACCAGCGGGCCGGGGAGGCGTGCCTGCCTCCCCCGTCGTCCTTCGCCAGGACCATCACGTCATTGGTCGGCGTCACGTTCCACGAACGACTCGGGATGTTCGCATCCGGCTGGGCGTCGAACCCGGCCGCCACGTCATAGGGGTCGAAGTCGGTGGCGAAACGGCCGCACATCACTCATCCGATCCGTCGGTCGGAGCATCCCCGTCAGCCGAATCGACATCCTTTCCTATCGCCTTGGCATCGCGGGAAGACTTCCAGCGCGAATACAGATTCGACAGAACGGTCACGGCGCCAGCCACGGCAAGGGCCGCCAGAGCTCCGGCGGCGGAGCCTTTCCTGAATCCGTCCCTGCTGAGCCCCTCCACATACTTGTCGGGGCCGCCGGCCTCATGCGCCGCATGGGTCAGCATGGAATAATCCCAGTCATTGGCCATGTCATCTCTCCTTGGATTCCATCTTGGCGATGGGCGAACGGAACGTCCCGTCTCACGCCCTCGCCGTCCCTCGTCCGTCCAAACCCAAGTCAGCGTTCCTCCGGCTTGGGTTTGGCAAACTCCAGTCCCCATGCGGTGAAGTCGTCCATGACAAGATCCGCGACCCGTCTGTCACGTTCGAGGATGTCGTCCAGGTCCCAGTCGTCGTGTTCGGCTCCCAGCCGGTTGGTGACCGTGATGCCGCTCTGCGCGTAGTACTTCCGCTTCTTCGAGAAATACCCGTTGCTGGCCTTGATGTTCAACGGCTTCTCGAACGGTACCTTGTTGCCCAGATGCTCCAGACGCGCCCTCACCTCGCGATCCTCCAGGGCGGGGAACCTCATGTCGTCCCACTTCTGCGGGAACACATGCTCGATCTCCCAACGGTCCGGCAGCAAATCGTGCTGGCTTGGCTCGTGGTAGGCGATGATCTTCAACAGCATGCGCACCAGGCTGCCGTGCGGTTCGACGATCCTATGGCGCAGCTCGTCGGCGTCGACCTTCGGGAAGTCGAAGGATGGTTCGGCGGAGTCCAGAATGCGCGCATTCAGCCTGAACACGCTGGACTTGACGCCGTTGACGGTCGGCGTGACCGCGAACTTGGCGGCGAGGCACGCGGCCAGACAGCGGAGGAAGGCAAGGAACCCCGCCCCGAAATCCTCCTCGGCCCGGTGGGTCAGATAGTAGATGACCGTCGGATACTTCCAGAAGTCGTTCGGATAGGATGCGAGCACGTCCAGCGTCCGGAGGATGGCCCCGTCCATGGACCAGGGCTCGCCTTCGATAGACTCATGGCCGGACGCCACGCGCCACACGTTGAGGATCGCATCCAATTCGCCGAGCACATTCCCGGAGCGCAGACGCCGGAAGTCGTTCTCCGCATACCATCTGCGCATCCTCGGCATACGGCTGCCGCTGTTGCCCTCGCGCGCCCACAGCACGTACATGTACTGGGCGAACAGGGACTGCATGCTCTGCCCCGCTTGCTCCGCCTCGGCCGAGATCCGCCGCCATTCCCCGACGAACCTGTCGCGCCCGTCGCCCGCGTACCGGTACATCTTCGCCTTGAAGATGTCCGCGTCCGACAGGCTCAGCCCGCGGTCGTTCAGCGTGTTGAAGATCATGAGGGCCGCGTCCTGGGAGTCGGCGCGGATGGGCAGCACCACGACGTTGTCCAACAGGGTGGCGATGAACCCGGGGAACGCGAGCGTCTCCGCGGCGGCGTAGTCGTCCACCCGCTTCTCCAACAGGCGGTAGTTGGTCGAATACGCGTCATGGGCCGCCGGATCGGTTTCGCCCGTCTCCAATATCAGCTTGAGCATGGCGTCCGCGTCATCGTCGATGGCCCTCGATTCGATGAGCGTCGCCGTCCGGTCCGCCATGCCGGTGATCCGGTCCGTCCGCCACAGGGCCGGGGTGATCCTGTTCATCAGATTCGTGCGCGCGGGCGAATCCGACATGCCCTCCAGCTTGCGGTACAGGACGCGCAACAGGAGGAACAGGGTCGTCAGCCTTTGCTGCCCGTCGATGACCTCCCGCCGGCCCTCGTTGCGGTACGTGACCACGCAGCCGAGGAAATACTCCGACGAGGCGTCCGACCCCGCGTGCTCCACCAGATCGTCGAACAGCGTGTCCACCTGGTCCGCGCCCCACGCGTACGGACGCTGGTACTCCGGGATCAGGAAACGGCTCCTCGCCCCGGATGACAGCAATTCGGCGACGCTCTTCTTCGACACGTCGATGCTGGTCTCGTCAGCCATCGCAAACCGCCTTTCACATCGGCCACAGTCTCATCAATGGAATATACGCGCCTCGGGGACGACCCGCGCGGAACACGCGCCTCGACCGCCTTCCGTCATCGCCTCAGGGCCCGGGCGGCCTCGTCGAGAAGGGCGGGCGTGAGCGCGCGCAAGGCCTCCTCCGGGCAGATGACTTCGAAACCCAGCTTCCCCCCGTGCCAGAAGACGACGTCGTATCCGTCCTGGCATGAGTTGCATTCGAGCCGGCCGTCGAAAACCCGGAGCCCGGGGCGCATCTCCACCTGGGCTGCGAACCATTCGCCGACGGACTGCGTGCCATCCATCGCGTCAATCCTCCCGTTCCATGTCCTCCTTGAGGAGCGTGAGCGCATCCTCGGGCACATGCAGGCCCGCCTCACGCAGGTCGAGCAGCCACTCGTAGGCTGCCCGATGGGTGAGCCCGTTCCGCGTCATTCCCGCATACGGGGAGTCCAACGGCTCCCGATGCGCGAAGGAGAACGCCCGGTCCTGCTCGTCGCAGTCCTCCATGATTTGCTCGACGCTCTTGCCCGGAGTCCACCTGTGGTCCGGATACGGGTGCGCCGGGTCGAACACGATCCGGCTGCCCGCCACATGCACATCCACCCCGCCCAGGCAGGACTCGTACGCGTAAATGTCGGACTGCCAGCCGTCGCTGGAATACCTGCAATAGCTCATGCAGGCTGAATGCGTCCGCCGGATCGTCGATGTAACTTCCGGGGGCCGGAAACTTACATCGATTGGTCCGGAACGCCGTTTCCGGCCCTGTTTTCGCGTGTGCATGTAAGTTCCGGGTGACATGCGCGGGGACGCATAGGTTCGGCAGACGACGATCCCGGAAGGGAAGAGGCCCATATGGACGACAGGCTCCGACAGCCGCGCGGCATCCCGCAGGGCGGCCAATACGCGGACGAGCACAGGGGCACGGGCATTATTGACGATCTGCCCGCCCCTCCGAACATGACCATCGTGGCCACGCCCAGCCGCGGCCACGACTCCACCGACAGTTTCGACGACAAGTTCGCGCGCTTCGACGAGCATATGAGCGAGCTTGGCTTCACGCGGGTGGCGAACGTGAGCGGCATCTGGAACAACGAGCGCGAACGCTCCGCCATGTACATGGGGCATGTGGACGACATCCACGACATCAAGGCGTTGGACCGGCTCGGCACAAGGATCGCCAACCAGTGGAACCAGGACAGCGTGATGCTGGTCGTCGACGACCCGGACGGCCTCGACCGGCTCGTCTCCTACGACGTGGACTACGAGACCGCGAATCGTGTCTGCCAGAGGATGCTGGACCTCCACAAAGACGATCCCGACTATGGTCTGGGCGCCAGTTACGCCGACGGGCGTCTGACGATGGCCGACGTCGCCGATTTCGGCGGACTGGACCCCGACGACATCGACATGTTCGCGATGATGAGCGAATCCCAGGCCCGGCGTTCCTCGCCGTGCCGCATCCTTTTCCCCGAGTTGGATGACGAGCACAAGGCGAACCAGAAGCGGCGGGATGCCGAGGACAAGGCGTATGCGATGCTGGAAGGCAGCATCGACTCGCACGCCCCACCCGAATCCGACAAGGCGGAAGGTTCCTCCCACTCGCACAAGTCGCTCGTCGACTGGCTGAACAGACACATCTAAAGCATCAAAAGGAAAAGACAATGACCTACACCGAGCTCCGCATCCCCGCCCAACATGAGGACGGAACCAGGTACGAATGGACCGCGTGGGCGGACTTCGAGACGCAGGACATCAAGGTCCGGTGCGCCGACGGGCACGTCTATTGGGTCGGACACGACGTCACCGCCAGGCAGGCTCGCACCCATGAGGAAAAGAATCGCGTCGCCGATGCCATGGCCGTCGCATTCGTCGTCCGCCGCAAGTATCGGGAACGGTTCCGCGAAGGCAAGAAGCGCGCGATCGAAAAGGGCATCCCCCTGGCCCCGTACATCGGATATTCCGAGCGCTCCGGCAAAACCAAAGAGAAGCCGCTCCCGGTCTTCGATAAAGACCATAACGTCGCGGTCATCGTCCGATGACATCCGGACCCATCGCATAGGGGATCCCATACCGCTCGCCTAGGGAAAGGGGCGCATGATGGGCGTCGACGCGCACGGACGATCGCACGAGCCGCGGGGCATTCCCACGGGAGGCCGCTACATGGGCGGAGGGTCGGGGTCGGGCGTGACCGACGACCTGCCGCCTCTCCCCGGCATGGAGGCGCAGAGGCCCGTCTGGACGGCGCGGGACCTCGAATACGTGAACGCGGCCGCCCTGTTGGACTCCCCGCTGGTGCGCGTCGCGTCCGACGGCGAATCCGACGACCGCGAAATGCTCGCCGCATGGGACCTGTACGATCCCCTGGCGGAGGACAGCGAATTCCCGTTGCAGGCCCACGCCAACGCGCTGCGCAACGCCATGACCACTCCTCTGCACGTGGACGATCCCGACGGCATGGTGCGCATGGAATTGGCGCGCCGCATCCAAGCCACCAGCCTGAACCCCGGCGAGGACCTGAAGCGATGCGGGATCGACATGGAGGAACTGCGAGGCATCCAAGCCACGCGCGCCTGCTGGGACGCGGATGCGAGGCAACGCATTCGGGCATTGGATCGTCTGCGGGACGAAACCATCGACGCCGACGACCGGGTGTGCCGCGAACTCCTCGACCACGACGACAGGCCCTGGCCGCAGGACGTCGTCCAGACAATCGACTGGCGGCACGCCCGCTTGGACGAACATGATGCGGACCGACTGCTCGCCGACCCCGATCCCATCAAAAGACGGGTCGCCGTCGACCACGGGAGCCCCACGCCCGACGCGTTCGCCCACGCCGCGCTCACGGAAACCGACGTGCATACGCTGCGGCGCATGGCATTCGCCGCGGCCCGGCGCGGGCTCGAAACAGACGATCCCAAGGCGGGCGACAGGCTCGTCGCCGCATTGCATGATGACGAGCTCGACGCGGGCGCCATCCGCACGCTCGCCCAACACACGCCCATGTCCGCCCGTTCGATGGACCGTCTCGCGGACAGGAACGCGAGAGCCCTCTGGTATGGGCTGCAATACGCCGGACGCGAAGCCGACTGTCCCGCATCCGCGCGCGCCAAGGCGGGGCGGGCCGCCATCGAAAAAGGCGACTATCGGATGGCCGGGGACATCGCGTGCATGGAATCGGATCCCATGGTCCGAATGAAACTCGCGCGCTTCTCCTACGACAGGTCGACGCAAGTCATCCGCGAGGCATCCAGCCGTTTCGCCAGGGACAACGCCATCAAGCATGCCGCCGGCAACCTGGGCGGGCTCGCGCGGAGCCTGCCGTCCGAGGAGACGGCCACGCTTGCCGAATCGGACCCGTCGAACCCCCTGTGGAAACAGGCGGACGTGGTCAGGGCGATGCCCGAGGCCACCCTGCGCAGACTCGCCCGATCCACGGAATGGAGGACGCGCGTCATCCCCGCACGCCACCCCGACCTCCTGCCCGACGACGTCAGGCGGAAACTGCGGGAGGACGGGACGAAGAGCGTGCGACGGCTCGCCGGCGGAGAATAGACGAATGTCTCCGCATAGACGGACAACCATGAGCGACCTGAAAAACATCACCCCCCCCCATTGCGTTTAGGCATCTGAAGACCGTTTTCGCCGCATTGGCGACGATGCTGTTGCTGGCGGCGGGATTGAACGGCGCGACAGCCTACGCGGCCACACCCGAACCGTGCGGAGGAGACTCTGGTTTCTGCTATGCCGGATACTCGGCCAAGGGTTTGAAGACCATCGCCGAGGACCTTAGCGCGAACGGCCAAGGCTCGCAGTATTACGGACAGATGAAGGCCGCGATGGACGCGGACACGAGGGGCGCGCTCAAGGTCACGAGCACTGCTGTCGCCACCAAGGGACAGCAGGTCGACATGCCGGTCCGTCTGATCGGCATCCTTCACGACGACAAGGCGAACGGAAGCGGCAAGGCAGGCCTGACGTTCCAGACCGTCAATTCGTTACCTCGCACCTACTGCATGAACGGGATCATGTTAGATAAAGACTCCTCGCAACATTGTTTCCCCGCCGGAGAAACGAATAGGGGCGGCTGGCGCGACAGTTCTCTCCGGGAGAACATGAACTCCGGGGAAATCTGGGCGAGCATGCCCGCCGATCTGAGGGACACGGTGGAGCCAGTCGTCAAAATGACAAACAACACCATCGGCAACTCGAAACACGCCGTCACCACCGGCACCAATGACAGACTCTGGCTGCTTTCCTACCGCGAGTATGTGCAGACCATGGACGACGGAGGGAAGGGCTATGATGGGGCCCAAGCATGGAGCCAGGAAGGTCGCCAATACGAATTCTATGACGGCAAGGTCTCCAACAGTAACGGTCGCAATACGATCCTTAAAACGCTTTGGTCCGATCCCTCCGGAGCTGATCCCGCCGGAGGGATCGACGGTGTTGCATGGGAACGGTCGTCCCATCCGGACGAATCCGATGTCTTTCTGCAAGTCGATTTCCGTGGAAACCCGAACTACACAATCAACGGCGCGGATAAGCGCCAGGGCGTAGCGCCCGCCTTCTGCCTTTGAACCGTCTCAGACCGCGACCGGCGCCTTGATCGTGGGATGATGCCGGTATCCCTCGATATGGAAGTCCTCGTAATGGTAGTCGAACAGCGAAGACGCCTTGTCGATCGCGATCGTCGGGTAGGGATACGGCTCGCGCGACAGCTGCTCGAGCACCTGGTCGATGTGGTTGTCGTAGACATGGCAGTCGCCGCCGGTCCACACGAACTCCCCCGGCTCCAGGCCGGCCTGCTGGGCCATCATCAGCGTGAGCAGCGAATAGGAGGCGATGTTGAAGGGCACGCCGAGGAACATGTCGCAGGAGCGCTGGTAGAGCTGGCAGGAGAGGCGCCCGTCGGCCACATGGAACTGGAACAGCGCGTGGCAGGGCGGCAGGGCCATGTTCTCGACCTCGGCCGGGTTCCAGGCCGTGACGACCATGCGCCGTGAATCGGGATGGTTGCGGATCAGGTCGAGCACGTTCTCGATCTGATCGATCGTGCGGTTCGGATCGCCGGGCGTCGGCGCGGGCCAGGAGCGCCACTGCACGCCGTAGACCGGTCCCAGATCGCCGTTCTCGTCGGCCCACTCATCCCAGATATGCACATTGTGCTCGGTGAGATAGCCGATGTTGCCGCCGTCCGAACCGTTGAGGAACCACAGCAGCTCATGCGCCAGTCCCTTGAAGAACACGGTTTTGGTGGTCAGCAAGGGGAAGCCCATCGCGTCCTCGGGTTTGTTCGGTTCCATCGCATACGACAGGTCGAAGCGCATCTGCTGGCCGAACAGGCTTATCGTGCCGGTGCCGGTGCGGTCCGATTTCGGCGTGCCCTCCATGATGATCTTCCTGACCTGATCCTCGTAGGGTGTGGGAATGGGTGTGTCCGGACGCGCGGGGACGCGCCTCCTGATGCCGTCCAATTCCTCGGCGTTCATTCGTTCGATCCTTCCTTGTCGTATCGGCTCACCATGCGCATATGCCTGTCCCGCGCCCGCACTTCGATCCGCCCGCAGTCCTCGCGCATCCACTCGCCCGGCGCGTCCACGTCGGAGAAATACCATCGATGCTCCAGGGACTTCAGCCACATGTTCGCGTTTTCGTCCATGTAGAAGCCGGGGTCGAGGAGCCGGTCCCGCCGGTCGTCGAGGATGGTCTCCGCCATCCGGTCCAGGTCGATGGCCGGCGCATCCCCGTCGCCCATGAGGAGGCTGTGATCCAGGAAGTCGTATTCGACCGGAAGCCCCTCGGGTATGTACAGCCAATCACGGTCGTCGGCGAGCCGGTCGACGAGGCGCAGGAACAGGGGCGTCTCCTGCGCCTCCAGATCGAGGTCGCCCATGTCGAAGCCAATCAATCCATCCGGGTCGGCGGGCCCATAGGCGAACGGATACCAGCGCCAGTCGATGTCATGCTTCCGCAGCCATTCGCCGTCCACGGTCAACAGCCAGACGACGCCATCGGGGTCGACGTGCAGCCCCGGATCCGGTTTCCCCATGCTTCTCCTCACTTCCTCTCGTCGCCGCGGACGACCTGTGGCAGCCGTCCGCCGTTTCCGAGCATGCCTCGGATCGAGATCAGACGCGCGGCCAGGTCATCGATCTCCTCCAGACCGCTTCTGGCGCCAGTTTTGCATGTCTGTCGTTCAGCCGATACCTCAGTTGCGCATACTCGGCTTTAAGAGCTTCGAGCCTCTTGGCGTTCGCCTCCATGCGTCGCTCCCTTCTCACTTGCATTCGCTGTTATCGCTGGTCTCGGGGCATTCGTACCTGTACGTGTAGGCGCCCAGATACCGGTTCTGGACCTGGTGCGGGCCATGCCTGTCGCACCACTTGTCTATATGGTCCTTGCACCAGCGGGTGCCCTCCACGGTCCGTTTGCCGCACGCATTGAAGCCGATGGTGGCCATCTTGCAGCTGCCGTCGATGTCCCGGTTGTCTTCGAGCAGTAGGTCATGGTCGCGGTCGAGCCGGTCAAGCAGACGATTCACGTCAGCCAGCTTCGACTCGAGTTCGACCGTCTCGCGCGCCGCGTCGGTGAGCGTCGCCGCCTTCCGATTGAGCGCAACGCAATCCGTTGTGTCCGCGTTCGACACGTCGAGGAACGCTTTCTCGACTTGATCGCGCGTCAACTGGAGCTTGTTCTCAAGCCGGAACCTCCGATGCCGCAGGTCGATCCGGCGGCGTTCGATCCAATCCGCCTTCCCGTACTCCTCGAGTTCCCGCTCGTGCTCCTCCGCCTCCGCGAGATCGTCGAAGGTCCTGCCGTCGCTGGTCGCGTAAGTGGTGACTACTCCCATGTCTAATCCTCCTTGCCGCCGGCGCATTCCGCACATTTCAATAGGAACGTCTTGCCTCCCATGCGCTTCGCGTGGTCACAATGCTCCCCATGCCTGTCGCACCATTCGTCGACGTGCTTCTCGCACCAGCGCGTGCCCTCGACCGTAGGCTGCCCGCACGGGGCGCCGTCGACCAAGCGCATCCGGCAGGTGCCGTCCACGTCCCGGTTGTCTTCCATGAGCCGCGTATGGTCCTTGGGCAGGTTGACGAGCAGGTCATGTTGTTTCTCCTCCTCCATGCGCCGCGCGTCCACAGCCTCGCCTCTGAGCCGGGCGGCGAGTTCGGCGATCATCTGGTAGGAGGATTCGTCCGTCTCCTTCAGCTCGCCAAGGGTGAAACGAACCTGATGGTCGAAGCTCTTCAGCCACTTGTCCTTCTGCCGGATGCGTTCCATCACGTATTTGACGCGGCGTTCCAGCCAGTCCATGCCATCGTCCCGGCCGATGCGGCGCTCGTGCGCCATCGCCGCGCCCCTGTCCTCGAACGCCTCTCCGTCGCTGGTCATGTACATGATTCGAACGCCCATCACTCCTCCTCGGTGTCGTCCTGCCCTTGGGATGCGTCCCCGCCGAACGCGGCGCGCACGATCCGGTCCACGTTGAAATACCACTGTCCGTCTTCACGGGGGATTTCGACCAGCATCTCGCCGTTCGCGTCACGGCTTTCAAACTCGTCGATATGGTCGCGGTCATCCCAATCGATGCAATGGCTCTGCATCCAATCCATCTGGCGCAGGATCTCATCGAACACGCGCCGCGAGGCCTGCGAATCCGGCCCGTCCGACTCGAAGCGCAAGCTGTCGTTGGCGGCGACAACGCTGCAAATGTACATGGCGCTCGCCCTGTCGGAGGCGTCGTCGTAGCTGATCGTCATGGTCCTGCGGGTCATTTGCCCATCTCCTTGATTCGTCGTGTCGTCCATTCCTGGTCGAGTTCGTTGAGGACGTTCATGCTTTTCAGGTAAAGGCGCATGGCCCCCATCTGATTGTCGGCGCCCAGGCTCGCGTCATGCAGGATCCTGCGCGGGTCATCCGCCCCCCGCGCTCGTCCCGTCGCCGAACGGATTATCCCTGCATGCTTCCGGATACCGGCGGTGGAACTCCGACTGCCCGTAAGGACGGTCGATGGGGCAGTCGCAGCGCAGCGCGAACCCGTCGCCATGACGTTTCGACACGATGCGGTGCTGGCATACGAGGCAGGGAACGGCCGTCAGCACGTTCCACTCCTCGACGAGACGGCCCCATGTCTCGTCGGCCTCGACCACGAGGCTCGCGGCGGCGGACACCGTCTGGCGTTCCGAGAATCCGTGCGCGAAGGGGCAATGCGAGTCCTTCGCATGCGCCTCGATGACCCGCATCGTGTACGTCGTGATGTCTCCCGACATGGCCGCATCCTCGACCGCGATCACCGGCCTATGCCCGCAGACCGGGCACGGCACGCATCCACGGAACACCTGTGTGTCACCCATCGTCTTTCTCCTTCTCATTCGTCGCACGGCCAGCCGTCGCCGGGCAGTCCGGCCCACCAGTCGCCGCCACTGTGATGCGTGGCGAACGAACGTGATCTGTTGCATTCGACAGGTCCCGTCTCATTGATGGCGTGATGGTGGGGCCTGATCTTCTCCCATTCGTCGAAGTCACGGAAGTCATCGGGTCGGATCGTCCGCTTCGAGAACCAAGGGCGCAGATTCCCATCCTTGCGTATGCCGACCTTGATGATCGGGGTCCTGCCGCCCGAGTGCGCGCGCACCAGCAGGTGATGCGCGTCGGGCAGGCCGATGATGGTCAGGGCGATGGTCTCGCCGTTCTTTGCCAATGTCTCGCACTGGTTGCCGATCAGATATCCGCTCATTGTCAGTCCTTCCCCGTTTGGCCTCGCATGCCGTCCGTCACAGACGGCATGCTTTGTCCGCATGGTCGAACGCGCAGTCGGAGCATAGGTCGCGTTCATGGGTGCTGCAATAGGTGTCGTCGTCGCAGCACACGGTGCGCCCGCAGTCGGCGCACCTGTTCGCGCATTCCACGCAGACATGACGGCCGCACGCCTCGCATACGAATGCGGTCGTATCGTTGCCGTCGTACTCGCAATAGCCGCATTCGCAGGGGCCCGTGTACTCGCCGTCATGCAGGATGATGTCACCCATGATTACCCTCCTCGTCGCTCGTGTTTTCCCGTCGGGACTCTCATGCGTCCCGAACTCGCTGAATCACATCATGCCCGGATTGCTCAAGTCGGAACCGGGGCGACCGGAACGTGTGCCGTCACAGACTGGCGATGATGTCCGGCACGTCACGCCAGTCCTTGAACGTGAGGCCCGGCATCGAATCATCCAAGTACGGCCGGTCGGGATGCAATACGGTCTTGCCCGCGTCCGCAAGCGTCCCGATCGCATACGGGCTGTCCTCGACGTACAGGTCGGCGTCCAACAGGAGCTTTCCTCCCATCCACAGGCCCCGGTCCGCCGGCAATAGGTGGTGCGCGTTGAGCCAGCGCAATGTGTCCCCGTGCGTGTCGTCGCGGCGGCTCGTGCAGAACATCACTTGATGTCCCCTGTCTTCGAGCAAGTCAATCGTCTCCTCGACATATGGCAGGACCTCCTCCTTGAGGTACAGGCCCGAATCCACGGCCCTCGCGTGCATGGCACGGAACTCCTCGACCGTGCCGAACGGCCATGTCGGATCCACGAACCCATAGTCCGTGGGCCCGGTCATCGGATACTCGTCGAGCCCCGGATACCGTTCGCTGATGTACTCGCGCAGCGCGCCCGTGTAGTCGGCGATCGTGTTGTCGATGTCTATGGCGATCCTCATGGACTTTCCTTTCAACGTTTGTGCGATTTCATGCGTCCCATCATGCGATGGACGACCGGCGTGGACACGGGGCGACCGTGGGCCGGCGGTTCCTCTCCCGGCGATGCGCAGGATGGGCGCGCTACCATATGGTCCCGGTCGAAGGCATGGGACCTTCGGCTGAAACCCACAGAAAGGAAAACACGATGGGAATCAAGGAATCGATGATTCGCGGAATGGCCCTTTATGGGACCAACAACAGCTGCTACATGAGCAAGGCCATGGCCGAGACGGTCCTCCAAATCGCCAACGAAACCAAGCGCTGAAAGCCGGCTCATCAACGGGAACACGGACAACGGGGTCCGGTCCACTCCCCTTCTCTAGCCTCCCGACGCAGTAACAGGATGAATCCGGGGTGAAAGAGGAGGTTCCCATGGAAAAGAAGAAACGCAACGTCATCATCGCCGCCATCGTGGCCGCCTGTCTGATCGTCGGCGGCGGTGCCGGCTGGTGGTTCGGCTACGAGGCTCCGCACCGCGATGCCGAGGTCGCATGGCAGTCGGCCGTCGACAAGGTGAATGCGGAGAATGCGAAGCTCGACAAGGCCTTGGACAAGGCGGATAGGCTTGTCAAATCGAAGGCCGGCACGCTGGACCCGCAGACGAAGAAGGATGCCAGGCAGGTCGTCAAGGACGCGAAGAAGGAGCGACGTGCGGTCGGAGAGAAGCCAAAGGGCACGGACGAGCTGAAGATGCGCGCCAAGGAACTGGCCGAGCCGCTCGACTATTCGGCCGCGATCAAGAGGCTGGAGGATGCGGTCACGAGCGTGGACAATGGCATCCGCCAGCTCAAGCAGGTCACGGATCCGTCCCAGGATTTCATCGTGTCTCGTTTGCGGACGGTGCCGGGCGTGACGGGCATCGAGAGTGTAACCGAAGGCCATGATCCGAACGGGTTCCTGAACCGTCAGGGCGGATACACGGCCAGCATCTACTTCTCCTACGAGGGCATCGACCTGGCCCAGTTCGACGGCGACAACCTCGTGGACAAGGGCACTGAGTCCGGCGGCAACATCGAGGTCTACAGGACCAAGGATGACGCGGCGAAACGCGAGGCCTACCACGCCGCGTTCGACGGCACCGTGCTCTCCAGCGGCTCCCACACTAGGGTCGGCACCATCGTCATCCGGGTCAGCGACCAACTGCCCGCCGCCCAACAGCAGGCGGTGCAGCAGCAGATCGTGGACGCATTCACACGACTCGAATAGACCTAACACCCGGGAACGCGGAGGGAGTCCATCATGGCCCAGGTGATCCTGCATTCCGATTTCGACGGCGTGCTCAACGTGTTCCCGGATGCGAAGATGCTGCGTCGCGGCGGGCAGGACCGGCTTGGCTGGTTGAAGCCGGGTGATCCGCGCCTGCCCCTCTATTCGTTGGGGAATGCGTTCCGTTTCGACCGGTCGAAGCGGCTTTCATTGGGGTCTCCGTATGGGAAGGTGCGCATCCGTTGGAGTGGTGAACTGGCCGACGCCTATCGACGGCTCGTCGAGCCGGGCATCGTCGAACTGGATTGGCTGACCACATGGCAGCCGTTCACTCGCCTGCTCGACCTGGAGCTCGGATGGGTTGGCCTATCGGAGACGGTCCGTTGGTATGACCCCGTCACCGGCGCGGGACGTCTGACCGGCAAACTCACGGCCGTCCTGCGCCGCATCGAGGTCGAACGCGACTCCCCCGATCCGAAGCCAATCATATGGATCGACGACGAGGAATGCCATCCCAACCGGTTATCCGACATCGAAGCCGCCCGGCCGGCCATGCCCGTGCTCATGGTCAGACCCGACGAAAGGATCGGCATAAGCCGACGTCAATGGGCGCTAGTCGAACGGTTCGTCGGTGATCCGAGCGGTTTCCCCATGGTCATGTTGGACGAGGAACCGAGCATCGGGCGGAGGAACGGACACATGGGATTGTAAGAGAGCCGCTCAGGCCGGATTCTCTGTGAACGACGTCGCCGAAAATCCGGCCCTCGACCAATGACATGGCCGCGGCTCACTCAGGAACAGGACCGGAGACGTGCCTCGTCAGCGCGGGGACGCATGGATGCTGTTGCACAACGGAAAGCACATGGAGGAAGTTTCGATGAAGGCATGCATGAATCCCGGTCAGCGCAGAGGGTTCTCCAAGGCGATCCGGGACACGGGGCGAAGAGAGCGTGATTGCGTGGTGTACGAGTGGGAATGCGCGTGCGGGGGAAAGTGGGAGGGAGTGATCGACCAGAAGGGCGTCAACCTTTGTCCCGCCTGCCGCAAGAGCGTCTGGAAACGGAGACTGAGCGAATCGTGGATGCTTGAGAGGAAAAGACGGCAGTCGGTTTTCGCGAAGGAAATGGGCAGGGCCAACAAGCGTGACCTCGTCGGATTGAAGTTCGGTTTGCTCACCGTGCTCAGGGACACCGGGCTGCGAGACTCGCAGCGGCGCGTCCTGTGGGAGTGCGAATGCGAATGCGGCAACCATGTGGTGACAGCGGGAGGCTATCTCAAGAACGGGCGTCGTTCGTGCGGCAAATGCTCAAAGGCATATTGCAAGCCATGGGAGGTCGAGGTGGAGCGCGTGTGATCAGATGCGGCGCGCCGCCTCCTCGTATACGGCGTTGTCGTCGCGCACGCTGACGACGATGGCTGGCATTTCTCGTTCCGTCCGTTCCAGACGGTAGACGATGCGGATGTCGTCGCCGCGTAGTTTGACTTTCAGCAGTCCGGTCAGGTTGTGGTTGCGTTTGTTGCCCAACGGCTTGCCGTAGCCGCCTTCGGTGAAGGGCAGTGGGTTTCCACCGACCTTGTCGACCGCCGCGCGAACGTGGCTTATGACTGGTTCGCGCAGTCGCCTGATGTCCTTGGCCGCGGCCTTGGTGTACAGGACCTTCCATTTTGCGTCGGCGGTCATTCGAACTCCGGCTCGTATCCGTCGTCGGCGGACTTGTGGTCCTTGCCATACACCTCGTCGGGGGTCAGGCGGGTGCCGTCGTCGTCCCTCAGACGGTCCATGGCCTCCCGGTAGAGCGCGAAGTCCTCTTCGGCCTGGGTCAGTCTCCTGTAGTCGTCGGGTGTGATGATGACGGCGCTGGGCCGGTTGTTCTTCAGCACCACCACGGGGTTGTCGTTTCCGACGCGGCTCAGGGCTTTGCTTGCGCCGCCGTGGTTGAGGCTGGTTACGGAGATCATGTTGTCGAGCAGTGTTGCGACCGGCATTCCATCCTCCCAAGTCGTATACGGATAAGTACCCTCAATCGTATCCATTCGTCAAGGGAAGCACAACCCATCCAGATTGACGCGCCTCGATACTAGACTGGCTTCCTAGCCGATCCGCCCAGTCCGCGGAAACGGTTTCCTGGCACGCCGCGGCGTGCCTTGCTTTTATCCGCGCCTGTCCACGTCGAGGCGGTTGCCGGGCCCGCAGACGATGGTCAGTCCGGGGCCCATGAGGATGATCTGCCCCCAATGGTTCGCGTCGGCGAACCATAGTTCCTTGTGGTTTCGGACCTGTTCTACGGCGAGGCGCACCGTGTCGGGGCTGACATAATCGGGCGCATCCGCCGCGACGAGGCGGACCAGTCGTTCGCTAAGCATCCTGCTCGATGTCCTCCGGCTTGCTGGCGGCCGTGATCTCGGTGATCCTGTGCTTGGGGATGACGATCGGATCGGTCTGGGACCAGTATTGGGGTCCGCCTTTGAGGGTGACGGTCCCGTAGCATTCGCCGCCGATCATATCGCGGGTTTCCTTCCATCCGGCGTCGAGATAGTAGGCGAACGTGGTGTCGTCGTCGAGCTGGACCTTGATCGGCCGGTCGTTCGGCAGGATGCTGTCGAGCCCCTCCGCCTCGTGGAGCCGGCTGGCGGCGATGGAGCTGACCGCGAGGCAGAGCACACCCATTTGGTCCTGCGAGTTGCCCGCGCTGTCGAGCAGTTGCTGCGCGAGCTCGTAGTTGTCGATTGTCTCCATCATGGTTTCCTCCCGTGGTCGTTCCTTTGCCAAGGCCATGCGTCCCCGGCCTCTTGGGATCAATCCTCGCTGATGGTTCCGTCCGTTCGGGAGGCCGACCGGGCGCGCGCCGCACGCTCATCCCCGCACAGGCGGATGTATCTGCGGATGCTCTGCGCGAACGCTCCGGCGGCCATGCCGACCGTCACGCATTCGACCAGCGCCGCGGGCAATGACAGTCCCTCGCGGTATGCGATGGCGCCGAGCATGGCGGCCGCGACCCAGCCGACCATCCACGCCGGCAGACTCCACTCGACGAGGTCCACGTCGGGCAGTGGGTCACCGCGCCCGATGGTGATCGCGAAGTCACGGAAGGCGAGCGCCATGGCGGTCAGGCCGCACAATGACAGGGCGAGCGCCTGGAACAACGGGGACGCGGCGCGGGTGCCCCAGATCGCATACATCCATGCAACGCAGGCGGCGAGAGAGGCCGTGTGTCGGATCCATTTCATAACGTTTTCCTTTGGTTGGGGTTGTTTCCAACCTAGGATGCGTCACATTGCCATGGTTCGCGGAACGCGGGCCAGGATGACGTCAGTTGCTTCTCTCCGCTTTGGTGGTTTTGATGAATTCGTCGACGAGGTACAGGTTCGAGCCACGTTGCAGCGAACCGTCCCCGGTCGTCGCCCGCTTCCATGAGTCGATCCACGAGGGGCTTCCCTGCATGCTCCAAAGCCGCTTCACTGCCTTGCGATAGAGTTCGGGCTGCGCGCCGAACAACGTCGACAGTTGCGCGGAGATGCGTTCCTTCTCTCCGTCGGAGAGATTGTCCGGATTGCCGAGGAACGCGTGCTCGAGGTTGCGGGACACGTAGAACAACCGGTATGGGACGCTCCACCTGTCGAGGGTGACGTGGCTCATACCGAGGAGTTCGCGGGTGCCGCGACGTTTCTCCTTGTTTCGCTTCGCGATTCCGCCGGGGTTCTTCGAGTGTATGGCGTGCAGATCGTACCGCACCTTGGATGCCCGCTCGTCCATTCGGATCTTTTCGTCGTCCACGAACGCTCCGTCGAGGTCGGTGACGTGGATGATGTGGGAGACATCGTGCCACGTGAGTTCGGTATGGAACGCGAGGTATCGCTCGACCGTTTCACGGATTATCTCGCGCATCGGCGTATGTTCCGTCCACTGGTAGCCGTTCCTCTCCGCGTCCTCCAGATGCATTCTGACGATGGTGACGTCGAAATGGTAGGCGAGCCCGTCCACGGCACGATCCGAATACAAAGCCCGCAGGGCCCTTGCGACCACGTCCTAGTCGCTGGGGCCCTCGACGAGGACGAGAAGGGTTTTGCGCGCCATGCGGTCACTCGCCTCCGATCAGAGCCCGGAGGGCCCGGTCGACGTCCCCGTTGTCCTGCCCGGGATGCCCGGCGCGGTACATGCCCGTGGCGATGCTTTGCTCGTCGGTCATCCTGTAGAGGATCTGGTCGCCGTCGGAGGTGAGGTTGGAGATGTATCGGGAGCGAGGGTTGTGGACCTCCCTGATGTTCCGGCGGACCGCGAAACGCTCCCCCGGATTGACGGTCGTGACCACGATGCTGCTGTTCGGCATTGTCTCCAAGGTGCGTAGATTGTGCGCGGTGAACACCAGCTGGCCATGCGCCCGTTCGGACATGACCGCCGCTATCTGGCCCAGCAGGTATTCGAACACACCGGAGTCCAATTCGTCGATCGCAGTGAATGCATCCGGCTCGTTGTACGAGTGGATCAGGTGGGATAGCAGGGACGTGAGCCTGACGATGCCCTCGGATTCGCAGCGGAACGGTATCCGGATACTGTCGTCGCGCACGCTAAGGAACTCGACCTTCACACCCTCGCTTCCGTCCGCCAGCTTGGCGCTGCCTTTGTCCCGGGCCTCGATGTTCAGGCCGGGCACCAGCCGGGGCAGGACTTCGTTGAACGTCTTCAGGCTTTCCTTGAGGGAGGAGAAGGCCTGAAGCCCGACCATATTGTCTCCCAGCAGATCGTACATGCGCTCGTCGTCGGGCATGCCCGCCGCGTTGGGCAGGATGATGTAGTTGAAGCTGGCGGGCGCGGTGCGGGAGGTCTGGGCGACGAACATGTCATGCAGGGCGAAATGGGTGAGCCTGTCCACCGCCTTCGCCAATGGTTCGAGGCGGTGATCGACGTATTCCTCGGTCTTGGCGTTGTATTCCTCTGTTTCCTTGTATCGGTCCGCGATGCCCTGCAGATGGTCCCTGTAGAAGACGTATGACATGGACGGGTCGAACGTCTGGGTTTCCGCGTAGGCGACGTCGAGGAGGATGCTCTGATCGTTTCTGAGGATGTCGTTCCATATGTACGCGGGGGTGAGCTTGAATTTCTTCCTGCCCGGCTTGTCGGGATCCCCGTCGAGTTCATGCGCGAACACGGGGCGTCCCATCTTGGCGGGGTCGTCGCCGATTCGCATGGTTTCGCCCTTGATCCGCAGCCTGTTGTCTTCGCCGCCTTTGATGAACGTCGCATCGTATTGAACGAGCGTCCCATCTATCTCGAACAGGGCGGTCACGGTCATGTCCGGGGCTCCGTAGCGGATGTAATCGGCGCTGTTGGGGGCCAGCCGCATGCCCGCCATGATCTCACGGAGGCATTCGAGGATGTCGATGACCGCCGTCTTGCCAGACCCGTTCTGTCCGTAGATTCCGGTGACGGAGCCTCCCGCACCGTTCGTCTGAAAATCGATGGCGCCATGAACCACGTTCTTGACGTTCTGCATCTCCAGTTTTTTCAGCCGGATCATTTCAGCTCCTCATTGACAAAAACTCTTGAAAAACGTATAAAACATACATATTTACAGACTTATTGTATCCCCGTGGAAGAAAAGACCCAAACAGGCACGCCAAAACAACAAAAAAGCCCTAAATCGTCTGGCTTATGCCGCTCCCTCCAGGACGAACCGGATGATGAGCACACCCACCGCGGCGACCGCCAGGAGTTCGAGGAGGGCCGTGAGCGCTGTCCCGCACCGGAGGCCCGCCAGGTATCGGCGGAACAATCGCTTGCGGTCGGCGAGCATGCGATACCAGTCCGCTTCCGCCTGGTCGAACCATTGGCCGCTGGTCTCCGGCGGACCATACTTGGCCAGATGCTCGGCGACCGTGGGCATGGGGTCCGCCGGCCACGGCTCATGCGAGAACCGGGCGAACGGGCCGGCGATGCGCATGCCGCGTCTGACCCCGTCCAGGAAGCCGCCGTGCTCACCTGCCATCGTCGGCGCCTTGGATGAGCCGGCGGGTCTCCTCGATTCCGGCGAGCTCCCTATCGGCGCCTTCGGCCGCATCATGGCGTTGCAGCCAGTCGTCATACCGATCCTCCGCCCTCCGCTTCCAGTCATGGAGGGCGCCTTGCCACGTAGACCCCTGGCCGGTCGTGCATGCGCACGAGCACGCGTAGGGCCGGTCCTTGTCCTCGACGCCGTGGAGACGCGGCCTCGGATCCCCGTGTTCCCGCTCGCACATGCGGCACGAGGCGGCGGCCAGCGTAAGCCAGTCGTCGACAAGGTCATTCCATTGTCTGGAGATGTCACGCTCGTATT
This sequence comes from Bifidobacterium sp. LH_730, assembly GCF_056355835.1. NCBI lineage: Bacteria > Bacillati > Actinomycetota > Actinomycetes > Bifidobacteriales > Bifidobacteriaceae > Bifidobacterium > Bifidobacterium sp. LH_730. The sequence goes on from NZ_JBKETB010000003.1 coordinate 26,537, forward strand.
GCGCGGTCGCCCTGCCCAATTGCGGGTGGGCCTCGCAGGAGATGAACACGCTCCCCCACTTGTCCCTGCTCGGGAACACCTCATGCCGGCAGATCGGACAGGGCGCGGGCATGCCCGCATACAGGTCGTGCCAGTGTCGTTCCGGCTCCTCGTGCGCGTATCCGTGCGCGTCGGCCCACTCGTTCCACTCGCGGATCGCCTGCCCGGTCTCCGCCTTCCGGCCGAGCATGATGCGAGGCGCGGTCACCGTGAACGGCTCATACCCGTCCGCTTTGAACCGGCGTGCGTGCCCGTTGGCGCAGTCCGCCCAATACGCGAGGGTCGCGTCCCCTTTCGGCGGCTTCGCCCTCGTGCCGTACAGGCGCATGCTCGTCCCGCACACCGGGCATGCGTGAAGTTCTCCCGGATAGTCGCGGGACCAATCCGAATCGCCAATCATCATCGTTCCTCCTTGTCATGAAGTCTTTGCGCCGCGAGCAGCCTGCGGTCGCACCAGTCGCGGATGCCCTCGAGATCGCATTCATCCAGCCACTGCTCGAGGTCCACCACGCCGGACTCCTCGTCAACGACCTCGATGCATGGCCCGCATTCCGTATTGCAGAAGCGGACGATCCCGTCGACCACCTGATAATCGTCGCCCCGAAGCGGGGGCAGCATGTTCCTTCCCATGGTTCTCCTTCCCGTCCCGTCTATTCGGCGTCCCCGTCCACGCGGATCATGCTCCTCATCTCCTCGATCCGGAGGATCACCATGTCCGCCTGAGTGAACGCGCGGCGGCGACGCTCCCATGCCGCGTGCTTTTCGTCCGTCTCACGCTTCCACCCGTGGAACGCCTTACGCCATGTGACGCCGAAGGCCTTGGTGCATTCGCATGAGCACACGTAGGGGCATTCCACGTCCTCGCGCGCCGTCAGACGTGGCGTGCCGTCCCACCCCTGCCGGTCGCATTCGGCGCATGCCGCGTCGGCGAACAGACGCCAATCGTCCGCGAGCCCGTTCCACTCCCCGACCATCCCCTCGATGCCACGCTCGTCGAGCGCAGCCTGCCCGAGTCCGGGATGCTCACTGCAGGCGAGGAACACGGCGCCCGTTTCGTCCTCAAGGGGCTTGACCTCCCGCTGGCAGACCGGACAGGGCTCCACGAACCTGGAATCGGTTTCGTTTAGGATACTGGGGTCGATCATCGCTTTTCCTTTCGCTGTCCCGACTATCGCATGCGTCCCCCATGCTTGGATGGGGCGACCGTGGGACATGTCGGAAAGGGCGGAAAAAGATCCGGCCCCTCCACCCATTGCGGGAAGAGGGGCCGGACCGCGGCGACGACGCGAACAGTCGTCACATGACGGCGCTGGCCTTGACCATGCGCACCGGCTGGGCGAGCTTGCGCTCGATATGCGCGCACGCCATGCCGGCGAGACTGGCGGCGATCCCGTATCTTTCGCAGGTCTCCTTGTCGGCGACGGCGGTCGCCAAGTGCGGCCCGTCCTGGATATAACGCCCGTGGCCGACGATCCCGCCGTCCGCGGTGATGAACGCGATCATGTCGCCGGTCGCCCGCTCCGCCCACGAGGCGAGTTCCGTGGGGTCGGCGTCGGGCGCTTCGAGCCGGTCGAGTTCCAGACGCGCCTTCGAAATGTAATACGGGTGGGACGTCATAGTTCCTCCCAGAGTCGTTTCGACGGCAGGTTGCCCCGCAGGCACAGCAATCCTATGGCCTCGAGCTCCCCGTCGTCACGGGGCATGTCGAACAGGCATCGGGTGCGCTCTCCGCTGCCTTCGCCGCCCTGGTTCCAGCCGCGGATCACGTCGACGATCATCGCACCCATGTCGAACTCGCGGCCGGTCGACCACGAGTAGGCCTTCCAAGAGACCTTCCACGCCTCGACCTCGACGCTTCCCTCGGAAAACAGACCGGCCAGCGTGTTCTCCTTGGCGAGGACCAGATGCTCTACCTTAAGGTCGTGGTCTCGTTCCGTGTCCTCGATCTTCCTGAACCGCTGGGAATCCAATTCCTTCAACGCTTTGCGGATGGTCGCCTCGTCGGCGTTCTCCTTGATTCCTATCATCGCTTGTGCTCCTCTCATTGTCTTGCTGTGATATGGGATGTGGGACACTCCGATTTCTGGAATGCCCCATGGGAGAGCCCCGCCAAGGCGGGGAGCAAAAACAACGATCGTCGTCGGCGACACAGGAGCGAATCCTGGCGTCCGACCATAGCGCAGTGACATCGTCCGTGCGCGGGGCCGTTCGAACGATGGGTTTTGGCGTCGTGGTGGAAGAGGCCCGCGTCTTTCGACGGGGCTTACCTGTCTTCGAGGGCGGGGATGAATGAGATGCGCATGGCTTTGTTCCTGTCTGATGCATGCTGGGCGATGCTTCTGTGCCAGGCCGCGGGCATGCCGTCTGGTGATTCGGCTTCGGTTCGGGGGACGGTCGCCCGAGTCTGGGGGCGTATGGAGTCCACGGCGGCGTCGAACGTGCCTTTGAGCGCCAGTAGGTCGTCGGCGTATTCGGCCGGTGGCAGGCGTTCGCGTTCCCATCTTTTGACGCTGTATTCGGCGACGTTCCAGCGGTTGGCGAGCCATGCCGTCGTCAATCCCATGCCTTCGCGGAGGCATTTGAATTCGGCGCAGGACAATGGGGAGGAACGCCCGTCGGGGTCTCCGACCCATTCGATGGCATCCAGCACCGCGTTTCTTGCCGCTTTGCGTTCCTTGCGGTACGGGTCTTTGTCGATGGTCGGCTCCTCCGATTCCCATGGGTCGCCGTCCTGCGTGAAAAAGAAGTCCGGGGAAAATTCCTTGAGCCCGGCTAGGGCGAGCGTCGGATACGATTCGTATGAGACGATGCGGTTCTCTTTGCCGGTCTCGCCTTCGCGGCATGTGATGATGACCTTGGATATTCCGGCGCCTTCCGCGGCCTTGATCGTCGCGACGCGGTTCAGCGTGGTGTCGCGCTCGGTGGCGCGGATGACGTATTCGTGGATTTCCTCGCGGCTTCGACGCCTGTCGTCCGGCCCTGTCTCCCATGTCGTGGTGAGCCTCTGTACCTGATTGTCGCTGCATTTACTCAGGCATAGCTCGATCCAGCTTCGCGCCGCCCTTGGTATGTAGTCGGTCATGGCTTCCTCCTTGCCACCTCCGGATCCCGGGCATTCCTCGAGAATCCTGCGCCGCCTTTTATGCGGGCAATCATACCACAGCCGGTTACAAATAGTAACCGACATGCCTTTCTCATGCGTCCCGCAATGCCATCATCGCCGTCTGCATGAGAATCGGCCGCACAAGATCGCGGAATTCGTTCTCATCCAACGGCTCCGGCAGGTTCGAGCCGTCTACCGTTGCCGGCTCGCCGTCATGGATGTCGAGCAATCGGTCGAGTTCCTTGGGGTCGCGTCCGTGTTCGCGGATGTCCAATAGTTCGGACCAGTCTTCGGCGCGGCGCACGTTCAATCGTCCGGTCTGGGCGAGTTCGAGCATCATCCTGTGGATGCGGACGGCGTGCATCATCGCCTTGCGGGCGCGCTCCGGTTCGCTCGTGGGTCTCGACGCGATGTGGCGGGCGTGCATCATGTAGCCCTCCATGGGCTTGAGGCACGAGCGGGTCAATAGGCGTGATCTCAGGCCGATGACCTGGCGGCCTATCGAATCCGCGTACAGGAGACAGTCGGCCGGCAGGGCGAACAATTCGATGATGTTCGGGTTGCCCCGCCACAGCATGGTCAATGTCTTCCGGACGCTGCGAAGCGTCACATCCACGCCATCCAGATGCCTTTCGTTGAAGTCCTCCTGGAAGCAGATCTCATCAAACGTGGGCGGCGTCATGCAGCGTACATCCCAATCGGAGTCCTCGTGGTTCAACCCGTAGGCTCGGCTGCCGGCCACATACACTAGGCTCGCATACGGAACCTCGGCGAGAATCCTGTCCCGCAGTTCGGCGGGAAGCCGGTTCATCTTCGCCTCATAGGCGAGCCGTTGTTCCCAGCTCAGGTTCACTCGATCCTTCCTTCTCTCAGTAGATGGTCCGATTTCCGGATGTTTCGCAAAGCCACCGTCTAACGGAACGGACCGCGCCACAGACGATGAACGTCACGACCAGCACGCAGGGCAGGAGCCAGAGTCCGAGAGACACCGGCTCCTTGAGGGCGAGGAGCAGAAGGCCGAAGCCCGGCAGGTAGGGCAGAATCATGGCGCAGACGGTGACTCGTGTGTTTCCGATACCATACCCGACGAGGATCGTCGTGATGTTCGACAGCGCGGCGCAGACAACGAAGGTCAGGATGACGGCGGCCACGAACAGCCACTTGTCCCGGACCGGGTCGTACCCAGGCTCTGCGACGATGCTCATGAACAGGGGCGCTGCCACCGCAAGCAACAACGGACTGAGCATAAGCGTCCATTTGAGTGCGCGCCTGGCCTTCTCCTCCTCCGGATCATCCATGGGATCGTTCACCGACCGCTCCTTTCCATCAGTTCGCACAGGCGTTTCGACTGTCCTACGGTCATCATCCCCCTGTCGAGGCAGTCCCAGAGCCGCAGGGCCTCCCCGCGCTCCCCGTCGTCTAGGAGTTCGAGCCGGTCGCGCAACCATGCCGCATCCATCCTATTGACCGACAGCGGGTCCGTGACCAGACGCACCTTCAGCGTGGGCCACACGGCACGCCACTCCATGTCGTAGGCCCGACGGTCCGGATCATCCATGCTCCACTTCCCCGTCCACCACTGGCGGGCGAGGAAGGACACGAAGATCAATGACAGCGCCACGCCGACGCACACGCCGACAAGCAGCAGGGCGCGCAACCAGGAAGGCGCCTGCGGGAACCACACGTACCACAATAGGAACAATGGCATGAGCGAACATACGATCCGACTCCACCGGCGGGCGGCGCCCGACGCCACCGCGATCCGGTCCACCATCCGCATGGCCGCCACCATCGCGGCGATGGCGAGCAGGGGCGTGAGCGTGTGGGAGTTGACGAGGTCGTTGGAGAGGAAGCTGCCGTCGACCGCTCCGGGCAGGACCTCAAGCAGAATCAGGAACAGCAGTGTGAACGCCACATCCCCGCAAGCCTTGTTCAGCTCCCGGCGCACCATGCCCGGCACCGCCCCGTTACGCTCCTTGATCTTGTTCATCGTTTCCCCTCCTTGATGCGCGTGATCCTGCCCACGCCCGGCAGCCGACGGCCCTCCTTGTCGAAGAGATCGACGTAGTTGTCAGAATACATGGTGCCGTCAGGTTGTATCCCGTACCCGTCGTGGTTCCTGTACAGCCACATCTGACCAGTCACCGTCTCGCCGTCGACGACGGCCGTATACCGGTGCCTCGCCGGATACCTGTGCTCCACCCACAGCCAACGGGGATGATGGAAGAGCATGTGAAGGAATGCCTTGAGATATCGCATCAGCGCGTTGCCGCACCTGATATGCTTCCCGCATGTCAGACAGGTCCAGATCCAACGCCTCGGCCGCAGACCCGCGACTAACAGGTACCCGGCGAGCGCGAGCAACGCCACGGCGAACGGGGTGAGCATGCCCAGCATGTAGATCAGCCACGGAGCCATCGGCTCTCCTTCTCAATCGAAATGAACCGAGCCGAACGGGTTGAACGGCTTCAAGGATTCTTTGGCATGCCGTTCGATCTTTTCCACCGTTCGTTCGACGAGCGCTGGGATGCGTTCCCCCTCCGGCGGGATCTTCCCTTGCATGGGCCTATGGTCCGAGGCGATGGATCCGCTTCTGGTCATGCCGTGGCGTCCTCCGAATAGTGTTCGCGGAACCATCCGTAGGTCCATTCCAAGGCCTTCGTGTCCCGTGGGCCGCGTTCGTCCAGATATTTGAGCCATTCGGCGAGCTCCAGCCCGTCGAAGCGTCCACGCTCCAGCAGGATGCGGGCGAACGAATCCAATCGCCTGTCGAACCTGCGGCGTTCCTCCGGGCCTAGGCGGCTCGGGGTCGGCGTGGTCGCATCGATCATCGGCAGGCTCTTGATCTGCAGCTCCCAGTACCGGTCCGAGTCGAGGGGAAGCGCGGCGTCGGAATCAACGTCGTAGACCACCCAACGGTATCCGATGAACGTCCCGTCCAGGCGTGAGCGCAGCGCGGGAAACAGCGCGTAGGCGCGCCCGTCGCGTTCGATCACGAACATGTCGCGCAGCAGGATCGACTGGCCTTTAGCCGGGAAGAGCGCGTTGATTCGGCCCTTGATATGGTTCAATGACTCCAATGGCTTCGATTCACCAAGCGTATTGTGCATAACAGTCCTCGCATATCTTGTATTCGTGGTGGCCGAACAGCCACGAACTGACGACCTCGTATCGTTCCCGGCATTCCGGCCGCAACACTCGCACCGACATCGCTCCGGCTTCTCCACCGCGGTTGTTTCGCCGCGCTGCTGGGCGTGGACTTCGTCCAATACCTGGGCGACCGTCCTATGCGCTACATGGTCATGCCAAGACCAGTCGGCCTTGAAATCGAGGATGGGCCGCAGGTCCCGCGCATGACGCGCATGCTCCAGGCAGACGGGCCGGTGAACTACGCGCCACCTGAAGGTGACGGCTTCGCGGGTTTCGCCCCATTGCCGGGAATCTCGTCGGATTCCTTTGGTCTTACGTGTGGGCGGATCGTGGCTGGCGATGCTACCGCAACCCCGTTCACGGGGTAATCCTGTGTTGTGCCGGTCGTTGGTCTGGTTGTTGTCGTGGTAGGCGTGGGTTAGAAGGCCCTGCAGGCGCAGTACGGTCCGACGGGCACGTCACGTGGCTTGCGCAGGTCCCCGTGGCTCAACGCCCTATCCTTCAAGGCGATCATGTTCAAAGCGGAGTGGAGGTCGCGTTTCTCCTTGGCACCGCAGTACGCGCAACGCCATATCCTCTCGGACGGCGGCGTGGGCGTGCGGCATCCGCATAGGCGGCACCATGCGGTGGTCGGCTGCCATTTGTTCAGCACGATGACATGCGGGTCGGTCTTGAGCATGGCGTACAAGCGACCGAGTATGCCGCCGTGTAGCTTGGCTCCTCCATAGGAACGAATCCAGTTGGCTATCTGCTCGTCCTGGACAACGAGGGTCCCGTACCTCGGGGTCGGACCGGCGACGAGGCGCTGATATTCCTCACGGGCCGCGCATGTCCGCTGGGACTGGAGTCGTTCCTGTTCCTTCCGATATAGGCGGTTCGCCGCCCTCCATCCCCGCGAATTCTTGTCTCGCTTGCTCATGCGCCGCGCCCAATACCGGGCTTTGCCGGTGTCCGGGTAGCGTCGGTTGGTTTCGGTGCCATCCGACTCGGTCAGGTCCGTCTTCATGCCCGCGTCCATGCCACCAATGGGCATCTCCGGCTCGCGAGCTTCGACGGAGTCGGTCTTGTCCCTATAACAGGTGACGGCAAGATAGTAGCCGCTGGCCTTGCGCAGGAGTTTTGCGTTCGCCGGCTTCCAACCCTCTCCGATCTGTCTCATGCCGGTGACGTGCATCCACCCGGGGACCTTCTCGACGCGGATGTAACTGCCATGGATGGCGTAGGTCCTACCGAACTGCTTCAGCGGAATGCTGTCCACGCTTTTCACGCGCTTCAATGCTCCGACCTTGTGGCCGGTCTTCTTCAACCCGGCGAGACTCTTGATGTTGTCCTTCGCCTGCCGGACGATGCCCTGCTTCGTCTGCGCGCCAATATGATCGAGGGCTCGCTCCTCCCGTGTCCCGTCCGGGAGAGTGACCGTCACCACCGACGGAATCACATAACCCTTGATGCTCTCCGCCGAGACCACGTCGTTGTACAGGTGCTTCGCGTCACGGAACAAGCCGTTCAACGCATCTCTCTGTGCGACCGTGAGCTTGCGGTAATCCACCTTCACCGTGAACGTCCGGCACTCCTGACGTGCGCGACGCTCACGGGTCTTACGTTGCGCCGTTTTGATTGCCTGGTTACGAACCCACAAAGCCGACCTGCCGATCGCCATACGAACCACCTCCCCAAATCAACGAAACACAAGATAAGCAACACAAACGAGCTATACGCCCACCGACCGGAAGGCGTGTCGCGATTCACCACCCGCCTAAGGGCGGGCGCGCTCTCGCGAGTCTAGGTAGGAGACCCATGGGTTCATCGCGCCACCATCCGTTTCCACTCGTCCCATGCGAATTGGTGGCCTTCCCACCAGTCGGTGCCGAGATGTCCGTTCGGACAGCGCAGCGAGTATTCGACGATGGTCTCGCGCCACTGGTGCACGATGTACCGCTCGAAGGGCCTGTGGGCCAGCGGATTGTCGTCGTCCACAAGCACGTTGCGCCTGCGTGCCACGATGCGCGGCGGCTCATGGCAGAACGGGCAACGGTAGTCCGGTTCCGGTTTAGGCCTGCGCTTGAACCAGATCATCGTCCGCCTCCCCTCGCCGCTTCCAGCACCTCGCCCAACGGGATCACATCGTGCACCGCGTGCGCCTTGCACACGCCGTCGTAGACGCCTTCGGGACCGATCTCGCCGTCATCGTCGTATTCGCCCGCGTGCCAGCGGCGGATCGCGACGACGGGCTTGTCGCACGGGCATAGGGTCTCGTCGCGCCAAACGCTCGCGCAGCATCCCTCGCCCCCGGGGATTGACAGCCGTCCGACTGCGCCGCGGATAAGCCCAAGGTCGTAGGGGACGTCCGTCCTCCATGCCGGTTTTGCTCTGTGCTTGGTCCCGCTCATCTCCTCCACAGCCTCCTATGCTTGAGCCTCCTGTTGCGCTTGATATGCGAGACGCCCGGCAGGCGACGGCCCTTCGCATCCCATAGGACGACGTCGTCCCTGTTGTATCGGCTCAAGCCAACGCCATCCTCAAGCACGGAGATCACGCCCTCGACCCGTTCGCCGCACTTCCAAGCCTCCATCCAGTACTTCCGTGGATCGAAGCGAAAACCGAGGAGCATGATGCGAGGATGCCGGAGGGCCAAATGCGCCCAGAAAGTGCACTTCAGGAACAGAGGGCGACGCGCCACATCATCCGGCGCCTTGTTCGTCCACCCGCAGAAGCACTCATCCGGCTCGTAATCCGACGTGGATCTCAACCCGCGGGCGAGCCGGCGCATGGCGAAAGCCAGGCTGGCCGATAGGATGCCGGTCGGGATGCCGAGCAGGAACGATAGCCAAGGATCCAATGCGAACACCTCCGTTACTCACGCTAGAACATGCGTCCACAATCGGCGCCAGCGGGCGCGGGGCAGGCTAGAATCAACGGCGGAGCCAGCCTTCGCAACCGCATCCCAGGCTGTTTGGCCGACGGCAGTGGCGAGAATGGGCGGTGTAGGTCAGCGGAGGCCGAAGACACCATGGTGTAGACCGCGTAGAGTACCCGCGGAACCTCCGCGGGGGTTGTCATATGGCCGACAGTAACGAATGGCTCCACCGGTCGGGGCGGTTGGCCGCCGCCCCATCAGGACCGGCGTTCCATCAGTATCTTTCGTTGGCCGCATCCATCACATGCCGTTTGAACACGACGATCGGCGCGCGCTCGGTCTTGTCGGCGGCCGCGAGCGGAGCGACGGACACCGTCGTGAGGATGCCGTAATAGGCGGTCTGGTCCTCGTCCCACCCGGGCGCGAGCTCGTAGACATGATCGTCGTCCATGTGCAGCCGGACGTTCTTGCCGTGGTCGAGGAATCCCATGTACCCGAGAATGCTGCCTGCCATCGTTTTGCCTTCCTTTCAATCGTTGACGGGCTGGATGCCGGTGCCGGACAGGAGCAGGTCGCCGATGCTCCAGCCCTTGACGCGCCAATGCGTGCCATCCGAGAATCCGACGAGCAGGTCCACGCCGTCGCGTCCGTCGGCGTAGTCGTCGATATGCGGCCAGTCCTGCGATTCCGTGATGTCGCAAGCCTTGTGATCGAGGAACGCGGCGGTCTCCGTCTCGTCGGCGTAGGTCCAGCCCCATCCGTCCTCATAATCGTCGTCGTAGCGGTCGGCCTTCGCGTATTGGAGTTCGGCACCGTCGTGGACCATGATCCGGCTCAACTTGCTCCAGACGGTTTCCCTGACGAGCTCGCCGAGGTCATTCCCCTGCATGGTGAGATGTTCGATGCGGAACATGCTCAGATCTGCCTCCGGGTACCAGATCCCGACCTTATGCTCCACGTCCTCGCGCGCGAACGTTTCGCCGTCCCGCTCGGGGATGCGCGCGACGATGACGTCGCCCTCGACGTCGGTCCAGTTCTCGCTTTCGATTGTGCCGTCAGACTCGAAGTCCTTCTCCCATTCATCGAGGCCGGCAAGATAGGCCTGCGTGTCCCTCGTGTAGTCCTTCTTGATGCTGACCTGCCAGCCGGTGAAGTCCGCCATGATCGCTCTCCTTGAATCGTTTTCGCTGTCGGTTCCCGTATGCGTCCCAATCATCCGCCGCGCACCTCATGCCGGAGAGGGGCGACCGGGGTGTGTGTCATGCGAAACGCGGACAGTTCGACCGGGAAGAACCTGTGCCATATACTCGGGATTGAGGTTTTCGTTTCGCTTCGCCGTCCAAGCGCCACGAAACCGAAGACTTCACTTGGCATAACGGAGGATATCTGCCGCGACCCGTCATCGGCGTTCACGTCGTTGCGAGAGCGACGGGTCCAAGATCCGAGGATCCGATCGAAGCGATCCTGGTAGCGATTCCCGATTCCTTGTGATCGGGATGATTTCCCGCAGTGGATGTGATTCTCCGACATGCCTTGGTCCAGGGGTTCCTCGCAAAGGAGCCCCTGGTTTTTCTTAGATGCCAGAGGGAAGGCGCATGTCGAGCACGACGGAAGAGAAGGAACGGCTTCTGCGTCTTTCGCGCCGCTACCAGTCCCTGTGCCAGAAGCTGGTCGACCGAGGCAGTTCGACCATTGTCTGCGCGGACGCAAACCACACCAGATTCACGGTGTTGTGGAGGAAAGAGCAGTACGCTCATTTGTGTGGATGGGAGTACTACAAGGACAAGGCGAAGCGGATTCCCGGACCGCGGAAACAGTTCTACGACCTACTAAGAAAAGGCGTCCGTCTGGAAAACCGCGTGAAGCCGACCGACCCATATGCCCATATCGACGAGCCAGGACGGAAGCCCGATACGCTCAAGTGGACGCGGGAGAAGCACAGGGTGCTGCCGATGGCGTTGGCGCTCACGTCGGCCACGAAGGTGGTGGTGTCGGCCAAAGGGTATGCGGCGATATTCTTCGGGAACAACGAGTGGGCGTTGGGACTGCTGCCGACCGACGGCGACGCCTATGTTCCGCGGACGTTGTTCGCGCTTTCCGTCGAAGACCCCACGATCCGACGCAAAGCCAAGCAGGGCGAGATCGCGGAATGGGACATCCAGCATATCGAGTGAGCCGACGCCGAGTTCTCGGTGCGCGTCGGCCCACTCGATATGGTCACTTGCCGCTGGTCTCCAACGCGCCTGTCAACTGCGTGTAGAGGTCTCGGTATCCGCCGGGCGTGGAGGCGGGCAGGACCACGGTCTTCGCGTTCCCCGACTCGCTCAGGCTGCGCATCACGTCGAGGTACTGGTTGAACAGGACGACATGGTTCACGTCGTCGATGCCCATGCCGACGGCCTGCAGGCTCTTGATCTGGTCGACGATGCCGTTGGCGATCTCACGCCGGTAGTTCGCCTGCCCCTCGCCCTGCAGCCTGGTCTTCTCCGCCTCCGCGGCCGCCTGGGTCTCGATCTGGATGCGCTGCGCCTCGGCGCGCTGGCGGGTGGCCTCCTTCTCGCGTTGGGCGGCGTTGATCGAGTCCATGGCGGCCTTCACCTGGTCGGTCGGATCGATGGCGGTCACCAAGGTCTTGATGACCGTGAAACCATACCTTGCCATCTCCTCGCCGACCGTGTGCTGCACGTCGGCGGCGATGTCGCTCTTGCGCGCGAACGCGTCGTCCAGGGTGAGGGCCGGGACGGCGGAGCGCAGCGCATCCTCCATGTAGGAGCGCATCTGCGAGGCCGGGTCCCTGAGCTCGTAGTAGGCGGTCGCCACGTCCTGCGGCGTCACACGGAACTGGGTGGACGCGACCACGGTGACGAACACATTGTCCAGGGTCTTGGTCTCGAGTTGGACGTCGAGTTGGTTGACGCGCAGGTTCGTCTTGGTGACGATCCGGTCGACGTAGGGGATCTTCACGTGGATGCCGGCGCCCGCGACCCGATGATACTTGCCGAGGCGTTCGATGACGAACGCCTGCTGCTGCGGGACGATGAAGATGCCCGCCAGCAGCGTCACGATGGCGAGGATGCTGATGATGATGACGAATGCCATTTCTTCTCCTTCTATCCAAGGGTTATTGCATCCCACGCTATGGGGCGAAGCGAATGGGCGAGCCCGCGGACGCGGGGCAGAAGGATGCGGACAGCACGGAACTCAAGTCGATGCATCTAACGCTTTGAACACGAAAGACGTCTCCACACCCGACTAAAATATGGTTCAGTCAATAAAAAATTGATGAAATACATTTTGGAGAGTGGTAGGGCCTATGATTCGACTCGAGAAATTGATCCTCGATGACATGAGGAACATCCGGCATGGAGAGCTTGCGTTCGACGACCTGCCCCAGGGTGGCAGCGTGACCGGCATCTACGGGCAGAACGGCAGCGGCAAGACGACCGTCATCGACGCCATCGGCTTGCTCCGCTGCCTGCTCTCCGGCCGGCCACTGCCCCAGCATGCGGGCGACGTCATCAACACGGACACCCACCGTGCGACCATGACCGTCCGCCTTCGCATCGAACGGGAAGAAAAACCGGTCCGATGGCTCGAATACCGGACGGTCCTCCAGCAAACGGAGCCAGACGACATGGGCGCGAAGGTCCTTGAGGAGGCGGTGCGCATCGGCGAGGACCCGAAGCACATGGGCCGCGAGCTCGTCTCCCACCGGCTCGCCGACCTTGAAAACGGCCGCTTCGAGGACATGCCCGCCTATGTGTGGAGAAGCATCTGCTCCGTCCCCTTGATGAGACAGACCATCGAAAGAACCGCCGAGCGCGCGTGGGCGGAAGGCACATCGTTCCTATTCGCCCGCCGCGCGGCCATGTCCGGCTGGACCCCGGAATACCTGTTCGACCTGATCTCCGACATGATGCCCCCGGACGGCATGGCGGCGCGGTCGGTCGCCTACATCGACTCCGCGTTCAAGGAGTTCGCGGAACTCAGGCAATGCCTATGCGAATACGCGTTGAACGACATCTTCGTGTCCACGACCAGGCGCAGCAACTACGCTTCCTACAGTTTCATCCCCATCATGGAGGAAACGCCGGAAGGCAAGGAGGAAAGCCTTTTCGACCTATTGAAGCCCAATCCCCTCACACCCCGCGAAGCGGATCGTTTGGAACGGACGGTGGCATCGTTCGACCGAATACTGCCCACGCTCATCCCGGGGCTGGGCGTCGAACTACGCACACGGCCCGCCCCCTCGGGTGACGACGGCGAGGATAGGATCATGGCCGAACTGTTCTCCAAGCGCGGCGACAGCATGGTGCCGTTCCGCTGCGAATCGGAGGGCATCATACGAATCACCGCCCTGCTCGGCTACCTCAAGCACGCGTACAACGATCCGAGCGCCTTGGTCGCGGTCGACGAGATCGATGCGGGCGTGTTCGAATTCCTGTTGGGCGACATGCTCACCCAGCTGGCCGACGGATGCGTGGGACAACTGGTGTTCACCGCGCATAATCTACGCGCGTTGGAGCTGCTTCCCGGCAGGTGCATCCGCACCACCGGCACGGACAACACCGACCGCTTCCTTACCATGCCACGCAAATCCGCGTCGAACAACCAGCGCAAACGCTACCTGGATGCGAGCGAGTTCGGATGGCAGGGGCCGGACATCTACGATGCTCCGCTGCCCCGCATGTTCGGCAACGGCCTCTACCTGGCCAGCCATCCGGAGGAGCTTGATGAGTAGACGCCGGATCGTGCTGATGGTCGTGGAGGGGTCGAGCGACGCGAACCTATTGCAGCCTGCGTTCAGCGCAATGGAGCGAGGCAAGGCGTTCCAGGACGTGGAGTTCCGGTGCGACGTGCTCACCGCGCCAAGACACGCGGAGACATTCCTCCAACGCAACGGATTCCTCCCGAAGCCCGTCGCAAGGGACACTGTGCGTGAACTCGTCGACAGACATCTGAGGTCCCGCGGATTGGAATGGGCCCAGTTGGGATGCATCATGCAGGTGTGCGACCTGGACGGCGCGTTCGTTCCCGACGACCACATCGTCCAGCAGTCAGGCGCGGAGGGAATCTCGTACACGGAGAACCTGACGTTCACGCCCGATCCCGGCCTCACCCTCGCGGACCATGCGGAGAAGCGCCGCAGCGCGGATGTTTTGATCGCCTGCAATGCCCTCAAAGGCAGGAGGTGCGAAATCCCCTATCGATTGTTCCACGTGTCACGGAATCTGGAGCATGCGTTCGTCGGAGAGACGGGCAACCTATCGGAACGAGAGAAGATGGGAGTCTCCGCCCGGCAGGCGGCGCGATATGCCGCCGACCCGAATAAGTTCCGGGCCATGCTGGACTCATTGGCCATGATGCACGGAAGTCCGGCATCATGGGAGGCTTCATGGAGGTATGCGATGGAGGGAACGCATTCGTTGGAGCGAGGCAGCAACCTCGCGTTCGCCATTCCATGGATCACCGAATCGATGCGATGAATGACGCTAGGTCTTGCCGGCTTCATATTGCGATGCGGGCCTAGAACTCGACCTTGGGGGTCTCCAATGTGCCGGCGGGCGCCGTGTATTGCTTCATGCGTTGGAAGCCCATCATGCCGGCGGTGATGTTGGCGGGGAAGCTGGTGACCTTCGTGTTGTATTCGTTCACGGTCTGGATGTAGGTGCGGCGTTCCTGGCTGATGCGGTTGATGCTGCCTTCCAGCTCGGTGACCATCGACTGGATGCTCTGGTCCGAGCCGAGGTTCGGATAGCTCTCCTTGATGGCATTCACGTAGAGGCTGAGCGATTTGTTCATCTCGTCGCCCGCCGCCAGCTTCTCGTTGCGTGACGCCGACGGGTCGGCCTCCGCCTGCGCGTAGCCGGCCCTGCCCTTCGACACCTGCTCCATGATGTCGGTCTCGTGCTCCATCTGGCCCTTGACGGTCGCGTTGATATTGGGGATCAACTGGCTCTGGCGGTTCATGACGTTCTCGACCTGGGCCCACTGGGAGTCGACCTTGTTGCGCATCGCGTTCAACCCGTTGTACGAGCCGGCGAGCATCACGCCGACGACCACGACGATGGCCGCGACGATGCCGGCGGGCACGACCCACTTGGTGCTTTTGCGCGCGCCGTTCTGCTGTTGTCCCATGATTCGTTTCCTTTCCTGGCGTTTCCTATGTCACCAACTGCCCGATGCCCCGCCGCCGCCCGACCGGCCTCCGCCGAACGACGACGAACCCGAACTTCCGGACGAGGAGAATCCGCCGCCCGAATACCGCGGCCCGGACGACAGGACGACGGGGCCCGCGTATGCGCCGCGCGACGGCATGCGCGTGAAGACGATGATGAGGACGATGGCGAATGCGAGCGACACGAGCGTCGAGACGACGCGGTCGCTGGTGTCAGCGTTGACGTCGAGCTTGCCCGCCTTCGTCCAATCCGCCAGACGGTCCGTGACCTTGGTGACGGCCTCGTCGTAGTCGCCCTGCTTGAGACTGGGTTTGGCCACATTGTCGAGCAGTTCCTTCGCCTTGTTGTCGGGGATGTCATCCTCCAACCCGTAGCCGACCTCCAGCCTATGCTTGTGGTCCTTGACGGCGACCAGATACAGCAGGCCGTTCGAATCCTGGCCGTCTGCCCCCGTGCCGCCGACACCATACTTGTTGAACAGGTCGTGCGCCTTGTCCTCGATGCTCTCGCCATCAAGACTCCTGAGGGTCACGACCAACAACTGGGCGTGGAGCCTGCCGTTCTCCATCCGCCCGTTCGCATCCCTCACATGCCGTTTCGTCGCCGACGACAACACCTTCGCCTCATCCTGCACGTAGATGCCGCCCTGCGGATCCACCGGCGCCTTCTCCGCCGCATGCGCCGGCATCGCCAGCGCGAACACGGCCACCAACAGGAACAGCAGCGGGATGACGCGACGGCGAGTGAGAAGCATGGCCTGATCCTTCCCATGAGGTTTGAAGATGAACGTATCCATCGTGGTCTCATATGCGTCATCGCAGGCCCACGAACGCGGGGCAAGGCCGTCCACCGTTGGAGAAGGGCCGGGTGTGTCGAGGAGAGGGCGCGGTACATTGAAGGTACGCCTCAAGGCCCACGTTCCGACTTTATCCCGTCCGGAGTTGGGTCGTGGGGCTGGAACGGTAGGAATCAGCCATCGCAAACGCATCCCGTTCGTCCGACCGACGAATGGCGTGAATGGGCGTTGTAGGTCAGCAGCGGCCGAAGCATCGGGAGATGAGCCTGCGTAGAGCACCGGAGATCCCATGGGTCGAAGGGGTTGTCATATGGCCGACAGTAACGAATGATTCCCTCCGTCGGAGGGGCGATTGGTCATCGCCCCTCCGCATTCTTCTTAACCGGATATCGGAGGAACGAAGCGTGGACGACACCGAGCTCCTCGCCCACGCAAGAGAGACAGCCCGATGGTACGAGGATCATCTTGCCGACAGAGACACGTTCCTGTACTGCGAGGATGGCTTCGACCTGCAGGTCCACTGGGAGCGGGCTCAACTGCCGCATCTGACCGGACTGTGGTACAGGAAGGGCCGAAAAGATTTTCGCCCCGTGGCCGCCCGACTTTTCTACAAATACCTGCTCTCAGGGCAACGAATCGACATGCATCGCCTCGACTACACCACGTCGAAAGGGCACGCGATCGATAAGGCAGATGTGCTGCCCGAAGCGTTGAGGCTGCGCGCCGGAATGACCGTGTACGAGATCACAAAAGGCGTGTTCCTTCTCGGCGTTGGCACGAGCGAACATTGCCTCGGGCTGGTCAGGGACGAATCCAGGTCGATCCCCGCGCGGATGGTGTACATGCCGAAATCCGTCTACAAAGGAGACGTCACCGGCACGAGAGGCTTCACGGTCAAGGCAACGCACGAGGTGCTCGAGGCTGTCACAAGATAAGCCGCCTCCGGAGATGGGACATGCAGGTCAGAATTGGCCGCGCAACGATCGGGGTAGGTTAATGCCCTCCTTGAAACGGGTTTCGCCCTCGCATAAATGCAGTAGGTAGATCTGGCAGAGCGTGCGCACCACGCGCCTTTTCGCCCCATATGGCAGGTCTTGGCGCACCTGCATCTCCATATGGTTTGGCCAAGAGGTGACCATGCCGTCCCATGGCATGCGCGCCCGTTCCTCGATGGTCGCGCCGATGATCTTCCTCGCGAATTCGAGGGCGTTCCTGTCGGTCAGGCGCATGAGCCCATCCAGCAGATCCTCATGGCAGCCGATCAATCCAATGCCTCCAAATCCTTGAGGAAGTCGTCGATCAGGTCGATGCGCTCGCGGAATGCGTGCAGCATGTCCCGGGTGATATATGTGTGCGCGCCCGTGTTTCTCAGGAAGAGGTTGTCGTCCGTGAGCGCCGAGCCTTTTGGTATGTCGAACCTGATCCTGTCGTTCGTGTCGACGCCGATGGTCGGCGGCTGGCATGTCCACGCGCTCATCGACCCGTGCTCCACGGCCAGAAGCCGATCCTGATATCGCGCGCGATCTCCCGGTTCCAGTCGCCCATGGTCTCGCGCAGGCTCGCATCGTCTAATCCGGGGATGCTGGTCCGTGTGGTGCCGTCCGGCCCGTCCGAAACGTTCGCGGAGAGGACCCAATGGGTCCGGGACCGGCCGACCTGCGGAACCACCAGAGGATGGAAGCCATGGCGCAGGAGCATGCTGCGGATCGCCTGCGAGCGCAAACGGAACGCCTTGAGCTCGTGCGTCTCGTACAGGCGGTCGCAGTACGGGCACTCCCAATGGTCCTCGACCTGGGCCAGCGTGTGACCGCACCATTGACAAGCGTAATTATTGATATCA
This sequence comes from Bifidobacterium sp. LH_730, assembly GCF_056355835.1. NCBI lineage: Bacteria > Bacillati > Actinomycetota > Actinomycetes > Bifidobacteriales > Bifidobacteriaceae > Bifidobacterium > Bifidobacterium sp. LH_730. The sequence goes on from NZ_JBKETB010000003.1 coordinate 44,501, forward strand.
TTCGTCCCATTCATCGGGCTCCTCCTCCTTCGCGATGATGCCTTCCGCCTTGGTGCCTTCGCCTAGGAAGCCGCCATGCCAAAACGAGTGGCAGTTCGGACAGACCCAAAGTCCGTCCGGAATGGTTTTCAGCACTCTGTCGCAGTTGTCGCAGACCATCGCCAGACGGCATTCGGGCAACTCACCATCCATCGTTTCTCCCCTCTCTCTAGAAATGCCCCGGCAGGTCGAGGACGGCGCGCGCCTCCACCCTGTGGGTCTTGCCGTTGTTGCGGTCGTACACCTTAGATCTGTCGTCGAAGACCTCGAACCAGTCGAGCCCGCGCTCCTCGACCTCCTCGAGGGAGAGACGGCCCGCGAACATGTGCAGCAGGCTCACCCCGGGCACATCCACCTCACGATCGTCGTCGAACGTGTGCACCAGCACCTTCACGTTGAGGTCGCCATGCTCACGCCGGAACGCTTCCAGACCGGAGATCAGCTCGCTGACCTTCATCGCTTTCCTTCCCCTTGCTCTCCGCCGGTCCCACTGACATCGACGCCCACGGGACGGTTCAGTCTGACATCGAAAAGATCCTGCAGGTCAGCATCCAAATCAAGACTCATGCTGAAACCGTCCGCTGTGTCGACGCGAAGCGCGCACACCTCCACGTCCTCGAGCTGCCAGCCGACGACACGTAGATCGGAGCCCTTCGCGTATTTCGCCGCCTGTTCCGACAGGTATTCGCCAAGCAGTTCATGCAGGCGGTCGATGTCCTCGGCCCTCATCCCCGGCTCCTTTCCTGAATCCTGTTTCTAGTGACTCCATCATGCGTCTCCATGTTTATCCGGGAATAGGGCGACCGTGGAATCGTGTTGTCCGTCAGTCCTCCAGATGGGGAAATCTGATATTCGCGTTTTGCTGGCGGATGCCAACGGCCCTCGCGATGTTCGCCTTGCTGTTTTCGTTTCGATACGCTTCTTGTGCGAAGGTTTCCGTCAGTGTTTTCATGCGCTCCTGTATCTGGTTGGCAATCCACAGGGCCGCCATGTCGGGAGGAATATGTTCTCCGTAGTCATTCAATAGGTGTTCCGTCAGGGCCTTCGCTTCCTTCCGGATCGTTGCCTCCAATTCCGCGAGGGCCATGGAGGTAGAGGCGTTTGCAGCCCACTCGCCCACGGTCTTGTCACCGTTGAGCAGATCAAGCGCCGCCTTCGTGCTGGCGTTCCTTGCGAACCCAGTCACAGGCAGCTCCATATCCTCATAAGTGGGACGCGGTGCCTGACCCCATTCACTCATACATAACCCTCCTGTGCTTGTCGGTATGGCCTCATCTTGCCTTGGAACGCTGCTGTTTGCTCCGGGTGACCGTGGTCTCGTGTCGTCCGTCAGATCTCCTCATCGAAGACGTGCATCTTGTAGGTGGCGTCGGTCAGCCGTCGTGCCTGCTCCGCGCTGTCCGAGAGCGGATGCTCGCACATGTCGATCAGCTTCAGCAGGTTGGCGCGAAGCCGCGGGGTCATGGGCTCCAAGCCGCGGAACGCCATGTATCCGCAGCGCGAGTGCTCGCACCGGCGTTCGACGCTTGACCCGGGTTCCCAACGGACCGTCCAGCTGCCGTACCCATCCGCCTCACGCCACAGGGAAGCGAGCCTCATCGCCAGGTCGTAGTCGCGCGAGGTCTGCAACGGAGTCCAACGCGTCCAGACCTCGCGCTCCCAATTGTTGCCTTCGCGCCGCACCAGATACCGGCGCAACGGCTCGAGATCATGCACGCGGAGAGGGGCGGTGTTCCGCATCAGCCACACGTATTCGTTCGGATGGGATCGGAGGTGGCCTGGCAAACGTTCTCCGAACTCCTCGCGCAATAGCAAAGCCGCCTGTTTCGCGGGGATGCGCGAATATGGCCCGCCGTCGCGTCTCCACGCGCCGGTCCCGCGGAAGATGTGGACGCGGTTCCGGCCGTCCAACGCGTAGATGCAGTTCACCGGCTCCATGTCATCCTTTCCTCTCGCTGGCGATCTCGATGGCGGCGACCGCGGCCTCGCCTTTCTCGGTGAGCATGCCGCCCATGGTTCCGGGCGCGACCTGCGTGCGCTCAAGGTATCCGTCGGCGTACAGGCGCGGCGGCACGCCGTCGTCGCGGACAGTGCCGATCCGGCTTGCGTAATGGAGGACCCGTCGTTCCTCCGGACTGAACCATTCGGCCTGGATGCGCGTGCCGCCCGAGAGGATCCCACATTCGCAATGATCCTTGTGCCGACGGCAGAGAGGGCACATGAAGAACCCCTCGAGCAGTTCGTTGATGGGCGTGCGATCGTCCGACTGCATGTCCATCTCGTCGGCGATGTCGTCGAGGTCACGTGCGATCCGGTCCATGTCGGTCCGGTCGGGGATGGTGCGCGCGTAGTCGCGCAATAGTCGGATGAGTTCGCTCATGCGCGGTTCCCCTCGAAATACGTGTCCTCCAATCGGCGGGACCGTTCGCAGATCTGCAGGTAGTCCCGCCGCAGCTTGACGGCCTCTACCATGAAGTCCCTCAGTTTGACGTAGGCGAGACGGATGCGATGCTCAAGGTCGGGCGCGTCCACGGGAATGGTCGTGAGGAAATGGATGACACGGTTCGCGTCGAACACGGCATGCAATCTCAGCCTTCCCTCGTCGTTGCGGATGGAGAGTCGGCAGACCGGGGGGGTGAAGTCGCCGTCCATACCCCGCTCGAATCGCTCGTCGAACGCGTACCCCATGTAATGCTCGCCGTTCTCACGGTACCGGCGCATGGGCAGAGGCCACCCGTTGCACGGAGCCTGTTCCCCGCCGCCCGGCATGCTCCCGACGAGCCGGCACGCCAAACGCACCGACCTCATATCAAGGCAGTTGAGGCCCTTCGCCGTGATCCTGACGTGTCCGTCCTCGACGGCGACGAGCCCCTTCGCCTTGAGTTTCGCGTCCACGGCCGCGTAGGGTCCGTGGGGGTCCGGGTCCTCCAGCGGGGCGAAGTCACGCGCCCATCGCAGGCATCGGATCTCAGTGTCGTTAAGCATCATGGTCTCCTTTCAGAGGAAGCTGAGGATGTTGGCCCATCCGCAGGCGGTGCATTCCCATCCCGAGGACAGGCCCTTGTCCTCCATTTCCTTGTACTTGCATTTGCCGCCGCACTTGGGGCAGGCCACTTCGAGGGATATCAGCCGCGCCGAGGGGACGAAATCCCTCAGCTGTTCCTCGATGCTCCCGAACAATGGGGTGCATTCGAACGTGACCCGCATCGTGCCGCGGATATTGTCTTTCTCCATGGGTTCTCCTTTCTCACGCGGCCCTGTCCATCGTGTTTTCGGCCATGAGCGTGCGGAGACGCTGGCCGAGCCTCGCGTAATCCTCGCGCAGACCCTCCGCCTCCGCCATCAACCGTCCGAGCCTCTGGTAGTAGGCGAGGATGCGCCGCTCCAAGTCGGGCGCGCCGACGGGAATGTCGGCGGAGCACAGGATGCTCCGGATTCCGCCGTCCACGCACACGACCGCATGCAGTTCCAACGTGCCATCCATGTTGAACGGGGTGAGCCGGACCAGCGGGCAGAACGCATCCGCCTGCGGGTCGCCGAAGAGCGGGTCCCACGCGTATTCGCGCGGCAGATGCATGCCGGAGGGCGAGGGTTCTCGGCGCATGGGAAACGGCCACTTGGTCTCGCCCATGAGGCGGCGGGCCAGCATGACCGGCCGTTCGTCGATCACGTCGAGGCCTTTCCTGGTGATCGTGGCCCATCCGCCCTTAAGCGTGATGAGCCCCTTGCCGGACAGGCGCGTCATATTGAACCAGTCGTCCGAATGCAGGATCGGTTCCAACGTTCCCTTCGCGCGCAGCCTTCTGAGCATGGCGCGCTCCCTGGCGTCCAATCGCATGGCCATTCCTCCTTCAAACGGTGTCTGATCTCATCATGCGTCCCCATGCGCTCAGGGAACCGGGGCGACCGTGGGACGTGTCGCAGGCCTTCTAGGCGGCCTTTCCGAGCTCCAGCACGTCGGCGACCGGAGTCAGGACGGGCTTCTCGGCGTGATGGTCGGCGACCATCCACCTCTCCCCGTCCCACACGTAGAGGTAGGAGGCGTTGCCCTCGCCCCTGTCGAACGAGGACAGGACCCTCTCCGGCGTCATCGAATCCGGATACACAGGATCGAGGTCGCCTGCATTCCCACGGTCCCTGAAAGCGCGGCAATACCGGTCCATCCACCGGTCGAGCATCGATCCGCGCGCCATGTCCGCGTAGAAGCGGATGTCCCAGAAGGCCGGCACGCTCACCGGCGTCTCGCCCAGCCACGACAGGTCGCCCAAGCGGATCAGGGCCTTGGCCTGCGCGTCGGACGAATAATAGGTCTCGAGGACGCGTCCCACACGCTCCGGCTCCCCGTCCGTATGACAGTAGATGGCCCTGTACGTGCCGTCATTCCGCTCGACCGCGATCATGCTCCTAGTACTCATCTCAGCTCCAAACTCTTTTGACGTTCGTTGACATCTCCCAGTCTTCACCACGGCATCCGCCATGAGACGGGGCGACCGGAGGGACGTGTCGCCCAAGACATGCGTCCCCGAACCCGGTTCCTGTGAATTTCCATAATGCCCCGCGCTCGCCGCCCCGCGCGCCATGGAACGGACCGAAATTGGTCTGCCAAAGGAGAGGCATCGGGCCTCATTCCAATGGACGCATGGGAGCCGGTCATGGCGGATAACAGGAAACTGCACGCGGCCAAGAAGGCCAAGTTCGACGAGTTCTACACACAGCTCTCCGACGTGGAGGCGGAGCTCAAGCACTACACCGGCCAGATGGGAGGCGACAACCACTTCGACGGAAAGACCGTGTACTGCAATTGCGACGACACAAGCCAATCCGCGTTCTGGAAATACTTCCAGGCGAACTTCGCGAACCTCCACTTGAAGCGGCTCATCGGAACCCACTACGACCGGGAGCGCCCCACCTGGGCCAACATATTGGATTGGGGGGGGGTGGACGCGGACGAGTGGCGGCATGACCCGCGCTTCGTCAGCCAGACCATAGTCCAGGTGGCCGGCACGGAACGAACCGTGCTGATGACCACCCTCCGATTGGAAGGCAACGGCGACTTCCGCAGCGAGGAAAGCCAGCGGTTCCTCGACCTGAGCGACATCGTGTCCACCAACTTCCCTTTCTCCCTGGCACGCGAGTTCATCCAACAGCTCATGGACCACGGCAGACAATTCCTCGTCATCGCGCCGATGAACGCCATCACCTACAAGGAGGTGTTCCCGCTCATCCGCGAAGGCCGCCTGTGGGTGGGCGTCAACCAGCCGAAGCGCTTCCTCGTGCCCGACTCCTACGACCATGCGAACGTCGAGGTCGACGAGGATGGCAGGCGGTTCGCGAAGATGGGGAACGTCTGCTGGTTCACGAACCTCGACTACGTGCGCCGCCACGTGCCCATCGACCTGTACAAGCGGTACACGCCGGAGGAGTATCCCGAATACGACAACTATCGGGCGATCAACGTGGACCGGGTCGCCGACATCCCATGCGACTACACGGGACCGATGGGGGTGCCGATCAGCATGCTGGTCGGCGGCAGGTGGGGCACGTTCTGCCCCGAGCAGTTCGAAATCCTCGACGCGAACGATTACAGGAAGACCACGGACGACGACGCGGCCCTCGAGAGAGAGAGAGAAGCTGGCCCGCATGGGGGGACCCGATCCGAGGCCGCGTCCAGGGACGCGACGTGTACCGGCGCATCCTCATCCACAGGACCAGGCCGACCGCCCTCGAGAGAGAGGAAGCGCACCCGCGGCGCTCGACCAGATCTGGGATCAATGGACGCAAGGTCTACAAGCGTCTCCTCGTCCGCCGCACGCGCTGACGGGAGCCCAGACCACGGTCAACGGCAGGAGGAAGTACGCGCGCATGCTGATACGCCGAATCTGACGCCCCCCCCCCAGAGCCATATTGGCCGGGCGTCAAGCTCTACGTCCGAAGGAAGGCCAAGTACAGCCGGATCATCATTGGAAGGCGCCATTGAAACCGCACGGACTCATCAAGGACAAGGACTCCAGCATAGGAGGAAAGGCGAGGTACGCGCGCATATTGATCCGACGGGCCGGTGGCTCGCGCCGGTGACCGGCGGGAACCTGCGCGGACTGGTCGACGGAAGAGAGAAGTACATGAGGGTACTCGTCCAGAGAAAGGACATGCATGAATGAGGAGCTGACGCGGTTCATGGAATCGCTCGACGAAGGACAACGCGGACTGCTGTTCGAAGCGCTGCTCGCGCTCGCGGAGACAGTCGAACCTGCCGGGGAAACGCAATCCGGAGAATCGCCCGCGCGCCAACGCAGACCGAGGTTCACGTTCAAAGCCTGCCGGATCCCCGTGGGCAGCGTTCTCGAATACTCGGATCCACGCGAAGGCCACGCAGGCAATGTGAGCGCAAGCGTCGTGACCGTCGACGACATCAACCAGGTCAGCCTCTCCGGCACGAGCATGAGCCTGAGCGAGGCCGCGCGCCGATTGAGCGGGTCGCGCACGGCCGCGCAGGGCGCGAAGCACTTCACTTACCATGGGCGCCGGTTGACCGATCTGCGCGAGGAAATCGGATTCTAGAAAGGACGCCAACCATGAAGATCCAGCTCACCCCCATCAAGATCCGCGACCTCGTCGACGGATACCAGGACCTTGGCGAGGACGGCGTCATCGGATACCACGGGCGACTCGACATCCGCCCCGCCTACCAACGCGAATTCGTCTACGACGTCAAACAGCAGACCGCTGTCATCGACACCGTGATGAAAGGCTACCCGCTCAACACCATGTACTGGGTCCTCAACGGACACGACGACAACGGCCAGCCCACCTACGAGGTATTGGACGGCCAGCAACGCTCGCTGTCGATCTGCAACTACGTGCAGCAGCGCCGTCCGGACGGCACGTGGACGCCCGGCACCCTGAGCATCAACGACCGCTACTTCATGAACCTGAGCCACGACGAGCAGGAGCGGCTGCTCGACTACGAGCTTCAGGTGTTCGTGTGCGACGGCACCGACTCGGAGAAGCTGGAATGGTTCCGCACGGTCAATGTCGCGGGCGTGAAGCTGACGAACCAGGAACTCCTCAACAGCGTCTACGCCGGCGAATGGCTCACCAACATGAAACGCAAGTTCAGCCGCACAGGCTGCGTCGCCGCCAAGCTCGGAGACAAATACGTCAAGGGCACGCCCATCCGCCAGGAGCTCCTCGAGAAGACGCTCGCATGGAAATGCGACCAACTGGAACGCGAGACCGGCGAAGCCTGGCCCATCGAACGCTACATGGCATTGCATCAGCACGAACGCAACGACTCACCGGCGTTCGACGAACTCTGGGACTACTACCGTGACGTGCTCGACTGGGTCACCGGCCTGTTCCCCAAATACCGGCGCGAAATGAAGCAGGTGGATTGGGGCACACTATACAACCAATACCACCGGAACCGGTACGCGCCCGACCAATTGGAGGAGACCGTCAGCCGTCTCATGGCCGACGACGACGTGACCAGGAAGCCCGGCATCTACCATTACGTGTTGATCGAACATCCGACGGTCAAGGACGAACGCTGGCTAAGCATCCGCGCCTTCAGCCCGGCGGACAAACGGTCCGCCTACGAACGCCAGCACGGCAACTGCCTCGAATGCGGCAAGCACTTCCCGTTCGAGGAGATGGAGGGCGACCACCAGGTCGCATGGAGCCAGGGCGGACGCACCATCCCCGAGAACTGCGGCATGCTCTGCAAACCCTGCAACAAGGAGAAGTCCGCCGCATGAGCCTCGACCTCGACCGGGTGACGGACCATGTGGCGCACGGCCGCAGCCACCTGACGGTCACCCGATTGGGCCGTTCGAGCATGCTCCTTGGCAACCGGAACGGGTACGTCTACGTGAACGACAAGGGCGAATGCTGGGTGCACCGGTACGACAGGGGCAAATCGGTCGAGGTGCGGTTGCCGTCGGATCCGGCGAGAGCGATAGGCGTGGTGAAGAAGCGGCTGGTATGAAAAGCGTGGCCCGGAGAGGGTTGAACATTCCCTCTCCGGGCCACGCCAATCCGGGAGCCCGTGATTTTGCAATGCCCTCCGCCAGGCGGTCCGCTCAAAGGCGGGCCCACGGGAATCTCGTGTTCGATCGTTTCGCCGGCTCCCTCGGCTAGGCATCCCTGCGCGTGCCACCCGCGGGTGGCGTCGGATGCCGCGGCGGACGGGGCTCCCGGGATTTGATTCTATGCGCCCGCCGTGTCGCGTCCCCATGGTTCGGGCATCATGGCGCAGACTTGTTCGCCTAATGGCCGCCGCCTCCTGTAACCGGGGTGACGATGACCGGTCCGCCGTGGATTGGCGCGTCATCGGTCAGCACTTCGATCCTGACGATCGGGCGTTTGCCGCTGAAGTCGATGTCGGTCACACGGCCCGACCATTCGTAGCTGTCGCTCATATGGTCCTTTCCTAGAGATGTATGGTCACGTCGTCCAGTTGGACGAGCCGTTCGAAGAGGTGGACGGCCGTGTCGTCATTCGCATCGAGCTCCACGATGCGGACCATACGGGGTGTGTTTTGGGGCAGGCCATTGGGAGTAGAGACGGTCACACCATCCAGATTGGCGAGCGCGGTGACGAGAGCGCACGCCTTGTCGTCGTTCGCGCCGAATTCGATGATCCTAGAGGTTCGCATGGCCTGCGTCTCTCACCAGTAGACGGAGATCTTGGCGGCCGCGAGCTCCCAGTCTTCCGGAGGCACGGGCAGGTTGCCGCCGTCGCAGTACAGGTCGGGGTCCTCCTCGTGCAGCAGGTCCATCTGTTCGGCGAGCCATTTGAGGCCCTGCGGGCATGAGTATTCGGTGAGCATGTCGCTGTCGGTCTTCTCGCACAGTTCGCTCAACGTGTTCTCGAACGTCTCCGTGTCCTCCGGGTAGGCGTAGTCGCGGATCGTGGGGATGGTCCGCCACGTGCCGCCGCCGGGCAGGTTTCCGCCGGATTCCTTCTCCAAGTCGATGCACACGCTGATGCTCATCACAGCCTCCAATCAAATCGTTTCCTGTGTCCGACTCTTGCATGCGTCCCCATTCTGCGATGGGGCTTGCGCGGGATTGGAGGGTGACCGGAGCGCGTGTCATTGAAGGCATCGAAGCCGCTATGATTCGATGCCTTGCGAGCTCTTTCTACCGGAGGATAGTGATTTTGACCGGCGTATCCTCCCATCTCGCCGGCGGAATGGGAAGGCAGGAGCCGTCGCAATACTCGTCGGGAGCATCCTCATGAAGCATGTTCATTCGCCGGGCCAACCATTCGGTGCCTTGGTCGTCAATCGAATATTCGGTCCCGCAGTCGGTTTCATGCTTGTCGCATAGTTCAACGAGCGTATGCTCGAATGCATCCATGTCGGCCGGCTCCGCCCATCCTTGGAGGGTGAGTACGCTCTTCCAGACGCCGATGCCGGGAATGTGCTCCGGTTTTCTCTCCAAGTCTATACGCGCGAATACGCACATGTCCGCTCTCCTGGTCCGATGTCATTCTCGTCTGCCATCCTACAAGGCGGTCTTCTCCTCCCCGGCGGGCCCATACCCGGCCTGCGCGAACCTCGGCAGCTCGTCCTCCGACAGCAGCGGGAGCAGGCGCGGATCGTCCGATTCCACCCATTTGAGGATGAGTTGCGCCGCCTTCCGGCGTAGGCCCGCGACCGCCCGTCCCGTCTCGTCCACATACGCCTCAGCCTTCAGGTCAGGCAGGCCGGGCATCGATGCGTGGGCCGTGTAGTCCTTGACCATGATGACGACGGGCAGCCTGTTGGCGAGCCTTTCCGCCTGCCAACGCGGATTGCCGGGCGTCTCCTCGTCCTCCTTCGCCCGCTCGTTGCGCTCCGAGACCAATCGGTCGTCCATGATGGCGAACAGGTCCTGCATGAACCGGTCGCTCCCGTTCGTCAGGCCGAGCGAATCCAGGGCTCGTCCGAACGCGAGGCCCGACAATGCGGCCTCCGATTGGGCGGCCAATCCTTTCTGCCAGGCGGACGCCAGCTCCGGGTGGTTGAACGCGAACTCCGTCTCGCGGTCCAGCAGGTCCTTCTCGGTCATATAGGATGCGCGCAGCACGTCAACGCTTGCCTCAGCCTCGCCGAACGTCGGATACGGCTCCGGACCATACGGGTATCCCATGACTGCCTCCTCTGCATATCGATGATTCCGATTATCCGCATGCGTCCATGGGCGTGGGCGGACGGGCGCGGGGCCGCCGAGGAGACTTTTACCCCATGGACACACGCGGACAATCGGAAGAGATACGACAATGGATACGCCCGGCCTCGCCAAGTCCGAGAAAGGAACCACCATGACCGCAGGGATCAACCAAACCTTGAACTCCCAGTCTCGGACCGAGGATCCGGTCGAGGAAACCATCGATGGGGAAAATAGAAAGCCGGTCGAAAGCATGGGCGACCGGCTGAGGAGGATTATCGAAGAGCTCTCTGCCTGAACTCCTGTCTCGCACCCGCATTCCGCTTTCCTGACCGCACCTATCTGGAAAAGACTTGAGGCCATCGGGCGGAGTGAGATGGGCGCGGGGATAAAAAGACGGGCCGCGAGCTTAAGCCCGTGGCCCATGAAACGTCGAGGCGAACCCCAACGTTTCTACGTTATGGCGATCATTCTAGCATCATGCGGTTCCGTGTTCGATACGTTCCCTCTGCCGGAGCGTCTTCGCGACCACAATCCTCTCCAGATCCTCATCCGTGATGCCATGCATGAGCTGCAGCAAATGGATGCAGATCAGCGTGTCCGCCATCTCCTCCACCAGGTTAGCCTTCGCGCCGGGTTTGCCGCGCAGCATCTTGCTGACCGCCTGGATCAGCTCCGCGGGCTCCTCCATGCACACGATCGACTGCTTGGTGACGCCAAGGGTTTCGACGCTTTTCCTCCACGTCTCCTTGACGAGTTTGCGCTCCTCCGCGTTCACTCCGCGCTCCCCTCATTCTCGGACACCATGTCCCGGAGTCGTTCGGCCGGGCTTGGCATGTCCTTGTCCTCCTCGATTCGCTTCTCCAGATAGTCGAGCACGCCCATGCGCCTACGGTATTCGTCATACGCCTTGGCAAACGTGCGGCGTCGTTCGTGGCCCGTTAGCCTGTTCGTAAGCACGTCCATGTCGCTGCCGTTGAGGATGCCCATCGAGTAGGCGCACGAGACCGTGAGAATCGAATCGCATGAGCAGTCCACGGACCACCGGCCCGACTCGCCGTAGGAGCGCAGTTCGACGGGCTCGCCGCAACGCGTGCAGACGCGGGCATGGTGGACGATCACATCGAAATCGTTCTTCAATTCGCTGAGTTTCAGCTCGGCGCTCAGACGCGGTGCTTGCAACGGATGCGTGATGCGCGCCCGCCAATGCCACATCCACGGGCATCCAGTGAGCTCGTGCGAATACGTGACGACGCCTACGCCCTTGGGGTCGTCGTCGAAATCAATCCTCTCCAGTCTGGCGTCGAACATGCCGCCGCACACCGGGCACTGTATCGTCAACTGGCCCAAGTCCAGCAATGGCTTGCCCATGCTCTTCCTCCTATTCCTCGGACTCCTCGAGATCGCCCCATTCTTGGATGGCGGTCTCGCTGGCGTTGAGCAGGCGTTCGAACGTGCGGACCATGCTCCGCTTCGTCTCGTCCACCCGGTCCAACGGCACATGGTGGATGCTGCGCGCCAGGGTCGGCAGGAACAAGCGTTGATGCTGGAGCCATTCGGGCAAGTCGACGAGCACGGTCACACTCGCCTCCCCGTCCTCACGGCGGACGCAGATATACGCCACGCCCAAACCGCCGCCCTCCAACGCCCACTCGTCGTGCTCGAACTGCGGGTCCGCCATGATGATCTCCCTCCAAGAAAAAGTTTCGTTCGATACTCGTATGCGTCCCATCATGCCTGTATACGACGGCCGGAGGGATGGGTGACCGTGGGAATGTGTCTCGGAGGTTTTCCTAGGCATTCGAGGCGTTCACGCACGACTGCCGTCGGGACTCCGAACGTGGCGGCCATCTCGGTCATGCTCCGCCGTTGTTTCCGCATTCGGGTGAACTCGCGTTCCGGCATGAGCAGGGCGTATGCGAATTCGTCGGCGTAATACTCGTGGAGGTCACGGTTGGAGAGCCGCCGGCATGCGAAGGAGAAGTCATCGTCGTCCGCCACCACGATGCGCTCGATGTAGTGGCCCAGCTCATGGGCGAGCATGAAACGGCGCCGGTCGGCCGACAGGCCGGCGTGCACGTAGGCGCGCGCATCCCACATCAGGTTCGGCTCGCCGATGACCATGCCCATGATGTCGTCAGGCAGCGTGGCGCGGTAGGGTTTCACACCTAGGTTCCGGCACATGCCGGCGACCTTGACGGGCAGCAGGCCGTCCCAATGGTTGTCCAGGACCTCCTGGGCGAGCAGACGAGCATCCTCCCACGCCAAGGTCACTGCTTCTCCTCCGGCTTGCATTCGCGTTGCCAGTCGCCTGCCTCGAACGCCTCCTGCGCCAACTGGGGACTGGGGAACCCGTGTTCGAGTCTTTTCTTGCAGTGGGGACAGGCGGCGGTCCACCGGTAATCGGGAGTGCGCTGGAGCCTGCCCTTGTGCCCGCACTCGGGGCACATCATGGTGGTGTCGAAGCCCTCCTTTTTGGCTTTTTCTATCTGGACGAGCATGTCCGCTTGCGTGATCCATTCCGGGTTGATGCCGGGGAACCGGCTGACTTTCCCGGCGCCGTATTCGCGCATGAGTCGCATCATGCCATGCTGGATGTGTTTCCTGGAGAAGGTGGCCAGGATCTCCCGTCCGTCCATCTCGACGGTGAAGAACGTCTCCTTCAAAAACTCGCCCTTCTTGAACGCCTCCTCCGCCTCGCCGATCGTGTCACGTGGATAGAGGAGGCATGCGGGGCAACGGCTGTTGGAGCAGGAGCAGCCGATCATTCGGAACATGCCCTCGCCTGCCAACGGGTCTCCGTTGATGGTGGCGAACGAGCCGGACGGCAGGCAGGCCATGGTGGAGAACGCGGCCCCGTGGCCCGACCTGCACAATGGGCATGGGCAATGCCCGCGGGCCAGCTTCCGTTCGATCCTGCGCGCCTCACGTTCTAGCGAACGCTCCGCATCGATGGGTCCATAGATTTGGTTCAGCAATTCCAACGGAAGGCCCGTGAGCTCGCGGGCCTTCTCGACCGTCAGCCACGGGTTCTCGCGGAACAGTCTGGCGGCGCGGGCCGGCGCGCTCTCACCTCGCATGGGAATCCCGTTCTCCGGCGAGCGCATTGCTGTGGTTGAAGCCCATGTCTGTTCCTTCCCGGTCGTCCGTATGGTTGGTGCGCGACGTTTATGCGTCGTGGCCGCGTCGGGAACCATCATGCGCTCCGCGTGGGCTTATGGTGTGGCCGACCGTGGGGCGCGTCGCAAGGCCTATCGGACCGTGGGCTCGTCGCCTTTCCCTTGTGTACAGCTGGCGAAGATGAGGACGAGGCCGCCGATGAGGGCCGCCACAGCGAGGACCGCGGCCAGACTCCACAATAGGAACGCTCCAAGGGAGAGCACGAATATCACGCCGAACGTCAGCAATACGAGGCCCACGTTCCGCGGATCCCGCATGTCAGCGACCAAGGTGATGAACCCAAGTCCCTCGTCCCGGAACATCCAGCAGCCGACGGCCAGACCGACGCCAATAAGGACGAGCAGAACACCGATGATAAGCAGGGCGATGGGTTCGCGGGACGGGGCATTCCCATCATTCATCGTCTGTTTTTCCGGTCGCTTGGAGTGCGGCGAGGAATTCCGCGGGCGTGAGGGCCTTCACTGGCGATGCGGCGAAGTCCGTGACGTTGTTGGTGACGATCGCATCCGCCTGTTCTCGTTGCGCGATCGCAGCGACGAAGGAGTCCTCGGGGTCCTTGAAGTCCAATGCCAGTCCCTTGAGGATGGTGGTCTCGTCCAATGCGGCGACGTGGGCAACGCTCAGGCAGTTCGAGAACGCGGTCAATGCAGTCTGCCTATCGCATTGTTTTTCGACTATGTAGAGGATGGTGCTCGCCGAATGCGCGGGCATCAGCAGCTCGCATCCCCGTTGGGATAGGTCGAGGATCCTCGCAGACGCGTGGCATAGGGGTTCGCGTCGGAGGATGACGTCGAGGAAGACGTTGGTGTCGACGACCAGCCTCATAGGTATTTCTCCTCCAGGTGCCGGCGGTAGTCGTCCTCATGCGCACCCTCGGCCACGCCCATGAGTGCCGTGACGGCCGGGGAATGGGAGCCGGGGATGGTGGCGTCCTCGAGGCCCTGCAGAAAGCCTCCGACGAGGCTGGACAGGCTACGGCCGGTGCGGTCCGAGTACTGCCTGCCGGCCTCAATGGCATCAGATCGGACACTGAGGGTCAGTTTCCTAGTGGCGTTCACTGCAACCTCCTTGGATACGTATATAAACAATTTCATTATACGTATCATGCTGTGGGCGCGCCACACTCCCGCGCCTAAAGCAATCCCGCGAACGACACCTCAGCGGGAATCAGCTCCCGGCCACGCGGATCGGGTCTGCGGTTCGCGCTTCGCCGGGCGCACTCGTTGATGAGCGCATCGAGATAAGCATCGTGCTCCTCGTCGGAGAGCTCGCTGGCCGTCTTCCCGATGTCCGCCAGCCATTGCATGGCGAACCGTTTGAGGGATTCAGTGTCGTCGCCCTTGGCCACTGCGGGCTTGTCCGCCATCCGGTAAGCCGTGGGGACGCCGGCCTTTAGGCCGGTGGGGAAACGGCATTCTATGCTGGCCTGTTCTGCTTCCGTATGTAGGTTTTGAGGGTAGCGAGTGGCGCTCCGCCGCTTGTTCCGGCGTAGTAGCTTCCCGACCAAAGGCGTTGCGTCTTCCAGTAGTGTTCGGCGAGTTCGGGGTGGTCGCGGCGCATGATGCGGCTGGAGACTCCCTTGAGGCTGTTGACGAGCCTGCTGATCTGGACGGTGGGTGGGAACGAGACGAGCAGGTGCACGTGGTCGCTCTCCCCGTTGAATTCGTCGAGACGGCATCCGAAGTCGGCGCACACGTCCTGGAAGATTCGCTCCAGGTGGGTCAGGTGGGTGTCGTCGAACACGTGGTGCCGGTATTTGGTAACGAAGACCAAATGCACGTGCATGTCGAAGACGCAGTGTCTTCCCTTGCGAATCTCGTTGCCGTCGGACATGCAACCAATTATAATCGAAGATGGCCGGGGAAGGAGGAACGGTGAGCCAGAGAACACGGATCGAGAGCGTGCACGTCGAAGGCATGCCGTTCCTCGGATATGACAAATGGGGCGGCCCCGTGCATTCGGACGACCCGGACAGGGTGATGCGGTGGCTGTGCCACGGGTGGCGCCACCGGTTCAACGAACTGCGCTCCCGGCGCATGCGGTACGCCGACCCTGACCATATGCTGTTGGAGCCCATCGGCGAGGACGTGGACGCGAGGAGGACCAGCGAATGCCGGGAGGACCACCCGTGGACCGCATGCGTTCCCGACACCATCCTCGACTCCACCCTCAAGGAGGAGCGCACCGAATGGAACGCGGCCATCAAACGCCGCCAGACCTTGCGCGAGAAAGGCACGGATCCCGGCGCGATGCCCGGGTTCAAGCGCAAGGGCCGGGATTTGACGTTCGTGTGCTGGCATCGCAAGGGCAGGAACGCCAGGTTCCGCAAACTCAACCGGAAGCACGGCGAGGTCACGATCACCGGGCAGATCCCACCGAAACACCGTCTTCCCGGAGAGCCCGCGAGATTCCGCATCGTCATCCGCGTGCGCCTGTCCCAGCCGATACGCGACTACACGAGCGTCAGGGTCAACTGGACCAAACGGGAGCTTGTGTTCACCAACCAACCCCTGCCCATCGAACGCGGGAGGACGGGAGCGTGCGTCGGCCTGGACGGCGGCGCCGTGCACGAGCTCGCCGACAGCGACGGCGGATTCCACGACCTACCCATCGGAAAGCTAAAGCGCATCGACAGACGGGTGCGCAACCTTCAGCGCCAACAGGCGAAACGGCGTGGGAAGGCCGGTCTGCCGAATGCGAAGGACTACTTCGAACACGGCGCATCCAACCGGTACCTGAAGACCGAACGGAAAATCAAGGACCTGCAGGCCCGTGCGGCGCGCATCACCATCGACTCCCAGCACAAGACCACCACGAGCCTCGTCAAAGACAACGACATCATCGTCGTCGAAGCCCTCCAGGTCGGAAACATGACCCGCAAGGCCAGGCCGAAACCGGACCCATTGCATCCGGGACAGTACCTGCCGAACGGGGCCAAGGCCAAGCGCGGCCTCAACAGGGTCATGCGACGGGCCAGCCTCGGACGCCTCTACGACATGCTCGAATACAAGACCAGGCTCGCAAGAGTCGCCTACATCACCGTCAATCCCGCGTACACCAGCCAGACGTGCTGCCGGTGCGGCAGCGTGCGGAAGGAGAACCGCGAGAACCAAGCGGTCTTCCACTGCAAACGCTGCGGTCACCGGGCGAACGCAGATGTGAACGCGGCGATCAACATCCTCAACCGAGGATTGGAAACGCAAACGGCCGGGACACGTGCCGGCGTGGAGGAGCATAGGATCCCGGACGAGACGACACGTCCCGCCCGGGACAGCTCCCGTGAAACGCGAACCAACAGGCCACGGGGAAACACCCCGTGACGCTGGAATCCTCCGCCTTCAGGCGGAGGAGGATGTCAAGTCGTTCCAGTATCGGCTCGCGCGCTCCATATACCCGTTCGGGTTGCCACTGGACTCGAAGCGGAACAAATGCCATAGCCACATGCCCGTGCTGAACGGGTAGCGGTGCAATAACTCCAGACTGGGGAACGGGGCATCGTAATCGTTGGGGAGTTTCCTGCTGAGACCGGTCATCTCTGCGCTCCCATCGCGGCCTCGAGCATGAGCCTTGCCGTGGCCGTGAAATTCCACTGCACGTCGGTCTCCTCGTCGTAGCCCAGCAAGTCACCGGGCTCGTGTCTGACATGCACGCGCGGATCATCCCGGACCGGCTTCACGTCGCACTGACGGGCGAGCGCACGGGCTGCGCGCTCCACCATTTCGTCCGTTATGGAAATGGATGGCTTGCTCCCATCACGGTAGGGGTTGTCCGCCAGCAGTCCGTCCAATGGCGGCATCACTGCGGGCCATTCGTGCGCCACGCTCCGGTATGCGCGCCCGCAGCCTTCTTCCCACGCCTTGGCGCGCAGCATGCGTATGCGCTCCGAAGCCTCGTCAAATAGGTCGTGGACCGTGGCCCCGTCCTCCGTGTGGGCGGCCTGCCATTCGGCGCCAGCGAGGAATCCTTCGCGGCGGGCCTGGTCGTGCGGGTCTGTGGTGTCTGCGGGCGGCCAGCGTCGTCCCGCCTCCTCCAATGCGGTGCGATGAACCATGATGGCCCTACTATTCCTCTGGCCGTCCGGGTATCGAATATGCTTTGACTGGCTTCAGGATTTTGCCTTTGTCGGTCTGGAGCTGGACCTTGTCGTCGAGCAGTGTAAGGGTGCCGTGCACAAGCTCCTCGCCGCCATCCGACCCACTGGCCCAAAGGGCCTTGTATTCGCCTTCCGGTGGAAGGGGTGATGCAGACCAGCTCACGACGCCCCGCATCGGATCGTCCTTCCCGTACCGTAGGTCCTCGATGCCGTAGCTGGCTTCCACCACCTGGTTGAAGCCGCGGGCACCCTCGGGCGGCGTGCCGAGGACCCATCCGAAGAAGACTCCTCCGACCATGAGCGCCAATCCGAGAACGACGGCTTCGAGGATCCGTCTGTCTGCCGGATGCAGCGAACCGTCCTCGTCCGAGCGCAACAGGAACATGGATGCGAAGAGCGAGCATGCGAAGACCATAATGCCGGCAAGGACCACGTATGGGGTGAACGGGGCCGGCACGCGTGCGGATGCATCCGCATATGATTCGAGGTCAAGCATTCTTGCCCTCCTTGGGTACCGAGTATCGTTCGACCGGCTTCAGGATCTTGCCTGCGTCGGTCGTCAATTGCACCTTGTCGTCGAGCACTGTGAGCGAGCCATGCATGATCCGACTGTCCCCGCCGTCGCCGTTCACCCACATGGCCTTGTACACGCCGTCCTTGGGGAACGAGTCCAGTTCCGAATCGGGTCTCCCGACCGTGGGATCATCCCTGTCGTAGCTCAGACCGGTGATCCCGTAGGCCTTCTCGATGACTTCCGTGACGGGCCTGGGGTCCATGCGGGGCGGCGTCAGCATGTTGCCGACGGTCAGGGAGACGGCGAAAACGATCGATCCGGCAAGACCGACGCCGATGCTGATCCATTTCGCACGCCGGGTCAACGAAATGTCGAACATGATGACGCCCGCGATGATACCGAGCACACCGACGAGGACGAGCAGGACCAGGGGCCATGGCATCAGCTGCCGGTCGATGTCTGCGACGTATTGCGTGAGGTCAAGCATCAAGCGCCTTGCCTTCCCATCCGAAACATTCTTCCCAATGTTCGGAAAGAGGCCCGTCCGGCGGCGAGGCCGACCGGAGGGTGTTCCGTCAGGCCCATGGGAAAGGCTTTCTCACGGGCCTCATATCCGGGTCCCGCAGCCATTCCTCGCTGTAACCGAGCAGACGGAACAAGTCCGTGTCTTCCATGTCGCCCTGCATCCCGGGGTTGGCCCACAGGATACGTTGGCTAGGCCCGCACGGGGCCATGGCCCACACCGCCTGCTCCTCGTGCCGGCTGACCACCCAGTCGCCGGCGAGGACGAGCATCGGGGTGTGGCGCAGATCGTCCGCCCAGAAGGTGGCCGGCTCCTTGGCGCTCAGGTACAGGTGCGGCGTCCACGGGGCATCGCCGCGCGGACCCATGTCGGTGACGATGAACCGCGTGCCGTCACGGTCCTCGGGCAGGCAGACGAGCAAGCCGTCCGACGTGGAGAACGAGGGCAGCATGCCGTTGCGATGCCAGTCGAGCGTGAACAGGAAATCCTTGTCCATGCTCGGCATGGGTTCGCCGTTCCCGTCGAGGACACGGCGCCAGCGCCGGTCCAACACAAGCCCGTCGGCGAGTTCAATCTGATGGTTGTCGTCGTTCATCGGTTTCCTCCAAACCTTGTGCGGAAAGAACATCCGGATGCATGCGTCCGTGCCGTCTCCGGCAGCGAATCACGCCAATCCGGGAACGGAACCATGGGATGGCATGCATGGTCGAAGCGTCCGAGCTTCGACCATGGCGCGGCCGCCTTCAGGAAACGATCGCGTTCGCGGCTGGCCAATGTCCTGAAGTATCCGTTGATGTCATTCATTGGTTTTTCTCCTTCCCTCCGTCGAGCCTGTCGATGGTCTCCGCCCAATCCGATGGCGTGAGCAGTCGGACGACGAGCCAAAGGATTCCGGCAGCGAGCAGCAGCATTGCGGCGGGGATGAGGGGCCATGTCGTGTGCGGCAGGCGGAGCAGGATGAGTCCCACGCCGACAGCGATGAGGGCCACGGCGATGGCGGTCAGCCAGTCGCGTGCGAGGATGAGCCCCAGGATGCGCCGGGCATTCCTATCGTTGGTGTTGGCGAGCCGTTCTCGGGTCACGATCGCATGCAGGCCCATGCCCAGTCCGATTCCTGCCATGAGGATGGTCATGGCGCCGAGCGTGAACATGCCCGCGCCGGTGTCGCGCAGCATCCCGTATATGAGGTCCTTCACCTGACTTGGCTCCCTTCGCGTCGGCTCACGTTTATCAACGTAGGGGATGCGTCAGGAACCGTGGCCCGTGTGCGCGGGCCACGGCCGTTCGTCCAGGATCTCCCTGTCCGTGGCGCCAAGTCCTGTGAGCAGTCCTGTCAGCCACGCCCTGGCCTCTGCCACGGGGTCGGTGGAATCGGCGGAGACAGGATGTTGGAACGTCCTCTCCATGGTGTGCAGTTCGAGATGCACATGCCCGTATCCGATCCATGTCGGATCGCAGGTGACGACGTACTCGAAGCCCTTCGAGTCGGTAAGGACGACGACCGTGCCGGTGCGGGTTCCGCCGCCGAGCAATGGCCACGCGGCCTTGTCGAGGATGTCCTTGCGGATGGTCTCCTTGATCTCCTGCTTCTCGTATTGGTTCACCGTTTGCCTCCGAGCGTTTGTTCGAGGACGACGCGCGCGATGGTCCTGTTGTCCGCCAGTTCGAGGAGGCCGGAGGCGATCCACTTCTCCGCCTCGTCGATCATCTGTTCGGTGATTTCGACGGGCTGTTGCCGCTGCCATGCGACTCCCTCGCGGAACCCGCTCACGGCGATGTCCTGCAGCAACGGGTCCGTGTAGGCGAACCTTTCCTCGGCCGCCCTGTCGATGACGTCATCGTTTTCCATGATGGTCCTCCTTCATTCGATTCGCGTGGCGTCGTCCGGCCTTGCGCACGCGGGGCAATAGGTCCTGCCGCGTTGCACGCCCTTGACGCCGACCCGCCACCCCTTGTGCCTGCAGGCCCATTCGACGGCCTGCTCCGGATTGTCGATGTCATCGGGGATGTCCAGGGTCATGCCGCAGTGGAACGCGTCGCATTCGATGAACATGCGGATCACGGTCTCGGTCCGTATCATGCTTCGCCTCCCAACGCGGCCTCGAGCATGACCCGGGCCTCGTGTATGAACACGTCGCGGATGTTCCCCGGATTGTCATCCCACTGGCAGCGGGCGAACCCGTCCGCTTCGGGGCCGGTGGTGCGGGTCTTGAGGAGCGCGAATGCCGCGCGCTCCACCATCGGTTCGGTGATCGCGTCAGCGGGCTTGTCGGAGGTGTCCTCGACTTGTCCTTGATCGTCCTCGAACGTCCACCGGGGGCCTTCGATGATCCCGACGATGGCTCTCGCCAGCTTTCGCAACGTCTGTATCTCCGCCAGCCCGCTGCCGCCGCGTTTGATCGTCTGTTCCCAGATATAGTTGCGGCCCGCGGTGTCGAGGAGTTCGTCGGGACTGTCGGCCTTGCGCCGCCACCATAGGATGCGGGCCAACCGCTCGGTCATCTCCGGATCGGGACCCGCCCCGGAGTCTTCGATCATCCGCTCGTTGATCCACTTCCTGTACTCGGAGTGGTCGGCCTGCCATCCGTCGATGAAGTCGAGGATGTCGCGCGCCTGCCGACGCAGGCTTTGCACGCCGATCCGGTTGAACGCGCCGCCGTTGGTTTTCTCCGCCCACGCCTTGTCGCGTGCCTCCGTGTCGTTCTCTTCGCCGGGCTCGTGTGGCTCGCGGCTCCACCACAAATGCTTGGCAAGGTCCTCCGTGAGCTGGTCTCGCATCGGGTTCGGCTGTGGCTCGTGCATGGTCACTCGTTCCTCCCGTTCTGTTCCCGCTTGTCGTTGAGCGTGATCAGCAAGTCGACGGTGCGGCCCGGGTAATACCAGGAGTCGCGGCGAGCTTCGACGGTCGCGTCGGGGAACCGTTTGCGCAGCGCCTCCACGGCCTCGTCGACATCCACGCCGGCCAGGTAGGGGCTTGCGAGGATCGTGCGCCGTCCGTCGCCGCTTTCGAACAGGCTGGTGTGGTCGAGGATGCGCGGCCAGTTGACGTCCGGGTCGATGCGGTTCAGCTCGTTCGTTTTCTCACGTCCGGCGCCCGGGCTGACGGCGAGCCACCCGTATTCGTGGGCCATCTCTTTGAGCCTACGTTGGTCGGAGTGCCTCTGATCCCAGCCGTGGACCTGTTCGAAGCCCTCCGGCAGGGGCAGCAGGTCGTCGAACGTGCGGTGGACGGACACGAGGCGGGGCCAGCCCGTGTCGAGGTTGCGGGCGACCGCCCTCAACCCATGGCATGCCGTATGCCAGTACCCGTGCTCGTCGGGCATCCACGGGGACAGGGCGTGGGATCGGGGCTCGGGGTCGTCGAACAGCCACGGCGCAAGCAGATCATAGGCTCGCTCCCGCTGCCCGTCGGAGAGTTTTTCCGCGCGGGCCAGCAGACGGAGCAGCGTGTTGTCGGCGATGACCAGTTCGTCCCGGCGCCGGCCGATGACCGTGGCCGCGAAGTCGAGCCACTGGTCCTCGGACATGTCCATGTCGCGGAACTCGGCCAGCCCGTCATAGGGGTCGCCCACGTGGTAGCGCACGACCCATTTGTGGTCGGGGTGGCGGACGAGCCATTCGTCGAACGACATGCCCTGCTCCGAAGCATCCTCCACGGGGACACGGGCCAGGAAACCGTCGGGGATGGTTTCGCCGAGCACGCCCTCGTCGCGCAGCATGCGGATCCAATTGACGGAGGGATCCCATTCGGCGAGCCGTTCGACTGCCCTGTCTGCGGAGGACGAGAGCAGGGCGATGCCCTCCGTGTTCTCCTTGACAGTGTCCTCCTCCGTGCGGTCGTCCCAATTGGCTTCGCAGTCGAGGCATCCGTCTGCGCGGGTTGCGCGGACAATCAGTTTGACGGTCATGCTCTTGTTCCTTTCAATGGTTTTCCATCCGACCATAGGGGTGCGTCAATCTTGCTCCGGTCATCATTTCGACTCGTTTCTCCGCCCATTCGGGCAGGGCCTTGATCAGGCTGGCCGTGAGGCGGATGCGCTCCTCCGTGCCTATCCCGTGTTCGTGTCGTCCGCCGTTCTCGTCGGTCACGAAGATCGTGTTGTCGTCGAAATCGAACTTGTTCGCGGGTTCCGGCTCCCAACGTTGGGTCTCCGCCTGCGTGAGCCTGCGTTCGAGTTCCTCGTAGTGCCGGCGCTCCTCGTCTTCGCAAAGCGGATAGTCCTTGATGGTTTCGCGCATCGCGTCGCGGATCTGTCCGGCGGTGTAGGGGCCGTGGAAATGGTCGGCGAGCCGTTGGACGTCGATGTGGCGGTACGGGGTGCTTGAGTCGGTCATCGCCCAGAACCTCGCGTCCTCGTGGCTGAGCATGTCCATGGCGACGATGAGATGCTCCGGCACTCTTTCGTCCTTGAATCCTTCGAAGCCGCCGAACCATGTCGCGCCGTATGGCAGTCTTGCCCCCATGATGCCGTTCACTGGTCGACTCCTTTACGCATATCAGACATGGCTGCTTCATACCCTGCAATGTATGCGTCCTCGATGTCGGCGGAATCGTAATCCTCGTACTCGTAACCGCTGAGCGAACGGACATAGTCGTTCGCCGCGTAGACCACCATCAACGATGGCTTGCCATCCGTTTCCATGCTCACGCCTCCTCGACCATCTCGCCCACACGACGCTTCGCCCATGCGGGCATGGCTTTGAGCAGGTTGGCGGCGAGGTGGATGCGGTCGTTCATGCTCATTTCGTATTCCCATTCGTTCCCCTGGGGGTCGCGGATATTGAGCGTGGTTTCGGTGGGGATGAACCAATAGGACATGATGCTTGTTCCTTTCGTTTTTCGAGCTTAGGTTGATTCACTCGCCCCGTGGGGCATGGAAGCGGGGCTCCTGTGCGAGGATCCATTCGGCGATCCATGCGGGCGTGCGACGGTACGCGTCCACGGGGCTGCCGTTTGATTTGATGGCTCGCAGCGTGCCGTTGTGGAAGATGAGCTTGACGTAGCGTCCCTCGATGAAGGCGCGCACGCGCACATGTCCCTCGTCGTCGTCGGATACGGTCCGCCAGTCGTGCGGCTGGCCGAGCGCATGGTCGATGCGTTTGATCTTCGTTCGTATGCTCGAAGGCAATCCATCCATGACCGTTTCCCCTTTCAGTCCTCGACGCCCAGTCGGAACAGGGCTGCCGTGTGCGTGAGGGCGGCGAGCGAGCATGAGTCGTCAAGCATCAAGGCTTTGCGCGCATGACGGTCGGTGGCATCCACGTCGTGGCGCATCATCTCGATCCAACCCATCATCGCGGGCGCCTGCACACACGACTCGTCCGCCGACAGCACGTCCGACAGCAGGGCGAACAACCGGTCCACGCGCGGCAGGTCCGGGAACCCCTTGTCCCACACGGCCGACAGCGCGTAATGGACGGCCTGCGAGTCCACCCGGTCCGACGAGCCGACGGCGAGACGATCCAGCAGGGCGCGGTCCGCGGACGGCTCGCACACCGCCAGCAGAAGCGCGTCACGCAAACCCAAATGTTCCCCGTCCAGCAGACGCGCCAAGCCGGCCGACAGCAGGCCGGACGATTCGGTCTCGCCGTCCAACACCTTGAGCGAGTCGGCGAGCGCGGACTCGACGGTGAACATCGGGGCGAGGGTTGCGGTGGCCATGATGGGGACTCCTGTCTTGGATCGGGGTTTCCTTGTCGCCTCTTGCATGCGTCCCCGAAAAACAATGGCGGGCATCCGTCTTCCATTGGCCGGATGCCCGCCGTCGTGCGCGGGGATCGTCACTTCAATAGGTTCGAGCCTCTGAGCGCGATCCCGGCGAGGCTGTTATGCGGGTCGAGCCTGAGGGCGCGTTCGGCGTGCCGCTTCGCATCCTCCTTGTCCCTGCGCATCCAGTGGAGCCAGGCGGCGGCCGCCTCCCCGTTCGCGCTGCCGCCCTCCATGTCGTTGACCTTGTCGAGGAGGGCGAGCATGCGGCGCGGCCTGCCGCCGGACACCCCGTGCTCGTGGGCGGACATGATCGACTCGTGCTGTTCGTACTTGTCGTCGTCGGTCGGCTCGCCTTGGGCGATCCTCTCCAGCATGCCGCGGTCCGCATACGGGGCGCATGCGGACAGGAGAAGCGCGTCGCGCATGCCATTGCCTTCCGCCAGGCGGGAGGCGAGTCGGGCGGCGGTTTCGTCCGACGGCTCCGTGGTTCCGTCGAGCACGTCCAGCATGTCGACCAGGTCACGGCGGACGTCGTCCGCCGTGGGCGGGGCGGGCAGGTCGCTGGTGATGCCGTGACCCGAGCCTCCGCTCGCGTATTGGCCTCCGGTGGGGATGCCCTGGGGTTCGTGCAGTCGTCCGTTTTTGTCCATGACCATGGCCGGTTCCTTTCCTTCCGTGTCCGGACGTCCCCTATGCGACGGATGCCGTCAGGCCAGCGTCCTGCGCACTGCGAGCGCCCATTGGATGGCGGCGGCCGCCTGTTGGGGCACGACCCCGTTGCCGAGCGCGCGCAACTGGAGGTTCCGATGGTTCAGGTCCACGTGCTCCCATGCCCTGGGGTCGGTGACCGTGCCCGGGTCGAGGCCCATCATCCATTCGACGAACATGGGGCTCAGGCAGGTGAGGTTCGGTTTGCGCTTCACGCCGCGCAGCCAGAAACGGAGGATGCGCTCCGACGGCAGGCTCGTGGCGGGGATGACCAGGTCGCCCGATCCATTGTCCCCGGGCACCCGCCCCCATAGGGTTTCGTCGATCCGGTCCCCCTCGGTCCATCCGGGCACGTGTTCCCTCAGCCAGTCGTTGCGGAAGTTCTCCGCGGACAGCCGGCGCAGCGCCTTCAACAGGCTGCCTGACGCCTGCGTGGGGCAGGGGGAGGGCCGGTCGAGCGCCTGCTCCCACCGGTGGATGGCGGGCCCATAGTCGCCCCACGCGTCCGCGAGACCAGTTTTCTCCGTCACGTCCTGGAGGGTGACGGCGTGGCCCGACGCCTTCTTGCGGTCCGGGTCGACGGCCCCGCCCTTCCCGCCGTCCCGGCTGACCGGGGTGGGCAGGTAATGCTCGACGGCGACGGGCAGGCAGCTGTCCGTGTGTTGCTGGTTCGCGCCCTTGCCGTCCCGGCTCGTGGGCGTGGGCAATAGTCGATGCTCTTTCATACGGGTTTTCTTCTCCTTCTGCCGTTGGTCGCGGCGCGCCTCCTCCGATTCGTCCATCCTGCCCGGCAGGGGCAGGACGAGCACCCTGGTGGCGAGGAACGTGCTTTCGGCGACGCTCCGTCCCGAGCACATGGGGCCTTGTTCGAACAGGCCGTCGGACGCCTGGGGGGTGGGCAGCAGGACGGTGGTCACAATGCCTCCAATGCGGATGGAATCCCATGGGCCTTCCCGTCGGCCATGACGCCCTGTTTCGGCCAGCCGTCCATGAACACGCTGGGTTCTCCGAACAGGTCCGGGTCGGGCAGCGTCCACACGTCCAGATTCTCGTCCCATACGGCCCACGGCGGGCTCTTCGGGCATATGGGCGGCAATGCGGCCAACCCGTTCAACGTCGGATCGTCGGATTCCCTTCCCACAGTCTTCGGGTCGCGCGGCCATGCGGTCACGAACACGCGCTGCCGGTGGTGGGGCGCGCCCACCTGCGAGGCCTCCACGATCCGCCACACGGCGTCGTATCCGAGGTTCGCGAGGTCGCCGAGCACGCGGCCGAGGGCGCGGATGGTCGGCTGGGCGAGCAGGCCGTCGAGCCTCGCGCCGCCGGATTTCAATCCTGTGGGAGTGTCCTCGTAGACGCGTAGTCCGCACCTGTCGCATGTCAGGCCGCTGGCGTCGATGTCCTGCTTCGCCGCCCATTCCAGGTATTTGTCGTCCACGCGGGTCGCCTCGTCGGTCGGGGGCTCGAACCCGGGCATGGCTTCGAACATGGGTTGGTCGCATGCGCACAACCCCGCCTGTTCCAGAATCTTCGCACGTTGGTCGGCGCGCTCCACGTCCATGCGGCTGGACGCCCTCGCGGTCAGACTGCCGGCCACATTCTCCCATATGGCGAGCGCGGGCCGTTTCACGGCGATCAGGTCACGCTGGTATGACCATAGGCCGCTCCTCGTGCCCTCGCGCATGCCGGCGCGAAGGCCGGCCAAGCTCATGCTCTGGCAGTTGTGGACGGCTATCCCGCATGCTGTGTACGAGTTGTCTTCGGCGACCTCGAGGTTGTGGACCCGGACGTTCGACCGGCCGGGGAGTATGTCGAGCACCGGCTCCCAATGGGGGACGTCTTCCATGACGAGCCACTTCCGGCCCCTCATGGCGATGGCTTCGACCCATTCGCCTGAGTCGACGGCCCGCCGTCTGGTCTTGGCGGAGTAGAACGGATGGTTCGGGGTGCATTCGATGGGCGGGGCGCCCTCCCCTTTGAGAATGATCGTGTCCGCGATCCGGCTGCCGGTCTTGAGCACGGGCTCCCAACGGCCCAGGTGGGTGAGCACCAGATCGCCCACCTGGACTTGTTCGATGGGTTTGAATCCGTCTCCGGTGAGCACGGGCGTGCCCGTGGGGAAGCAGGGGCTTCCGCCTTCGACCACGTCCACGTCGGGCAGGCCGTCGGGGTCGACCTGGGTGATGTCTCCGATGTTGGGTGCCTGCGACTCGTGATGGGCGAGGAGGGCGCATGGCCCGGGTTCGATGTCCGAGACGAACATGGTCCGCGTGTTTCCGCCCAACGCGCGCGCGACGCCCTGGGTGAGGCCGCCGTATCCGGAGAACAGGCTTCCGATGAGAATGGGTTCCATGCCCGCCCGTATGCGTCAACGGCAGGCATGGAACCATCATTAACTCAATGCGGGGCTTTGCCGGGATTCCACGCCCAATGCCCGGCCACGGGGTATCCGTTGCGCACATGGTCGCTCACCCAATGCCGATCAGCGTTCCCCGGGATGCTGGTGATGGAAAGGTTCCGCATGGTCCTCTCCGATTCTTCGTCGGCGGGTATCGCCGAACCGAGGAACCGTCGCATGATGCCTTCGGCGACGTGGATGTACTCGCGCTCCCGCTCGGTCAGAGGACGTTCGAATTCGTTTCTCCACGAGGAGAGGAACCCACTGGCATCCGGCCCCTCGTACAGGAGCCTTCCGTTTCTGGACATGGTGCAGAATCCGTCGAAGAGTCCCGCGGCCGCGATGTCCGACAGAGTGCCCGAAAGGTTCGCGGCAATCATGTCATGGTCGAGGGGAGCCACCCACCTGCCTCTCCCCTGGGCCGCCTCCAAGGCGTATCTTCTGACGATCGCGGCACGGGACACGGAGGGCGGCGTGGCGATGACGACGAGGACCGTGCCGCGGCCAGCCCCATGGGCCTGCCGGGCATAGGACAGGGCTCGTTCGGAATGCTTGAACGCGGTCTCCACCAGAATCGAATATCCCCGGAGGTTGGCTTCCGTCACGGCCTTGTCTCGCCAGAAGGAGGCGGCGTGGGCCGTCGCCGACGACATCCTCTGGGGATTATCGCGCATGAGCCGGAGATAATCCGGGTGGAATTGTCGCAGCGCATCCGCGTCCAACACCGTCACCTGTCCGTCGGAGAACGTCTCGTCAAGGAAATTGGTCCGGCTGGCGGTCTTGCCCGCGCCCGGTTGCGCGCCGAGAACGATGGTCCGCGGATGTTCCTCGGGCCGCGCCTTGTCGAAGACACGGTCCTTGATGTCCCGCGACCATATGCGTTCCAGTTCGTCAGTGTGTATTCTCGGCATCCTTGATGCGCCTGTCCCATTCTAGAATCCATGAGATGACCCGGGACCGGTCCCCTGGCTTGGTCGAGCGTCGGACCTGTTCGACCCGCTTCCACTCCATGTCGGCCTCCGGGGTGCGTCTGGCGAACAGCACCGCCTGCCAGTGCGTGCAAGTGTCCGAGAAGACGTCATACAATTCCGTATCCTCGGCAGCCTCGAGCAGGCTCCTCATCGCGTCGTTTTCGCCCGCATCCATGGCATCCTCCTTCTCCCACCTTGGTCCACGCTCCTTTACAAATCATATGCGTCCCTCCCCGGGGCTAGTCGAAGAGGCTTTCCTGCAATGCGGGCTGCGGGAACCCGTTTTGCATGCGTTGGTGGAAGCCGAGGGCCCAGGGGTCGGCGCGCACGTCCATGCGGGTCAGGGGGCGGCTGAGGGTGAGTCCCTGGAGGCTGGTGGCTCGGCTCAACGCGACGTAGGCCTGTCCGTCGGCGAACAGGGGCCTGTCGGGCAGTTCGAGGTGGAGCCGGTTGAAGGTCTTGCCCTGGCTTTTGTGGATGGTGATGGCCCAGCCGGGGGTCAGGGGCAGCTGCGTGTAGGAGCCGACGGTGGTGGTGACGAGCTTTTTGACCTTCTTTTCCTTCTCCTCGTCCCACTGTTCCTCGACCTTGCTGCGGGTCACCTCCCACGTGTGTTCGGTGACGAGCACGACCGGCCCGACCCCGTCCTCCTCCTCGGGGTCGATGAGCACGAGGGGCTTGCCGTCCTCGAAGCCGAGGAGGGTGCCCATGCTGCCGTTGGCCCACATGCCTTCCTTGTCGTTGCTCAACAGCATGACGCGCATGCCTTCCTTCAGTTCCAGGTGTTCGGGGGCGGGGCGCAGGCTTTTGTCCCATTCGCCTTTCGACGTGGCGTGGAAGCGCATGGCGGGCGCGTGGATCGAGTCGAGCATCATCCGGTTGATGTCGTCGGCCCGCCGGTTCGTGGCCGCCAGGACCATCGCATGGTCCCGGTCCCAGTCGCGGCTCACATGCCGGGCGAGCAATCCCAGGGTCGTTTCCCCCGCCCTCCCCCATCGGATCTCGTCCAACGCCTTGAGGAACACGGGGTCGGTCTGCCTGTGGTTCGCATCCAGTTCCACGCCCTTGAATCCGACCGTCGCCCGCCCTTTGAGGATCGGGTCGAACGCGTGCGCGTGGAAAAACCATGGGCCGGGCCACATGTCGTGGAAGGCGGGCGCGTCCTGCCGGGTGACGACCGGGGGCAGTTGGGCCACGTCCCCGCACAGGACGAGCTTCAGCCCGCCGAATGGGTCGTCGCTTCTGCGCGCGGCCTTCAAATACGCGTCGAGGCAGTCCATGAGGTCGGCGCGCACCATGCTCGCCTCGTCGACGACGAGCGCGTCGAGGATGGAGGCGGCTCCCTCCCTGCCCCACCTGCGCCCGTTCTCCCGCGCCCTGTCCATCTGGTCGCCGGGCTTCAAATGCATGAACTTGTGCAGGGTGACGCCGTTGACGTTCAGGGCGGCGATGCCGGTGGGGGCGACGGTGAGCACGTTCAATCGGCGGCCGTCCCTGCGCGCCGTGTCCAGCCAGTGTTTGATGAGGGTGCTTTTGCCGCTTCCCGCCCTCCCGTTGAGGAAGGTTATCTGGCGGGGCGCCTGGATGGCCTTCAACGCCTCCCGGGCCTTCTCGTCGAGGATGAAATCTTGTCCTGTCATGCCGGTGGGCATGCGTCGCCCCTCGGGTGGACGCATATCCACCGGCATGGGAAACGATTCGAATGAGACGGTCCTCCTGTGGGTGGACGTGGAGACCACGGGCCTCGACCCGCAATGCGACCAACTGTTGGAGGTGGGCATGCGCGCCACCGGCGGGGACCTCAAGGACCTCGTGCCCCCGTTCCACACGGCCATCCGGTGGACCGGGGAGCCGGACGCGTTCATCCAACGCATGCACGGGCCGAACGGACTGCTCGCCGAATGCGCCCACCCGTCGACGCCGACGCTCCGGGAGGCGGCCGTGGAGGCCGGCTCCTGGATGCACATGCTCGAAGACGGGTTTCCCGACGCGCGCATCCTGCCGGCGGGCAGCACGGTCCGCTTCGACCGCGGGTTCCTCGACCGGTGGATGCCCGGACTGTTGGGGCATGCGGACCATCGGAGCCTCGACGTGAGCGCCCTCGACGAGGCTGCTCGCATGTGGAGCCCACGGTTGTGGGAGGCGCGTCCCGCGAAGACCACGGACCACCGGTGCATGCATTGCCTCGAGGACAGCCTCAGGCTCGCCTCCCATTACAGGGGGATGGTCTCGTGCGGAGAGTGAAGGCCTGGTTCAAGTCCGCGCGCGGCAAGACGATATGGGGGCGATTGCTCGGCCTCGCCCTGTTCCTGCTCGCATGCCCGTGGCTGACGGTCCTGTGGCGGCTCATGCTGTACGGGGACGCGCTCAGCCAGATGACGGTCATCATGCTCACGGGCGTGGGGCTCATCCTGTGGAATCTGCGGAACGCGTTGAGACAACATCCCAGGGAGAGAAAGAAGGAGGGGAAGCGTGTCGAAGACGGGGAACGATAGCCTGGACGCGCTCGTCGACGAGGCCGCCAGGTTCGTGCGCGAGCACGCGAGCGAGCATCAGTCGTGGGAACTGTCCACCCTGCACCCGGTGTG
The DNA here is from genome assembly GCF_056355835.1 of Bifidobacterium sp. LH_730. Classification (NCBI taxonomy): domain Bacteria; kingdom Bacillati; phylum Actinomycetota; class Actinomycetes; order Bifidobacteriales; family Bifidobacteriaceae; genus Bifidobacterium; species Bifidobacterium sp. LH_730. The sequence continues at coordinate 75,376 of NZ_JBKETB010000003.1, forward strand.
CATGACCGTCATCTACCAGAAGTGGGCGCTGGCGCACGATCGGCCGGTCCTCGACGTGATGGAGGCTCCCATGGCTTTGATGAAGGTCATCGAGGACTCCAGGCATGGGCACGAGGTGTTCGACCGGACCAGGGACGGTTCGATAATCGCCTACGGGTTGAGACGGGACCGGCGGTGAACCGGCACGGCAGGAAAGGCATGCCGCGAAGCGTGCCCGGATGGGCGTGGCCCACGCTCCTTGGCATCATGTGCGCATACACGGGGACCATGCTGTTCCTCGCAAGCCTGTTCGACCACACACAGGGCGTGATGATGACCCTGACGCTGCTCATCCTGGGACTGGTGGCGGCGCCCATCCCCCTCGCCCGGTATTCGATCCTGGACCGGCAGACCAGGAGGCCGCGCCGCGCGAGGGGGCGCGCCGAGTGAGGACGCGACTCCATGTCCTCCCGCCCGTGCTCGCGTTCCTTCTCGCGGCGCTCCTCCAGGGGCTCGTGTTCATCGGCTCGTTCGGCCCCCTGTCCATGCCTGACCCGGACATGCACGCATCCAGCGCCTGGTCGCTCGCATCCGGCCAGTCGTTCACCAGGGTCGAGACCGGCGTGGATGCGGCGGGCAACCCGCACAAACGGCAGACGCTCCGCCTGCCCTCCTGGATGGACGACCACGAGATCATGGAGAACGGCACCGTGTCCAGCCTATTGGCGGACGGACCCCATGACCGGAGCGGCAAATACGCGGACCAGTGGAAGACGTTGAGCCGGCACGCGCGCCTGGAGCCGATGTCGGCGCGCTCCACCCAATACTCGCCCCTCGCCTACCTGCCGCAGGCCACGGGCATCAAACTCGGCATGCTCACGGGCGCGGACGACTGGACGTGCCTGACCCTGGGGCGCGTGGCGAACCTGACCGCCTACCTGCTTCTGGCCGGCATCGCGATCCTCATCCTGCCGTGCGCACGCTGGCCCATGGTCCTGCTGGCCGCAAGCCCCGTGGGCATGTTCCTTGCGAGCAGCCTGTCGGCGGACGCGCCCACCCTGGGCATATGCATGCTGTTCGCCTGTCTGACCGGGCGCGCGTGCGCGCGGGGGAAGGCGTCATGGGCATTGACAGGGGGGATGGCCTTCTGCCTCCTGTTGCTGCCAAGCCTGAAGGTCGCGTACCTGCCGCTCGCATTCCTGCCGTTAGCGGCGCCCAAGGGGTCGTTCCGCCGGCCGCAATGGCTGCTGTCCGCCGGATCGGGGCTTGTCGGCTGCCTGTCGCAGGGCGTGTGGATGCTTGGCTGGCAGGACACGCTCATCCGCGACCATGCGAGCAAAGGCTCGAACCTGGCGGGCATGCTCGCCCACCCCGTGCACGCGCTCATATCGAACCTCGGCAACATGGTCCAGATCATGCTGACGGTCCCGTTCTCGGGCGTGATGATGCCGGTCACGCTCGCCGTGCTGCTTCTGCTCGCCCACGCCGTGGGCAATGGAATCCCGGTCCGGACCGTCATATGGACCGGCGTGCCCATCCTCGCGAGCCTGACGCTCGTCCTGCTCGTCCTCCAACTGACCTGGACCCTGCATGCGGGCCAGGTGGAGCCCGTCCCAGGCTTCCAGGAACGCTACCTGCTGCCACTCGCGTGCGCGCTCGCCGTGCCCGCGTGCACGGTCCGGAGGGATACGGTGGGTTGACGAAAGGCAGGGGGCGGGCTCCGAAGAGTCCGCCCCCTGTTCGAAACGGCCTGGGATTATTCCTTGCCGTCGAACGATCGTTCCCATTCGGGTGTGCGCCGCCACCATGGCGTGTAGTCGACGTCCACTCCCCCGTCCCCGGGCGTCCCGTGGACCGTGATCTCGCCGCCCACGCCGTCGGGCAGGCGGCATTCCCGTCCCTCGTGTCCATGGGCCAGCGTGATCGCCTCCGCCAGGCCGGGCACTGGCATGGGAGCCTCTTCCCTGGGATGGGGCGTCGTGAGGATGCGTTCCGCGTGGTCGGTGGGCGCGGCCAGGCCGGTCAGGGCGATGGCCCGGTGTTCCAACGCGCATTGGCGGGCCGTGTCGGCGAGGCTTTCCGCGGCGAGCAGGAGCGCGAGCGGCATGTCGTGCGCGTCGCCCGTCGGGCACAGGCCTTCCGCCGCGGATTCGACGAGGCGGGACACGTGCTCGCCCATCGCCTCCGAGACGATGTACCGGGTGAGCGTCACGTCCTCCGGGTCCGACCAGTCGACCGGCCGGACCGCATCGTCCTGTCTGGGGAGCGGGCGCGCCCACGGGTCGTCGTCGAATCGGTCTTCCATGTTTTCGGTCCTTTCGTTTTAGAACAACGTGTTGACGACGGCTATGCGTCGCGAATCCAGGAGCAGTGGCGGCCGCCCGTCGGGCAATGGGTCGCACAGGCCCGCTATCCGCTCGCACAACGCCCCGGGGATGCGCGACCTGTCCCTGTGTCCGTTCAACCCCTGTGTGCCGGTCCTGGAGCCGCGGGGCGCCGCCTCGTGGCAGGGGTCGCCGTTATGGCAGCATGGGAGCCCGTGCCGGAGGAGCCATGGATGGTTGGTCCAGATGTCGGTGGGTTTGCGCCGCGTGTCGCCCCACTGGCAGTAGGTGGTGGTCACATGGGGCAGGCCCTGGAGGAATCGGGCGCGGCGCATGCCGCCCATCGGGTTCTCGACGAACCAGTAGCAGGGGTGCAGGCCTCGCATCAGCTGGATGACGTGCGCGTCGATCCGGTCGCAGTCGGCCGCGTATCCGGTCTTCGGCAACAATAGGCCGGTCGCGGGGTCGAGGCGCCTGTGGTGGCCGATGGCGGCGACGCTGAACGTGGTGCAGTCGGGGGACGCCCAGATCACGTCCGGATATCGCCCGTCGCACAGGTCGAGGACGTCCCGGATCGTGAGCGTGCCGATGTCGGCGTGCAGGTCGACCTGGAACACGGGATCCCAGTCGACGGTCCTGGTCTCGTAACCATGGTTTGCGAAGGCCCGGCTCATCGAATGGTGGCCGGCGAACAGTTCGAGCATCATGGGCTTCATGCCCATCGCCCATGCGTCCGGTTAGACTCGAACCCATGGCCTGCACCGTTCACCTGTCGTTCCCAGACGAGGACACCCGTGACAGGTGGCTGGCGCGCCTGCGCAAGGCAAGGCTCGACCGGGACGTCACGGTCCTCGTCGAGGAGCGGGAGCCGTCGGGGAAGATGAACGGTCCCCGGCTCGCCGCATGGCTGCGCGCCAACCCCGGCTGGCACACCATCCACTCCAGCCCCACCAGAAACGCCGCATGGAAGGCCGCGTGGAAGATCAGGAGCGGCACGAGGCGCGGCTTCGAAGGCAAACTGTTCGACGCGCGCATCCTCAAACAAGGCGACACGTGGCTCATGCAGGCCCGGTGGACGGACGGACGACGCGCGCCCAGGCCGACAGTCGACGCCACGGAATCGCAGGACACGCTGTTCTAGACGGCCGCATAGACGGACCGCATGAACAAGCCGAAAACCATCACCCCATTGCGGTTCTCCAAGCATCTGAAGATCGGGATCGCCTCCGTCTCCGCGACCATGCTGCTGGCGGCGGGCATGGGCGTTTCCATGGCGAACGCAGCCACACCCGAGACATGCGGGTCATCTGGCTTCTGCTACGCCGGATACTCGGCCAAGGGATTGAAGACCATCGCCGAGGATTTGAGCGCCAACGGCGAGAACTCGCAATACTACGGCGAGATGAAGTCCGCGATGGACGAGGACACCCGCGGAACGCTGAAAGTCACGAGCACCGCCATCGCCGACAACGGCAAGCAGGTCGATATGCCGGTCCGCCTGATCGGCATCCTCCATGACGACAAGGCCGACGGGACCGGCAAGGCGGGCCTGACCTTCCAGACCTACAACTCCCTGCCGCGCGCCTACTGCATGAACGGCGTCATGCCGGACGACGACTCCACGACCCGATGCTCCGGCTCGGACACCAACAAGGGCGGCTGGAGGGACAGCGCCCTGCGCAGGAACATGAACTCCGGGGAGATCTGGAAGAGCATGCCCGCCGACCTGAGGGACACGGTGGAGCCGGTCGTCAAAGAGACGAACAACACCGTCGGAAACTCGAAACGCGCCGTCTCAACCGGCACCGGCGATAGGCTCTGGCTCGTCTCCTACCGCGAATACGTGAAGACCCTGTACGACGGATGGAAGGACGCGAACGGTTTCCAATCCCTGTCCCAGGAGGGCTTCCAATACGGGTTCTACGACGGCCGCGTGACCAACAATTACAGCGGCAACACCGCCATCAACAGTCTCTGGGCCGCCCCTTCCGGGGCGAAGCCCGCCGGAGCCAACAACACGAGTGCGTGGGAGCGGTCGTTGTATCCGTACAGCTCCGGCTATTTCCGGCGAGTCTCCTCCAACGGCGATCCCAGCAGCAGCAACATTGCGACCGGCCGGTACGGAGTCGCGCCCGCCTTTTCCCTCTAACCCCTGGAAGGGCGGGGCTTGTCCCCGCCCTCGCCCTTCCGCAAGGAGATGATCCATGAGCGTTCCTCTGAGCAAACGCAAGGAGGCATCCACCGAGTATGTGGCCAGATCCCTGCGCATCAGACGCGACGTGCAACGTCTGCTGCGCAGATTCCCGCGTTCGCGCGAGCGCGTGGAGACCCAGTGGGTGAGCCGCATCACATATGACCTGCTCGTGGATGCTTCCGAAGCGGCGGCGATCTATCCGAGCCTGCCGGTTGAATACGACCGCAAGCTGCTCCTGCTGGAACGCTGTCTCGGCAAGGTGCGGGCCCTGGCCTCCATCCTCGACGAATGGGCGGAGGATCCGCCCAGGCAGGGAGTCGAGGATGGGAACGGGGAGGTGAGGTACCGGGAGGCCGTGCCCGCCGGCCGGTTCGAAAGCCTTGCCCGCGAGCTCAGCCGGTCCATCGGCGTGTTCACGAACGCGGTCAAGTATTGGAGGGAACAGGCGAAGCAGCATGGCGCGAACACTCTCCCAGACCTGGCGCTGCCAGTGACATGAACCAGATTTGCGGTCCCTTCCGTAAAACCCTTGTCGTTCTCTGGGCCGCCCCTTCCGGGGCGAAGCCCGCCGGAGCCAACAACACGAATGCGTGGGAGCGGTCGTTGAATCCGAACAGCTCCAACAATTTCCTGCGAGTCAACTCCAACGGCGATCCCAGCAACAACAACAATGCGACCTACCGATACGGAGTCGCGCCCGATTTCCCCGCCTTACATCATCCGGTCTCCTTGGGGTCCGGGAACCATCGGCCAAGTAGCCTCCGGGCGAACGGCGTCAGCAGGGGGAAAGGGGAAGGGCCCGCGCGCCCCGCATGGGGCGCGAAACAATCGAAGCGTCCCCGCGGAGCCGGCGGGCATGGCGACTCTCGCCGCCTCCCCATGGAGGCTGGCGTCCGATGCGGGTGGATCCGCATCCCGGGCCATGCCATCGCACCAGCAGTGCCTCGCACCCTGCCGGACATGGAACGGCCAATCCACCGTTCCACGGGGACGCTTCCCCTTACCTCCTCGAAGAAGGGACCTTGACATGAACCGCAGCCAGAGGGCGCGCCGCCGGCAGCGCCGCCGGGAGCCGCGCGACCAAAGACGGTACGGGAAACTGTATGCCTGCCTTGACTTCGACAAGGTGTTCTCCCCCATGAGCCTGTTCGCAGCCGAGCGCGAATGCCGCAGGGGGGTCGGCTGGAAGGCGAGCGTCATCAACGTGGACAGGAACGCGATGCTCATATGCGCGGCATTGGCCGACAGGCTTGCGGACGGCTCGTACAGGCCCGCCCGGCCGTCGAGGTTCACGATCAACGAGCGCGGCAAGATGAGGCGGATCAGCGCGGTGCGATTCCAGGATAGGATTGTGCAGCGCGCCCTGTGCGACAACAGCCTCGTTCCCATGGTGTCTTACCGGCTCATTGACCGGAACGCGGCGAGCCTGAAGGGACGGGGCACGTCGTTCATGCGCGACCGCTTCCAACGCGACCTGAACCGGGCGTTGAGCCGGTGGGACGACCCGTGGGCGTGCGTGTTCGACTTCTCCGACTACTTCCACTCCATCGACTCCAAGCGCGCATTCGACATGGCCGCCGGCCTGTACCGGAGCCTGTGCCGCACCGACGGGGAGAGGGCGGATTGCGAGCGTATCCTCGCGGTCCTGCGATTGTTCGCCTGCCAGGAGGAGGGTCTTGGCCTGGGCAATCAGACGAGCCAGACGCTCGCCATCCTGTACGCGGACCCGCTGGACCATTGGGCGTGCGGGCAGGGATTGTACGGACGCTACATGGACGATGCGTACTGCTTCGTGGAGACCCGCGGGCAGGCGGGGAGGGTGGTCGAGGAATACGGCAGGCGCGCGACCCTGCTTGGCCTGACGTTGAACCCGCGCAAGACCCGCGTCCTGAGCATGAAGGACGAGCCGATCCCCATGCTCAAGCGCGTCTACCGGTGGACCGGCGGCGGGTGGGACGTCCGTCTGTCCGCGAAGGCGCGTCGCATGTCTCACCGGCACATCAACCATGTGATCGACCGGTATGACGGCATCAACGTGGATCTGGACACGATGCGCATGCTCTGGGAGAGCCGGCTGAACCTCGCCGACACCATCACCAGTCCGGACGGTTGGCTGAGAATGGAGGCGGAGTCGATGCGACGCCGCCTCCGGATGCGTGGGGTCGAATTCGACCCCACGCTGGGATAAGGGGCTCAGCGGTCCTTCATGCGGCGGCGGGCATCGCCCAGGCCGAGCGCGACGGCGATCATGCCGGCCGCAGCCAGTGCGATCATGGCGGTGTCGACGCCGGTGGTGGCAAGGTCGCCGGGCGCGTCGACGGGCCGGATCGGGTTCAGCTTGACCTGGCCGTTTGCGTCCTTGTCCGGGGTACCGGCGTCGATGAGCGTGTTGCCCTGTCCGTCGTTGCGGTCTCCCGCGTTGATGACACCACCGTTGACGGTTCCGCCGTTGTTGGCATTGGAGCCGTTGCCGTTCTGGCCGGGGATCGTGGTGCCGGTGTCGCCGTCTTGGCCAGGCTTCTGAGAATCGCCGCCATTCGGATCGTCGGTGTCGCCCTTGTCTTCGTTGCCGTCGCCCTTGTCGGGATCCTCGGTGTCCCCGTCGCCGGGCTTGTCGGTGTCGTCGCCGTCCCCGGGCTTCTGGTTGTCGCCGTCGTCGGAGCCGCCATTGTTGTCGGATCCACCGTTGTTGTCCCCGGTGTCCCCGCCATCGCCGGTGTTGCCGCCGTCCGGGATGGTCGGCTTGGTCAGAGCGTCGTACTTGTCCTGCGCCTGCTTCAACGCGGCGTTCGCGGCGTCCAGGGCCTTCCGCGCGTCCTCGACGGCCTTCAGGGCCTTCTGCTGCTCCTCGACGGTCAGGTTGGCGTCCGCGAGCGTTGCCTTGGCCTTCTCGAGCTGCTTGTTGGCCTGGTCGAGCACGGTGATGCGCGCGGTCAGGGTCTCGTGCGCCTTGCGGATCGTGGACAGCAGGTCCGGTTTGATGCCGGCCGCGTCCTCGAGCTTCTTGAGCGCGTCGGCCGCGTCCTCGAGCTGGCTGGCGGCCTGGGTGGCCTTGTCCTGCGCCGTGGCGAGGGCTTCGCCGGCCTTCGTGGCGTCGCCCTGCGCCTGGGTGAGCGCGTCCTTGACGGCCTCGAGGTCGTCGGAGGCCTGGTCGCGCACCTCGACCGCCTTATCGTAGGCCGTCTGCGCCTTGTCGAGGTTCTCCTTGAGCGTGGTCAGCTCGTCGAGACGGTCCTGCGCGGTCTTGAGCTCGGCCTTCTTCTCCAGGAGGCTGCCGTTGGCGGTCTCGGCCGCCGCCTGCTTGGCCTCGAGATCCGCCTGCGCGTCCTTGACCTGCCGGTCGATCGTGTTGATCTCCCCGGTCTTGGTTTCAATCTGCTGTTCGACGTTCTTGAGCTCGGTCTTGGCGGAATCGAGTTCCTTGGTCAGGCGGTCGACGAGCTCCTGGTCCACGTCGCCCGTGCCTTTGCCGCCTGTGGACGGATGGTCCTTGAGGTAGTCCTCGTACGCCTTCTTCGCCTTATCGAGGGCCGTCTTCAGGCCCTTGGCCGCGTCGTCGAGCTTGTCAGCCTTCGACTGGAGATTGGCGAGCTCGTTCTCCTTGCTTGTGGCGGTCGAGTTCTTCGTGTCGGCCTCCTGCTGTTTGGCGTTCGCCTGCGAGAGGGCGGCCTGGTAGTCGCCGGTCGCGTTCTTCTTCTCCTGCTCCCACTGGTTCAATCGGGTGAGGTAGTCGCCGGTCGTGTAGTCATTGTCGCTGGTGGTGAGGAATTCCTGTGCGGCGTATTCCATCATGCCGTTCTGGCTGACCGCGTACCCGGTGTGCTTGTACCCGGGGTCGACGATGTTGAGGTAGTGGCCGACCTTCATGTACAGGTCGGGGTCCTTGGAATACAGTTCGTATCCGGACAGGCCCTCGAGGCTGGGATCCTTGGCGACGGCTTCCTGCCATGTCTTCTTCTCGCTCGTGTACCATCCGGCGATCGGCTGGCTCGAATCGTATTTGGGCGCGTACACGGCGATGTTCTCGCCCGTGTTCCACACCTTCGGATGGTCGAACTGCGTCTTGATCTTGTCCGCGTCGGCCATGGCGACCGCCATCAGATAGTCCGTGACCTTCAGTTCGCCCACGCCCTCCTGCACGCGGATGGCGTTGATCTGGTCGATGTACGACATGGCTTTGCGCACGTTGTCGAGGCTGGTCGCATCCTTCGAGTCGCCCGGCTTGACGATCCCGTCCTTCAGCCATTGGGCGAACGTCCCGTCGTTGTTCACGAGGTCCTTGGCCGTGTCGGAGCCGGAATCCTGCAGGAAGCCGAGATACCCCTTGTCGAGCAGGGCCTGCGCCGCCTGCGCGGCGGCCTTCCTGCCCTCCGCGTCCGCCTTCGCTGTGTCGGCGGCGGTCTGGGCGGCGGTCGCATCGGCGCGAGCCCGCTCGGCGTCCGTCTTCGCGGTCTTGACGCTCTCCTTGGCCTGGTCGGCCTCCGTCTTCTTCGCGTTGTAGTCGGCCAACGCCTGCTCGTACGCCTTGCGCAGACGCCTGGCCTCGGCGTCATTGTCGGCGGCGTCAAGCTGGCCTTCGAGGTCGTCGACCTTCTTCTGCGCCTGCTCCCGTTGCTTGTTGAGGTCCTTGAGTTCGGCCTGCGCGTCCTTGAGGTCCTGCTGTTTCTCCGAAAGCGTGGTCTGGGCGTCCTTGGCCTGGCTGTCCGCGTCCTTGGCTGCGGTTTCGGCCGTCTTCACATCCGATTCCGCCTGCTTGACGGTGTCGGTCGCGCTCTGGATGTTCTCCTGCGTCGCCTCCGCGGCATCCTGCTTGGCCTGGTTCAGATCCTGCGTCTTCCGCTCCACATCCGCGTCCGCAGTGTCCGAAGCCTCTTGCTTCTGGTCGACCGTCGTCTGTGCCTCGTCGACCTTCTGGTCGGCCTGGTCCTTCGCGGCCTGCGCGTCCTCGACGGCACGGTCGGTCTCGTTCTTCACGCCGGTGGCCTCGGTGACCTTGTCCGCGGCCTCGCCCATCTCCGGCGTGTACTGGCCGCCGGCCCGCTCGACCGCCTGATCGTAAGCATCCTGGGCCCGGTCGGCCTGTGTCTGGGCCTCGGTCTGGGCCTGCTGGGCTTGGGTGACCTGCGTGGTCGCATCGGTCACGGCCTGCTGCGCCTGCTGCACCTGCGCCTGGGTCGGGGCCTGGGACTGGGCCTGCTGCAGCGCGGTGCCGGCGTCGGTCACATCCTTCTTCGCGTCCTCCACGGCCTGCGCCGCATCCGCGACCGCGTCATGCGACACCGTCGCGTCCGGTGCCACCGGAGTCGTGTCCACGGGCGCCATGGTCTCATCGGCCATGGCGGTGGGGGCCATCATGGCGCCCGCGAGGGCGGCGGCCATGGCGACGGGCAGGGCCTTGCGCTTGTTCTTGCTATCGGGGTTCTTCAATTCGCGTCCTTTGCTTCTAGGTGTTTGGACGCCGACTCCATGCGTCCCCGCCGCACGACGGTCTTCGACGCATGTGGATGGATGCCCGCCGCGTGGAAACGAAAGGATCAAGAATATGAAGGCAAGCGTCGTGGAGGTCACTCCGGAGATGGCCTCCGAATGGCTGAAGCATAATCTGAACAACAGGAGCCCGAAGCCGCAGGCGATCGCCGCCTATGCGCATGACATGAGGCATGGCGCCTGGCAGATGACCGGCGACGCGATCCGCTTCGATGCGGACGGCACGCTCGTGGACGGGCAGAACCGGCTCATGGCGTGCGTGCAGGCCGGAGTGTCGTTCCCCACGCTCGTCCTGCGCGGGCTCGACCCGAAGGCGGCGGACGTGATGGACACGGGCTCGAAGCGCACGGTTTCCGACCAATTGAAGAGGCACGGGGAAAGGAACGCGAACGTGCTTGCCGCGGTCATCGTCACCGATTTGACGTGCGAGCGGCATGGCATCGAACATGGATTCCACGGGCCTGGCGGCCGACGTTCGACGGTGACCGTCACCGACGCGCTCAGGCATCTGGAGGAGAATCCGTGGCTACGGGACAGCGCCGCCCGGGGGCTCCTCGTGTACCGGGAGCTGCCGGAGGTGACGCCGAGCCTCGCCGCGGGCGTCCACGCCCGCCTGTGTCGGGTGGACGCGGAGGATGCGGATGTGTTCGTCGAGTTTCTGGCGAAGGGATTGTGCGACCGGGAGGACGATCCCATCCGCGTGCTGCGGAGCACGCTCGTGAAGAATGCGCACTCCAATGACAGGCTGCGACTCACCCAACGCTACAAGGCCGCCATCTGCTTCAAGGCATGGAATCTATGGCGGAACGGCGACTTCTGCAAGCGCATCTCGTGGACGCCGGGCGGTTCCCGGAAGGAACCGTTCCCCATCCCGCGCTAGAAAAGGCTTATTCCCGGTCCGCGAGCCTCGCGTGTTCCTCGTCCAATGTGCGGACGAGAAGCCGCGAGGACTCCCTGTCCACGCCGCAGGCGTGGGCGAGCCCGTCGGCGAACCGTTCGGGCCCATGGTATTCGACCGCGCATCCATGCTCGTCCATGTCGACCATGCTGTAGCGGCGTCCGTCGTAGTTGGAGACGCTCCATGTGGAGCCGTCCGGGGCGACGAGAGTGAGCCCGTCCCGTTTGACCAGGGCCTGGCTCACATGCCCGTGGAAGGGGGCGAGCGCGCGTGCCAGCGTCTCCATGGCCCGCGCATGCCCGGGATCGTCCCGGTCTCCGGTGACGAGGAGCGTCAGATCGCCGGTGCCGATGCGCGGCGTGTCCGGGTGGGAGCGGTTCGGGCACGCCGCCCATCCGACGGGCAGTCCGATCCCCGTGGGAGGGGATGCGGGCAGGTCGTCGGTGATGCCATGCCCGTTGGAGGAGGGCATGTATTCGCCTCCCCGCGGGACGCCACGGGGTTGGTGGAGGCATCCGTGCCTGTCCATGACCATGATGGGTTTCCTTTCCGTCCTGGATCGTCGTTCATTCCACTATATGCGACGGGCCGGCGCCTTCGATGAGCCGTTTGAGGCTTCGCGCGTCGACGAGCGTGCGCCGGACGCTCGGCTTGTGATGGGCGAGCCTGCCCGTCTGGCAGAGGCGTTTCACGTATCTGATGGAGCAGCCGAGGATCTCGGCCGCCTGCCCCAATGTCAGCTGGTCGTCGACCGGCATCTCACGTTCCACGCTTGGCGGGATGGCGCGCGAGTCGGCGTGGACGAGCGTGTGCCGTTGGGTGATCCTGCGCAGGCGGAGCCGCCCCCGGTGGGCGAGCAGGTACGCCTGCTGGCGGGAGCAGTGCAATAGTTCCGTGGTCTGCCGGATGGTGAGCATGCGGGGCATGATGACGGTCATGCCCCGTTCCATGCGTCAGGCCTCGCGTTGGATGCGGCGCATCTCCTTGATGGAGCGGTCGAGCCGTTCGATGTCGTCCTGCAGGGCGCGCAGTTGGATGAGCTTGCGGTCCCGTTCCCTCTCGAGCATGCCCAGGTCGCGCGGGGATCCGAGCATGCTCGAATACACATCCTCCACGATCTGGATGCGGCGGCGCGCGTCGTGCGCACGCTGGTAGTGTTCGAGGCTGACCCGCACGTCCGCGTGGCGGCCGAACAGTTGGACGTCCTTGGGGGTGGCGCCCATCTCCACCGCCTGGGTGATCGCGGTGGCGCGCAGGATGTGCGGCTGCAGGTCGGGGCGTCCCGCGGCTCGTTTTGCTCTGTCGAAATATTTGGAGATCTCTCCAGTGGACAGGATGCGGGCGCGTGGGGGTTGGAACAGCATCGCCTCAGGTCCCTGGTCCCGGCAGTGCTCGCGGATGTGGTCCAGGGCGCGCGTCCACAGGCCCCGGGGCATGGGGAGCCGGTCCATGCTGGTCTCGTTCTTCGTATCGCCTAGGTGCAGCGGACCCCGGTCGCCTTCGCCTCGTCTGGCGCTGTGCCTCACGAGGATGGTCATGGTCGTGGGGTCGAGGCATCCGATCTGGAGGGCGCACGCCTCCGCGGGGCGTAGTCCGCAGGCTATGAACAGGTCGATAGCGAGACGGAGGCGGGGAGGCATGTTGTCCCTTATCGCCTGCACCTGTGCCGGCGTGGCGGGTGGAATGAGCGCGGCCTTGCTTTTCTCCTTGGCGGGCGTGGGCATGGTGCAGGGCTGCCGTTCTATCAGGGGGCGTCCGCCTTCGGGCGGATTGTAGGCGTCCTCCAGGAGATTGCGCAGCACCCCATAGGCGATGCGCAGGGGTTCCCGTCCTTGGAAGCCGGGGTCGCGGAGCCATTCGTGGACGTCCCTTGTGGTGATGGAGTCGAGGCGCCGGTCTCCGAATCGTTCGATGATGCGCCGGTAGGCGAGGTCCTTGTGGCGGAGGGTGGCGGCGGCGAGGAGTCTGCCTTCCCGGTCGACGCGTTGGCGCGGGTAGGCGTCCTGGGCGAAGTCGCGTAGGAGGGTGGCGCCGTCGGAGGGCGTTTTCTTCCGGGGGTCGCGTTGGTCGGGGTGGGTCCATTGGGCGAATCCCTGGAGGCTGGCCTGGACGAGCGCGTGTTCGCGGTCGAGCCATGCGCGGGCCGCCTCTTTGGTGGGGTGGTCGCGGTAGATGCGGGGGCTTCCGTCGGGAGGATTGTAGCTGGCGCGCACGGCGTAGGCCTCGCCCCGGCGGTTGCGGCGGATGGTGATGGACCCCCATTGTTTGGGTGCTGTTGTCTTCCGTTGTTCGCTCATGCATGTCCTTATGCGACGATTCCGCGGCACATCATGCGGCATATTCTTAGGGATTTTCAGTTGACAAACTGTCCTAAACAAGCCGGAGGATCGAGAAAGCGACACGCCGAAAGCCGGAAAAGGAAAAGGCCCCGGAACCAAAGATTCCGAGGCCTTTCAAGCGTTTCCGCCGAAAACGGAACCGTGAAGCAGAAAGGAAGAGAAACTTCCCAGTGGGCGATGTAGGAATCGAACCTACGACCCCTTCGGTGTGAACGAAGTGCGCTAGCCGCTGCGCCAATCGCCCGTAAAATCATCTGACTCACGGTCCCTATTCAATTGTAAAGCCGGATTGCTCCGGCTTATCGTGGGCGATACAAGATTCGAACTTGTGACCCCTTCCGTGTCAGGGAAGTGCGCTACCTCTGCGCCAACCGCCCGGGTCTGCGTCTCAGGTTATCGGATTGCTCCGACACCCGAGAGGTGGGTACGAGAGTCGAACTCGTCTATACGGCTTTGCAGGCCGCTGCCTAACCGCTTGGCTAACCCACCGTAAAGGTCGTCAACTCTTCGGACCTTAGAGCGGACAACGGGACTCGAACCCGCGGTCTCAACCTTGGCAAGGTTGCGCTTTACCAACTAAGCTATGTCCGCACTCGTCTCGGCCGCGTTCCCGCTGCCTGAGCACGAGAAGTAACTATAACCACATCCGTGTAGTTTGCCAAATACGGCGTGTCGCGAATCGCTCGCCCATGGCTGAACACGTTGTCCCACAAGGGTTTGCAAGGGTTATTCTTGGAGTTATGCAGAGCGAGACGAACAGACCGACGACCGTGATGATCGCGGCCTTCGACGGATGGAACGACGCGTGCCAGGCGGCGACCGACGTCGTGCGGCATCTGGTGAGGCGGTATGAGGCGAGCGAGATCCGCCACATCAGCTGCGACGGATACTACGACTATCAGGTCTCGCGCCCAATGGCCTGCCATATGGACGGGCGGCGGCGCATCATATGGCCGCAGACGACCTTCTATGAGATGAAAGTCTCCCCCACGCTCACGCTGATCGCGCAGATCGCCCCCGAGCCGAACTACCGGTGGATGGCATATTGCCGACAGAGCCTGGCCATCGCGGAGGAATGCGATGTCGACCGCATCGTCACGCTCGGCTCGATGTTCGCCGAATGCCCGCACACCCGCCAACTGCCGGTGTCGGTTTCCGAGGATGGCTCGCACAGCGATCTTCAGGAGTGCTACGACGGTCCGGTGGGTATCCCCACGGTGCTGGACGAGATGGCCCGGGAATCCGGATTCGAGACCACGTCGATGTGGGTGTCGATCCCGCAGTATCTAGGGGCCGATGAGTGCGCCCCGGGCACGCTGCGCCTTTTGGAGACGCTATCCGGTCTGCTGGGCATCGAGCTGGACCTGGGTGATTTGGAACAACGGGCGGAATCATGGCGTGCGCAGGCCTCGGTGCTGACGCGCTGCAACGACGATCTGGCCGATTATGTGCATCGTCTGGAGGCCGGGGTCGATGGCGCAAAAACACCAACGCCCCCGGTGCCGTTGGACGGCGACGCGGAGGCGTTGGTGCGTGAGGCCGAAGCCTATCTCAAGGGTTTGTGAGACTTCAAACCGCGCATAATCACACGGTTTCGAGCGCAGGCACCACGCCCGTCAGCAGCAGCACCGCGACCACCACCGCAAGGCAGATGCGGTAGACGCCGAAGGCCTTGTAGGAGAACGTGCTCACGAACTTCAAGAAGCCGATGATGACGATGTATCCGACGAGGAAGCTCACGATCGTCGCCGCGATCGTCACCCCCCAGCCGGGGAACATCGTGTCGGTGCCGGCGGCCAGGTCCTTGACCGCGCTGACGGTTTCCAGGAGACCCGCGCCGACGACGGCCGGAATGGCCATGAGGAAGCTCAGACGCACCGCCGCCTCGCGCGTGTAGCCGAGCGCGCGGCCGAAGGTGATCGTGCCGCCGGAGCGCGAGACGCCCGGGATCAGCGCCAGCATCTGGCCCACGCCGAAGAGCAGCGCGTCGCGCATGGTCATCTCATCCATCGTCTTGGTCTGGCGCGAACGCTGGTCGACGATCCACAGCAGCACGCCGAAAAGCGCCAACACGGTGACGGTGATCCACAGGTTGCGCAGATAGCCCTCGATGGCGTCCTTGAACAGCAGACCGGCCACCAGAATCGGCAGGGTGCCCACGATGATGAACCATCCCATCTTGGTGTCGCGGTTATGCGCGCCCATCCGGCTCTTCCAATCCTTGCCCTCGCGGCCGAACAGCGAGCCGAACCATGCGGACAGGATGCGGATGATGTCGCGCCGGAAATAGAGGATCACCGCCAGCTCGGTGCCGATCTGGATGATCGCGGTGAAGGCCGCGCCCGGGTCATGCCCGAGCATCAAGTCGCCGATGATGCGGATATGCGCGCTCGACGACACCGGCAGATATTCGGTCAGCGCTTGCACCAATCCAAGAAAAATAGCCTCGAAGAAATTCATATCCCCTCTTCCTATCCGGTCCTCTCCAAGAGGTCGTCGTTTCCGACGAACACGATACCCAACACCCCCTAGAAGCGCGAGGGGAACCTATAATCATCCACAGAACCGACCGAAAAGGAGCCGCATATGGCATCGAATGTCTACCGCAAATCCCGTCCGTTCAGTCCCAAGGGCTTCTTCGAATGCGAGGGACGCGGCCTTCAATGGCTGGGCCAAGCGCAGGCGCAGGGCGGTCCGCGTGTAGTCGAGGTCTATGGCTGGGGCGACGGGCATCTGGATATCGAGCGCGTCTCCCCCGCCTCACCCTCCCCCGAGGCGGCGCGTGCCTTCGGCGCGGCGTTGGCGCGCATGCACGACGCGGGCGCGCCGCATTTCGGTTCGGCGCCGGAGGAATACGAGGGAACCTGCTACTTCGGGCCTCTGCAGGACCCGGTGCCGATGGACACCGGCGACTGGGATGATCCCGCGACGTATTTCGGCCAGGGGCGTCTGATTCCGATGGTCGAGATGGGCATGCGCCGCGGCGAATTCGACCAGCGGGATATGGACCTGACGATGCGCGTGGTGGATGCGCTGCCCGATCTGCTGGGGCGTGCCGCGGACGATAAACCGGCGCGTGTGCACGGCGATCTGTGGGCCGGCAACGTCATGTGGACGACGCGCCGCGACGGCGCGGGCAGCGAGGCCGTGCTCATCGACCCGGCGGCCCACGGCGGGCACCGCGAGGAGGATCTGTCGATGCTGCGCCTGTTCGGCATGACCTATATGACCGAGATCGCGGAGGGATACCAGTCGGTCCATCCGCTCAAGGCCGGCTGGCAGGAGCGCATCACGCTCTGGCAGCTCTATCCGATCGCCGGACACGCCGTGTTCTTCGGCGGCGGCTATGTCTCCCAATACGAATCGATGTGCCGCTCGCTGCTGCGCTGACGCCGAAGTTTGCATATGAAAAGCGTCCGCTGACGAATGGTTAGCGGACGCTTTTTCCATAAGCGAAGCCCCAGGATCAGCCCAAGGCGTCCTTGAGCTTGGAGAAGAAGCCCTTCTTGCCTCCGGCGGCGCCGGCAGCCGGACGCGAGGAGCGCGCGACATGCGTGGCGTCGGAATCATGGCTTTCGGCGAAGCGCTCCATGAGCCTGCGCTCCTCGTCGGTGAGCTTGGTCGGCGTCTCGACGAGGATATGGGCGATCAGATCGCCGCGCTCGTCGTTCTGACGCAGGCGAGTGACGCCCAGTCCCTCCAAGGAGACGGTCTGTTCGTTCTGGCAGCCCTCGGGCACCGATATCGTCTTGGCGCCGTCGAAGGTCTCGACCTCGATGTCGTGGCCGAGCACCGCCCAGCTCATCGGCACCTGGATCCAGCAGTGCAGATCGTCGCCGTCGCGGGTGAAGCGCTTGTCGGGCAGGATGCGGATGTCGACGTAGAGGTCGCCGGCCGCGCCGCCGCCCTCGCCCACCTCGCCTTGGTTGGCCAGGCGCAGGCGTGAATCGTCCTTGATGCCGGCGGGCACCGTGACGCCCACGTTTCGCGTGGTGCGCACACGGCCATGGCCCATGCAGCCGGGGCACGGGTTCTTGATGACCGTGCCGTGTCCCTCGCAGCGCTCGCAGGGGGCGGAGGTCATCATCTGGCCGAGCATCGTGCGCACGACCTTCTGCACGAAGCCGCGCCCCTGGCAGTCGGGGCAGGTGGTCGGCGCCTCGCCGTTCTGCGTGCCCGCGCCGGAGCACTGCTGGCACAGGCCGAAGGTGCTGATCTTGACATGCGCGGTGCCGCCGAAGACCGCGGTTTTGAGGTCGATACTCGCGCTCGCCAGCGAGTCGCGCCCCGGCTGGGTGCGCGGCACCGGTCCCTGTCCGCCGCCGGAGAAGGCCCCGCCGGTGAACATGTCGAAGATGTCGCCCATGCCGGAGAATCCGGCGCCGCCGAATCCGCCGAATCCGCCGGCTCCCGCGTTCGGATCGTTGGGATCGACGCCCGCGTCGTACATCTTGCGCTTCTGTGGGTCGGAGAGGATCTCGTAGGCGGCGTTGACCTCCTTGAACTTGTCCTCGAACTCGGGGCCGGCGATGTCGGGATGGTATTTGCGGCTCATCTTGCGATAGGCCTTCTTGATCTCCTCGTCGCTGGCGCCTCTGTCAACGCCGAGCACCTCGTAGTAGTCTGCCACGGTTCTCGAATCCCTCCGTAGGGTCTGGGTTGGGTTCTATGAAATAAGTGTTTTCCAGCGGAATATTGTGCCATGAGGCGTTGTCAGCGCCCGCCTCCGTCCCGCCCGTCCCCCGGGGCGTCGCGCCCGGAGTCGAGGAAGGCGGTCAGGTAGCGCGCGACGGCGCGCACGGCCGCCATGGTCGCCGGATAATCCATATGGGTCGGTCCGATCGAGCCCACGAAGGCCACGGGCTCCGCGCAGCGCCCGGCGGCTGCCGGGGCCGATGCGTCCGCCGCCGGGCGTCCGTCGGTTCCGTCGGGCCCGTCCTCCTCGTCGTTGTGGGACCGCTTGGCGTCGGCGGAGCGTCCGTATCCGCTGGTGACGACCGCCGCGTGCATCAGCCCGGGGGTGTGCGTCTCCGAGCCGATGGCCACGCCCACGCCGCCCGAGGCGGGCGCCTGCTCGCTCAGCGCGTTCATCAGCCGCATGAGCACAACCTGCTCCTCGAGCGCGTCGAGCAGCGGTCCGATGTCGGCCAGATCCCTTTGATGGGCGAGGTTCGAGGCTCCGGACATGTAGAGTTCGCTGGCCCGCTCGTCGTCGGCCATCGATTCGAAGGCGCGCGCCAGTGCCTCGCCGAGCTGTGCGAGTTCGCGGAAACGCGGCTCTCCGGCCTTGGCGCGCACCTGCGCGGCCGCCTGCGACAGCGTCAGCGAAGCGCATTCGTCGTTGACCTCGCCGGTGAAGACGGCCAGCGATCTGTCTGCCGCCCCCGGCGACATCGCGATGGCGTGCTGGGCGACGGAGCCGGTGTCGGTGATGACGACGGCCAGCGTCGTGCCGCTGGAGACGGGAACGAGCTCGACGTGCCTGAGGCGCGACTTGGCCAGCGAGGGCGAGGCGACGACGGCCACCTGCCCGGTGATCTGCGAAAGCAGACGCGCGGCGCGGCGCAGCGTGTCCGTGAGGTTTGCCGAGCCGGAGAGGAACCCCTCGATCCCCCGCCTCTGCGCCGCGGACAGCGGCATGACGGTGGCCAGTCGGTCGACGAAGAAGCGATATCCCTTCTCCGTGGGTACACGCCCGGCGGAGGTATGCGGCTGGATGAGGTATCCCTCGTCCTCGAGCGCTGCCATATCGTTGCGTATCGTGGCCGAGCTCACTCCGAGGTCGTGCTCGCGTGTCAGCGCAGACGAGCCGACGGGCTCCTGGGAGCGTATGTAATCCTCCACGACGGCGCGCAGCACCAGCATGCGTCGCGACTGCTCCATCCCGCACCTCCTGCAATCGGTTACCACCTATTTCTAGCACTCGGGCGGCGAGAGTGCTAATCGTTCGTCGAGGGCGCATTCGTCGACATGCGCGGCTGCATGCAGGCATTCGAAGGTTCTCGTTGTGCTTTTCTGTCACGCGCTTGTGAGTATGTGAGCGTTAACGGAACAGAAGTTACCAAAACACGCTCAAATTCCAACAGATAGTCGGCTGACGTGGGTAGCATGTAAGAGCAATGTGAGGGCGGAATGCGGCCGAAGCAGACGCCGAAGGCGGGCCGCCCGAATTATTGGAAGGAATACTATGACCGAATTCAAGGAGACCGAACTGGACAAGCGCGCCATCACGATGGCCAAGGTCCTTTCGGCTGACGCGGTCGAGAACGCTGGTTCCGGTCACCCCGGCTCCCCCGTCTCGCTGGCGCCCATCGCCTACACCCTCTACCAGCACTTCATCAAGCATGATCCCGCTGATCCCCAGTGGGAAGGCCGCGACCGCTTCATCCTTTCCGGCGGCCACGCCTCCCTCACGCAGTACGTCCAGCTCTACTTCTCCGGCTACGGCCTGACCTTGGACGACCTCAAGCACTTCCGCGGCGGCGCCGACACCCGCACCCCGGGCCACCCCGAGTACGGCCTGACCCCGGGCATCGAGATGACTACCGGTCCGCTGGGCCAGGGCTTCGCCTCCGCCATCGGCTTCGCCTACGGCGAGCGTTTCCAGCGCGGTCTGCTCGATCCGGAGACCCCGAAGGAGGAGAGCCCCTTCTACCACAAGATCTGGGCCATCTGCGGCGAAGGCGACATCGAGGAAGGCATCTCCGGCGAGGCCGCCTCGCTGGCCGCCAACCAGAAGCTCGGCAACATCACCGTGATCTTCGACGCCAACCGCATCCAGATCGAGGGTGACACCAACCTCGTGCTGGCCGAGGACGTGCTCAAGCGCTTCCAGGCCTACGGCTGGTACACCGACGAGTTCAGCTTCATCCAGCCCGACGGCTCCTACAAGGAGGACGTCGAGGGCCTGGCCGACGTGATCGCCAAGGCCGAGGCCGCCGCTCCGGATCAGCCGAAGCTCATCAAGGTCGACACCCTCATCGCGTGGCCGACCCCGGGCAAGACCAACGATCCGTCCTCCCACGGCTCCAAGCTGGGCGCCGAGGCCGTCGCCGGCCTCAAGAAGCTCCTGGGCTACGACCCGGAGGAGAACTTCCATGTGGACGAAGAGGCCCTGGCCCACGCCCGCAAGGTCGCCGAGCGCGGCCTCGAGGCTCACAAGGCCTGGGATGAGAAGTTCGATGCTTGGCGCAAGGCCAACCCGGACAAGGCCGCCCTCTACGACCGCATCAAGGAAGGCAAGCTGCCTGAGGGCTTCGACAAGGCCATCGACGACGCTGAGGCCACCTTCGAGGTCGGCAAGGGCATCGCCACCCGTGGCGCCTCCGGCACCATGCTCAACGCCATCGCCGCCGTCATGCCCGAGCTGTGGGGCGGCTCCGCCGACCTCGGCGGTTCCAACAAGACCGACCTCAAGGGTGCCGCGACCTTCGCTCCCGCGGAGTGCGCCACCAAGCAGTGGCCGGTGTGCAACGAGTTCGGTCGTCAGCTGCACTTCGGCGTGCGCGAGTTCACCATGGGCTGCATCACCAACGGCATCCTGCTGGGCTCCCACACCCGTCCGTTCGGCGGCACCTTCTTCATGTTCTCCGATTACGAGCGCTCCGCCGTGCGTCTGGCCGCCCTCATGGAGATTCCGAACCTCTACATCTGGTCCCATGACTCCGTGGCCGTGGGCGAGGATGGCCCGACCCACCAGCCGGTCGAGCACCTGGCTTCCTTCCGTGCGATTCCGCAGCTCGAAGTCGTGCGTCCGGCCGATGCCTTCGAGACCGCCGAGGCCTACCGCTACTTCTTCGAGAAGAAGAACACGCTGCCGACCGCGATGATCCTCACCCGCCAGGGCGTCCCGGCCCTCGCCGAGACCGCCGCCAAGGCCAAGGACGGCGTCAAGAAGGGCGCCTACGTGCTTGTCGACACCGAGGGCACCCCGGACGTGATCCTCATGGCCACCGGTTCCGAGGTTCAGTGGGCCGTCGAGGCCGCCAAGACCCTGGCCGGCGAGGGCGTCAAGGCCCGCGTGGTGTCCGTGCCGAGCATGGAATGGTTCGAGGAGCAGGACGCCGAGTACAAGGAGGCCGTGCTTCCGGCTTCCGTCAAGGCCCGTGTGTCCGTCGAGGCCGGTGTGGCGATGCCTTGGTACAAGTACCTCGGCTCCTACGGCAAGGCCGTGTCCATCGAGGGCTTCGGCCTGCAGGGCGACGGCGCTCAGAACATGATCGACCTCGGCATCACCGCCGAGCATGTGGTCGAGGCCGCCAAGGCGTCCATCGCCGAGGCCAACGCCTGATACACCATTGTCATCCTGAACGGAGGACGAAGCCCGGAGTCGAAGGATCTCATTCGCATAACGAACAGAGATCCTTCGACTCGCTTCGCTCGCTCAGGATGACAACAAAAAAAGATTTGTTCCAAATAACTGGAATATAAGGAGAAAACAACAATGACCGCAGCAACCCAGCGCACGTCCGATTCCGGCGTCTCCATCTGGCTGGACGATCTGTCCCGCTCCCGCATCGAGTCCGGCTCCCTGCAGGACCTCATCGCCAACAAGAACGTCGTCGGCGTGACCACCAACCCCTCCATCTTCCAGAAGGCCCTCCACGAGGTCGGCCCCTACGATCCGCAGCTCAAGGAACTGGGCAAGGTGGACGTCGAGACCGCCGTGCGCGAGCTGACCACCACCGATGTGCGCAACGCCACCGACATCTTCCGTGAAGTCGCCGAAAAGACCGACTTCGTCGACGGCCGCGTCTCCATCGAGGTCGATCCCCGTCTCGCTCACGAGACCGAGGCCACCGAGAAGCAGGCCGAGGAACTCTGGGCCAAGGTGAACCGTCCGAACGCGATGATCAAGATCCCGGCGACCCTCGAAGGCCTGCCGGCCATCACCGCCACCCTCGCCAAGGGCATCTCCGTGAACGTGACCCTGATCTTCTCGCTCGAGCGCTACGAGCAGGTCATCGACGCCTTCATCGAGGGCATCAAGCAGGCCGACGTCAACGGCCATGACCTCAAGCACATCGGCTCCGTCGCCTCCTTCTTCGTGTCCCGCGTGGACACCGCCGTCGACAAGCTGCTGGAAGCCAACGGCTCCGACGAGGCCAAGGCCCTCGAAGGCAAGGCCGCCGTCGCCAACGCTCGTCTGGCCTATGAGCTGTTCGAGAAGAAGTTCAACGAGTCCGCCGACTGGGCCAAGCTCGAGGCGAAGGGCGCCAAGCGCCAGCGTCCGCTGTGGGCCTCCACCGGCACCAAGAACGCCGCGTACTCCGATTGCAAGTACGTCGACGAGCTGGTCGCCAAGAACGTGGTGAACACCATGCCGGAGAAGACCCTGAACGCCCTGGCCGACCACGGCGATGGCAAGAACACCGTCGAGGGCTCTTACGCCGAGGCTCACGATGTGATGAACAAGCTCGCCGAGCTGGGCATCAACATCAAGGATGTCACCGACAAGCTGGAGGCCGACGGCGTCGCCGCCTTCATCAAGTCCTGGGACACCGTCCTGGCCGACGTGCAGGCCGGCATCGACCGCGTGAACGCCTGAGCAGCTGACGGTCCAACCGACTGACTGATATATAGGGAATCCCCCGGAGCCACACGGTTCCGGGGGATTCCCTATTCTTGCCGTCATTTCGCAATTTCGCGATTAAAGAGGCATCCCTCCCATCATTCCACAACTGAGGCGGCCGTCCTCTCCTGTCATTTCGAGCAGCCCGCCCAGCTACGCTACTTGCTGGCTTACTTGCTGGCGTAGCGATGAATCGACGTGTCCACCAGCGAATCGGTGTCCTCGATATGGTCGGCGAGCACCGGATCGGTGTCCTTGAGCGCGAAGTACTTCTCGCGCTTGGCGGAATCGTCGTTGGTGGAGTCGTTCCATGTGGAGTCGACCACCAGCCAGTCGCCGTCGATCTTCACCTTGTTCCAGGCATGGCCGCCGAGACCTGGAATGTTGCCGTCCATCATCACCGACTCCAGCCCGGCCTCGTCGGCGATCATCTTGAACGCCGACGCATACGACAGGCACACGCCGAGGCCGTCCATGAGCACGCCCTCGGTGCCCATGCTTGACCACAGCCGGTCGCCCAAGTCGAACGTCGCCAGGCCCCAATTCGAACCCGCCGCCTCCGTGGCCTTGAAGGCCTCGTAGTCGTATTGCGCATGGGTGACGATCCAGTCGTTGATGGCCCGGGCCTTGTCCCTGTCGCTCATGCCGTCGTGCGTGACCTCGCCGGCCACCTCCTTGGCCTTGGCGCGCATCTTGGCCTGCTCACCCCGCCAATCGAAATCCCCGTCGTGGGTGTAATACGACACGTAGATGATCGTATGCCCATCCGCCTTGCGCGTCTGGACGCTCGGATACGACCGCACGATCAGCGGATTCTGGTACACGGCTTCGCTCACCACGTCATCGACCTCGGGCGCCATCGGATCATCGGAGTACTGGGTGACGTCGATGTACCGATTGCCCACCAGCAGATTGGCCGCCACGTATTTCACGTACTCGGTTGAGCCGGTGACGGGCAGGTCGGTCTGGGGCATCGTGGTCGCGGGCGTATCCCTGAACGTGTTCCAATTCACGGCGCTCTTGGCGTAGTCGAAGCTCTTGGGCATGCCGCCCTTGGGCAGACCGTCGGCATACAGGGCGTTGATGGCCTGGTCGACGGGTGTGCGCCAGTCCCCGGTGTGATCAATGAGCTGGATCTCGTCGCCGATGCGAGTGCCATAGGCGTAATACGGCAGATCGACGTTGGTGGCGCTGGGGTTCGCCGCATTGGGCTCGGTCGTCGCCTTGTCGGGGTCATATTGGACGGGGATGTCCACCGTGCTGCCGTCGACCATGGTGATGGGCAGGTGCCGGGTCACGGCGATGGAATCGAGACCGAATCCACCCCATCCTTCCTTGTCCCGGACCTCCGTCCACGCGGTGTAGGCGATCGCGAACGGCATCTGGCCCAGAAGTCCCGAGATGTCCTTCCACTGCACATTGCTGTGCGTGCTGTCATCCTTGTAAGCGATGACAGCGATCTGCGCATGGCCTTTGTCCGCGTCGGTGAAGTCGGAGACTCGGGCCCCAAGTATGTTTCCGTCTTGTTCCTCGACATCCTTCCGGTTGCGGCGCACATCGTCGTCGCTGATGACATGCAGGTTGGCGAACTGACCGTTCTGCGCGTTGTCATAAACCCGACCGGCGAGAACGGCGGCGTGATCGGTCGAAGCCGTGTCGAATGTGGTCTTGTCGGTCTCGCCAAGCCAGGACAGTTCGTACTCGTCCGGGTTGGTCGCCGCAGACTGTTCCTTCTGCAGCAGGACGCGGTACTTGGTGGCGCCTTCGACCGGCGACCAGGCGATGTTGAGCGAACCGGTGGCGCTCACCGTGGTCGTGACCGTCGCGGGCGATTCGATGGGCGCCTCGGAGTCCTTGACCGTGAACATCGTGACCTTGGGGCGCTTACGCTTGTTGCCGTTCTCGTCCACGTAGACGGCGATGTAATAGCGGTCGAACAACGCCCACTTGCTGCCATCGGGGAAGATATTGTCGCTCTTTCCCGGGTTGCCGTTGTCGTCCGCCTTCGACCAATCCTCCATGCCACTGGCACCGAAGGTCGGATACGGGCTGATCTCAAGATGGTCGTCTTCCTGCAGGATGAAAGCCTTGATCGGGGTGGTCAGCGCCGGATCGGCATACACGGCCGCGATGTCGGAGCCGACGACCTTGATCCCGGATCCCGTCACATTCGAGTCGAAGGCTTCGAGCGCATCGCGCTCCACGCCATCGATGTTCACCTCGGAGAAATCCTTGTCGGTGCGCAGGGGCTCGCTGAAGCTCTGGTCGGGATCGACGTTAAGGATGGGGTCATCGACGTCATACGGCAGGTTCGAGTAGTCGCCGTAGGCGAACTCACGGTTGTGTGACTTGATCAGTGCCCTGGCGCCGAAGAACGCACCGATGCCCAATGCGATCACGACGAGGATCGCGATGACAAGGATCACTGTCTTCTTGGCGGTCCACGGCTTGCGGTGCTTGTGATGCTTGCAGGGTTTGCCTGGATTGGCGAGATCGATGGAATCGGTGGGATTCCCCAGCTGCGGCTCCTGCGGATGCTGCTGAGTTTGCGGCCCTTGCGGTGGATAGGGCATATACGGCTGGTATTGCGGCCGGGGCGTCGGCGCGCCCGCCATCGGCTGGCCGTAGGGCTGAGCCGACTGCGGACCCTGCGGGAATTGCGGGACCGGCTGCGGATGCTGGGACACGTCGGTGGGCTGCCACGGCGCTTGGCTTGGCTCGGGCTCCCGATCAGGCTGCGGCATCTGGTCGGGATTGGGCTGTGAATCACTCATCGGCGCTTCTTCTCTCGCTAGAATTCCCCCTATACAGCCACCCATTATAAACGCCGCCCCACCGCATCAACAGGGCCGTTCCGCCGTTGTCACGTACGCCAAATTGACGTACACTATGGATTATGACAACAGCAACAACGGAGATGATGCGGTCCTCCCGCCTGGCGGTGAGGATGACGCCGGAGCAGCGCTCCACCATCGACAAGGCGGCCACGCTCAAAGGCACGACCATCACCCAGTGGGCCTTGGATCATCTCATGTCCGCGGCGAGAAAAGACATCGAGGAGGAGACCACCATCCGCCTGTCTGCCCGCGCCTTCGACGAATTCAAGGAGGCACTGGATCGCCCGATGCCCCAGGCGCTGCGCGACCTGCTCAACAAGGACGCGCAATGGCTGTAGGCTTCACCAAACCGCGGAGAATCGAATTGGACGACGACCTGTCCGGATTCCACTGCGGCAAGGACTTGCTGGACTCGTGGCTGATCGAGCACGCGCTCAACGCCCTGAACCGCGGCACCGCCGTCACCTATGTGACGATGGACGGGAACGGATCGTTGGCGGGCTTCTACTCGCTGTCCGCGAACAGCATGAGCCGCGGCGACGTCCACGGCGGCTGGCTGTCCCGCAACACCCCCGAGCAAATTCCGGTCATCCTGCTGGGCATGCTCGCCATCGACGAACGCCACCAAGGCCAAGGGCTTGGTTCGATGCTGCTCAAGGACGCGGTGGAACGTGCGCTTGCCGCATCGAGCCAGATCGGAGCCCGGGCCTTGGTCGTCGACCCACTGGACGACGACGCCACCGGCTTTTACGAGCGTTACGGATTCGCGCATCTCAAGGACACGACCCGAATGTTCGCCAAACTCATATGACGTCAGGACGGATCCAGGCCGTCCAAAACGCATCTTCCCCGGTTTGTAAGACTCATGCCGCCCACCGGCCGTGCGGGAATCCGCTACTCCTGGCGGTAGTAGGACATGAAATCGGCGAACTCGCCCATGGCTTCCTTGAGCACGCCCATACGCGGCAGATAGACCACGCGGAAGTGGTCGGGCCGGGACCAGTTGAACCCGCCGCCGTGTACGATGAGGATCCTTTTGTCGTGCAGGAGATCAAGCGCGAATTGCTCGTCGGAGTGAATATTGAACTTCTTGACATCGATCTTGGGGAAGATGTAGAACGCGGCCTTCGGCTTGACTGCGGTGACGCCGGGTATCGAGTTCAATGCATCGTAGACATAGTCGCGCTGGTCGTGGATGCGGCCGCCGGGCACGATGTAGTCGTTGACCGACTGGTGGCCGCCCAACGCCGTCTGCACGATCGACTGCGCGGGCACATTCGAGCAGATGCGCATGTTGGTGAGCATGTTGAGGCCCTCGATATAGTCCTTCGCAAGGCGCTTGTTGCCCGACAGCACCATCCATCCCACGCGCCAGCCAGCGATCATATGCGATTTCGACAGACCGGAATATGTCACGCAGAACAGGTCGGGGGCCAGCGAGGCGATCGAGGTGTGCTTGAGCCCGTCCATGACCAGACGGTCGTAGATCTCGTCGGAGAAGATGATGAGCTGATGGCGTCGCGCGATCTCCACGATGCCGCGCAGCACCTCATCCGGATAGAGCGCGCCGGTGGGGTTGTTCGGGTTGATGATGACGATCGCCTTCGTGCGGTCCGTGATCTTGGCCTCCATATCGGCCAGGTCGGGATACCATTCCGATTCCTCGTCACACACGTAATGCACGGCCTTGCCGCCGGCCAGCGTGACGCAGGCGGTCCACAGCGGGTAGTCCGGGCTCGGCACCAGCACTTCGTCGCCGTTGTCGAGCAGGGCGGACATCGACAGGTTGATGAGCTCGGAGACGCCGTTGCCGGTGTAGATATCGTCGATCGTGACGTTCGGCAATCCCTTGAGCTGGGCGTATTGCATGATGGCCTTGCGCGCCGAGAACAGTCCCTTGGACGGCGAATATCCCTCGCAGTCGGCCACCTGGCGGCGGATGTCGTAGACCACCTCGTCGGGGGTGCGGAAGCCGAAGGGCGCCGGGTTGCCGATGTTGAGCTTCAGGACATGGGTGCCCTCGGCCTCCATGCGGTTGGCCTCCTCGACCACCGGTCCGCGCACGTCGTAGAGCACATGGTCGAGTTTGTGGGATTTGCCGAAGGTACGCATGGAATGTTCTCCTGTCTTGACTGCGGAAAGTTCAATATTGGGATTCGTGGTCATTGGGTTCAATGGTGTGGCGTCCGCCGGGGACGGGGACCTGTCGCTGGGACCGGTTCGCCGGGGCGCGGACTCCCCTATGCCCGAACCCGTGCCCGTGCTGGTCTCTCCGTCCCGGAGCCACGACTCCTCGACGCCGAGTTCGCTGGCCAGGAACCGCATGATGTCCTCGCGAGGCGTTGTCTTGCCTGAGACATATTGGCTGACATGGCTTTTGCCGAGCTTGACGCCGGCGCTTTCGGCGGCTCGCACAAGGTCGATCTGTTTGAACTGACGCCGTGCCATCGCCTCCTTCAGCCGTGAGGCAAACGTTGAACCAGTCATATCCTCTCCCCTACGGAAGTTCAATTTAATATCAATACTGGTTCAAAATCATATCACTGGTTCAAGATATGGCGTTCAATCCATTGCGCCACACCGTCCTCGTCGTTGGACGGGCAGATTTCGTCGGCGATATCAAGCACCTTGGGATTGGCGTTCGCCACCGCGACGCCCTTGCCGGAGGCCTCAAGCATATCGATGTCGATGAGGTCGTCGCCGAAGCTGACCGTCGACGACAGCGGGACGTCCATGCGCTCGCACAGCGTCCTCAACGCCTGGCGCTTGTTGGCCAGCGGATTCATCAGCATCCACATCGATCCCTCGGAGATGCTCACCTCGAAATCCTGTGGGACGAGGCGGCCAAGCGTCCCCCACTGCTCCGGCGAGGGGAAGACGATGATCTTGTCGGCGACGCCCTCGGGCACGTCGGTGAAGTCGGTCATGCGCCATGTCTGCGTCTTCCAGTAGACGCTCACATCGAAGTTCGTGTAGCGCACGTCGTCCATGACGATGCCGACCTTGAGCCCCGGCAGTTCGTCAAGCAGGAACCGGCATACCTCGCAGGCCCTCGACGAGGGGAAGCCGATGCGCAGCAGATGCCCGTCCGTCGGCGTCGCCCCACTGGTGAGCAGATCATAGTCGGAGGCTCCGGGCTCGAAGTCGATCAGGGCGCCGTTGAGATAGACGTAGGCGTCGACGGGCAGTCGTTCGGCATAGGTGTAGCCGGTGGAGACGGGGCGCGCGGTGGCGATGGCGAAGCGGTATCCCGCCTCGTGCATCCGCCCGATGGTGTCGACGGTCCGCTGGCTGATGAAACGTTCCTCGAAGGTCGGCGCGTCATGCAGCAGCGTGCCGTCGAGGTCGGCGACGATGAGTCCGGGCTTGGAATCGGTCATGGCGTTCCTTCCGCGTTGTGCCGGGAAACCGTCCGGCGAACGGCGATCCCCGGACGGCACGGGCCTATGAGAAGACCCATGGACCTTGATGCCAAGGCCATGGGTCCTTTTCAAAAGTATGCGAGTTTGCTTCGTCAGATGAGATCGAACTTGGTCATCAGGCCAAGGCCGATGATGATCGCGACCCAGACGAGGGCGATGATGACGGTCCAGCGGTTCAGGTTCTTCTCGGCGACGCCGGAGGTGCCGGCGTTTTGGGTGAGGCCACCGCCGAACATGTCGGACAGGCCGCCGCCCTTGCCCTTGTGCATGAGGATGAGCAGGGTGAGCAGGCAGCTGAGGATGATGACGATGATCTCCAGCGCGATCTTGAGAGCGGTCACGGATTTACCTCCACGATTCTTGACACTGCGTTTCAGCATAGCGCAAGGCCAAGAAGAGACAGGCATTTCGCCCCGGTGTGGCGTGATTTCAGCGACGGGTGGCCACGGCCTTGAGCGTGAGTCGGCAGATGCGGGCCATTTCCTCGACGTCGAGCGCGGCGCCGCCGATCAGGAAGCCGTCGACGTCGCTTTCGCCGATGAGCTCGGCGGCGTTCTTCGAGGTGACCGAGCCGCCGTAGAGGATGCGCACGGCCTGCGAGACCTTGTCGCCGAAGCCGGCCCTCAGATCCTCGCGTATGGCCTTGGCCGCGTCCTGCGCCGTGTCCGGGGTGGCGACCATGCCGGTGCCGATGGCCCAGACGGGTTCGTATGCGATGATGAGGCGGGCCGCCTGCTCCTCGTTGAGGTCGCGGGTCACGTCATGCACCTGGCCGACGGCGTAGTCGAGCTCGATGCCCTGGCGGCGCTCCTCGAAGCTTTCGCCGACGCACAGGATCGGCTGCATGTCGGCGGCGAGCACGGCACGCACTTGGTCGACGATGTTGGCATCGTCCTCGGGATGGTATTTGCGGCGTTCGGAATGTCCGACGATGACATAGCTGCAGCCCAGGTGGGCGAGCATATCGGCGGAGATGTCGCCGGTGAACGCGCCCTGGTTGGTCACGGAGACGGTCTGGGCGCCGTATCGGATCTTGAGCCCGTCGGCCTCGACCAGCACCTCGACGCTGCGCAGCGAGGTGAAGGAGGGGAAGAGCGCGACTTCGCAGGCGCGGTGATCGAAATGCGCGTCGCGCAGCAGCCATGCGAGCTTCTGCACGAAATACGTCGCCTCGAGATGGTCGAGGTTCATCTTCCAATTGCCCGCCACCAGCGGGATGCGTTTCGTCGCCGCCATGCCGTTCCTCCTTCGTCTTCCTCTTCGCCGCCAAGACAGCAGGGCTCCCCTCGCGTTGAGGGGAGCCCTGTCACATCATGCCTGCGCTCAGTCGAGCACCTTCAGGCCCGGCAGTTCCTTGCCCTCGAGGAACTCGAGGGAGGCGCCGCCGCCGGTGGAGATGTGCGAGAAACCATCCTCCGGGAAGCCGAGGTTGCGCACCGCGGAGGCGGAGTCGCCGCCACCGACGATGGTGAAGGCGCCGGCCTTGGTGGCATCCACGAGGCCCTGGGCCACGGCGCGGGTGCCGTCCGCGAACTCGGCGATCTCGAAGACGCCCATCGGGCCGTTCCAGACGACCGTCTTGGAGTCGACGATCTTGTCATGGAAGAGCTTCTGGGAGTCGGGGCCGATGTCGAGGCCCATCTTGTCGGCCGGGATGGTGTCGGCGGAGACGACCTCGGGGTTGACCGGGGTGTCGCCGGCCGGGAAGCCGGCGTTCACGACGATGTCGGTGGGCAGCACGAGCTCCACGCCGTTCTTCTCGGCGGTGGCGATGTAGCCCTTGACCTTCTCCAGCTGGTCCTCCTCGAGCAGGGAGGTGCCGACCTCGAGGCCCTTGGCCTTGAGGAAGGTGAAGACCATGCCGCCGCCGATGACGAGGCGGTTGGCCTTGTCGAGCAGGTTCTCGATGACGCCGAGCTTGTCGGAGACCTTGGAGCCGCCGAGCACGACGGTGAGCGGACGCTCCGGGTTCACGGTGGCGCGGGAGAGGGCGGTGACCTCCTTCTCGACGAGCTTGCCGGCGGCGGCCGGCAGATCGGCGGCCACGTCGTAGTTGGAGCCCTGGGCGCGGTGGACCACGCCGAAGCCGTCGGAGACGAACGCCTCGCCGAGGGCGGCGATCTTCTTGGCGTAGGCGGAACGCTCGGCGGCGTCCTTGCTGGTCTCCTCGGGGTTGAAGCGCACGTTCTCGAGCAGCACCACGTCGCCGTCGTTCATCGCGGCGACCTTGGCCTGCGCGTCCTCGCCGTAGGTGTCGGCGGCCAGCGGCACGTCCACGCCCAGCAGTTCGGCCAGGCGGGCGGCCACGGGGGCCAGGGACAGCTCCGGGACGACCTTGCCCTTCGGGCGGCCGAGGTGGGCCATGAGGATGACCTTGGCGCCCTCTTCGCGCAGCGCCGTGATGGTCGGCAGGGCGGCCTTGATGCGGCCGTCGTCAGTGATCGTCGTGCCATCCAGCGGCACGTTGAAGTCGGCGCGGACCAGCACGCGCTTGCCCTTGAGATCTCCCAGATCCTTGAGTGTCTTCATGAATATCCTTTCATAGCCGCTTGCGCGGGAAAGTGGCGTGATTATGCCATGTCACAGCTTACAACACGACCCTGCCGTTGCGGTGGCAGGGTCGTGTTGTGTTGCGCTTGCAGCGTGACTTCGTTCGCTTCCGGGGTCACGCCTCCTTGGCGCGGCTTTTCTCGGTCTTGTCGGCGAGCTGGAGCAGCCGGCGGATGCGCCCGGCGATGGCGTCCTTGGTGATCGGCGGATCGGCCAGACGGCCCAGCTCCTCGAGGCTGGCGTCGCCGTGTTCGAGGCGCAGCTGGCCCGCGGCCTTGAGGTTGTCGGGGATGTCGTCTCCGAGGATCTCGAAGGCGTGGCGCACCTTGTCGCTGGCCTCGGCCGCCGCCTTGGCGGAACGGCGCATGTTCGCGTCGTCGAAGTTGGCCAGGCGGTTCGCCTTGCCCCGCGCCTCGCCGTCGGAGCGCTTGCCGGTCCATTCACGGGCGGACTGCGGCGCGCCGATCAGGTTGAGCATGCGTTCGATGGAGTCGGGATCCTTGAGCGTAACGCGTTCGGAGCTGCGCAGCTGGCGCGGCTTGGCGCTGATGCCGAGGCGACGGGCCGCGCCCACCAGGGCAAGGGCCGCCTCGTTGCACGGGCAGGTGATCTCCAGATAGCTGGCCTTGCCCGGGTCAGACAGTCCGCCGTGCGCAAGGAAGGCGCCGCGCCACGCGGCCTTGATCTGGGCGATGTTGCCGGAGACGATGTTGGCGGGAAGCCCCCTCACGAGCTGCTTGCGACGGTCGAGCAGACCGGTCTGCATCGCGAGGGCCGCTCCCCCGCGCTCCACTTGGACGACATAGCGTTGCACGACGCCGTTGGGGGTCTGGCGGGCGACCTGCGTCAATGTCGCCTCATGGCCGTAGAGGTCCCGGATGGCGTTGCGCAGCCATTGCGCGGCGTCGGGGGAATCGAACTGGGCCTGCGCCACGATCTGGCGCTGCACGAGCCTCAGACCTCCGCCGAAGCGGATCATGGCCGTGACCTGCGCTTTCTGCGCGGCAGGCAGCTCGTCATCTATCGCGGCAAGTTCGCTTTTGACGTCATCCAGAAGAGCCAAGAGCCAACCTCCTCATGTCCCGTTCTTCCTCAAAATATACCGGTCGGCAAGGGCGGAGCCCGTAGACACCGGCTATCTGTGATACCGAACAAGTTGGACAACAAGCGGGCGAAAATCCACCTTTCGGACGGATATGCCCGCCATATGGGATGGTTGCCTACTTGCGCTGTTCGCGCGCGGAGACCGTCACGGACAGTCCTCTGGCGCGCAGGCGGGTGGCCAGCGCCTCGGACATCGCCACCGAGCGGTGCTGTCCGCCGGTGCAGCCGATCGCCACGGTCACGAAGTGCTTGTCCTCCTGCGCATAGCCGTTGATCGCGGTCATCAGCGCGGTCTCATAGGCGTCGAGGAACCGCGTGGCCCCGTCGCTGGAGAGCACGTAGTCGCTCACCGGTTTGTCGAGGCCCGTCAGGTCCCTGAGGCTGGGCACCCAGAAGGGGTTGGGCAGGAAACGCACGTCCGCCACGAAGTCGGCGTCGGTGGGGGCGCCGTATTTGAAGCCGAAGCTGAAGATATGCACGGCGACGGTCGAGGGGCCGGAGCCGAGCATCGCCTCGTAGAGCTTGGTCGACAGCTGGTGGATGTTGAGATGCGAGGTGTCGACCACCATGTCGGCCCGCTCCTTGAGGTTCGCGAGCAGATCGCGTTCCTCGCGGATGCCGTCGATGAGGCTGTTGCCCCGCTGCAGCGGATGCGGGCGGCGCACGGATTCGTATCGCTTGATGAGCACCGGATCAGAGGCGTCGAGGAAGAGGATGCGGGTTTTGACGCCGAGATCGTCGAGATGCCCGAGCACGGCCGACAGATCGTCGAAATAGGCGCGGGAACGCACGTCGATGACGGCCGCGAGCTGATGCACGCCGCCGTCCGCGCCGGCGTTGGTCATCATATCGACCAGCGGCACCAGCAACTTGGGCGGGAGGTTGTCGACCACATACCAGCCCATGTCCTCGAGCGCATCCGCGGCGTGGGAACGGCCTGCGCCGGACATGCCGGTGATGAGCATGACCTCGAAGCCGTCGGCCGGCGCGGGCCTGTCTGATGCGGGATCGGCGTCGGGAGCGAATTGCTGGCGTCGCATCACAGTGCCTCCTCCAATGCTTGTCGCATGGCTATCTCGAGTTTGTCGTCGTCGGTGGTGACGTCCTGCAGCCGCTGGTCGGCGTCGGAGGGAGGCATGCCGTCCCATTCGCCGGTCATCAGCAGGACCTGCACCAAGGCTTGGTAGAGCAGCATCTCCTCGCCGCCGATGGCGCTGCCGCCGCGCTGCCGCCATGCCTGCATGAGCTTGGTGGGACGCGGATCGTAGACGACATCGAGGAGCAGACCCGTCAGAGGCGCGTCTTGGTTCTGATGCGCGTTTGCGATGAGATCGGCCGTCGCGTCTGCCGCATGGCCGGGGATGGTGCTGATGACATACGAGGCCTCGGCGGCCGCGGCAAGCAGGGCCGCTTGGTCGTTGAGGTCGATTTCGCGGTAGGGCGTGGGAGCGGATATGAACCGCTCGGCCACCGGCTTGAGGCTGGTGTTCCGCCCGGGATGGCGGGCTGCGACGATGACATGCCCCACGTCGTGCATCATGGTCGTTGCGGCCATGGCGGAGGCCGCGGTGTTGCCGTTGCCGATCACCAAGGCCGTGCGTTCGCGCTTTGCGTTGGTGCCGTCGACGACGTTCCTTTCGCGTTTGGCATGTTCGAAGGCAAGTTGGATGCCGATGACATCGGTGTTGAACAGTCGCAGCCTGGCGCGGTGACCGTCTGCGGTGGTCAGCATCGGAGCGTCGCTGGAATCGCCGCTGACGTTGTCGTCATTGTCGATCCAGTCGAAGACGACGGTGTTGGCCACCTCGAGCTCCTTCGCCCACAGATTGCGGGGGGTACCGTATGGCTGAATCGTCCGCTTGAGCGGCATGGTCAGGCTCAGGCCGGCCCAAGTGGGGTCAAGCCCTTTGAGAAAGGCATCGAGTCCGTCCTCGCCCACTTCGTGCCGTCCGTAGGTCCATCCGGTCAGGTCAAGCGCACGATACGCCGCGTTGTGCAGCACTGGCGACAGCGAGTGCGCGATGGGCTGTCCGAGAACCGCGCACCGGTGTTCGTTCACCACCATATCCCCTCCTTGGATCCGCTATCCCCTACTCTACCGCCTACCCTCCTAACGAAATGCCATCCGGAAGGTCGTCGGTCATGGAGGGGCGTCTCGTCCTGCTTTCCTAACGCCATGCCGTTTCCACCTTAGAATCCCTCTGCTCTTGCGCGGAGCCTCCCTGGTGAAGAGCATCAAAGAGCGCCTGCGCCTTGGCATGGCCGATGCCCTTGACCTTTTCGAAGTCCGCGACGCTCGCCGAGCGCATGGCCTTGACCGAGCTGAAGGCCTTGAGCAAGTTCTTCTGGTGTGTTTCGCCGATGCCAGGGATATCGTCGAGCGCGCTCCTCAGCGCGCCCTTGCGGCGCGACTGCCGGTGATAGGTGATGGCGAAGCGGTGGGATTCGTCGCGCACCCGCTGGAGCAGATACATGCCCTCGGATTGGCGTTTGAGGATGATCGGATAGTCGTCGTCGGGCAGCCACACCTCCTCGAGCCGCTTGGCCAGGCCGCATACGGCCACATCGTCCACGCCGCAATCGGCGAGGGCCTTCGCTGCGGCCTCGGCCTGCGGCTTGCCGCCGTCGACCACCACCAGATTCGGCTTATACGCAAAATGCCGCCGATTCGTGTTCTGCTGCACCACCGCACTGTTGACATCCGGCGCCGCGCCCACACCATCCCGAGCGGAGCCCGGCACTTCATGCCCGTCATCCTGAGCGGACCGCAGCGCCCCGTTACTGTCATCCTGACCGGAGTACAGCGCTGCGCTTTTGTCATCCTGAACGGAGGGGCGCAGCCCCGCAGTCGAAGGATCTCCCTGCGCACCGAGATGCTTCGCGTCGCTCAGCATGACACTTGTCGCGCGCTTTTCGGACTCCATGTCCTCGCCGGAGTCGCCGGCGATGTTGCCATGGCGGAATCGGCGCGTCAGGGTCTCGTAGAGCGCGCTCAGATCGTCGAGCGCGCCTTTGCCGTCCGTGCCGCGTATGGCGAAGCGGCGGTATTCGGACTTCTTGGCGATCGCATCCTCGAACACCACCATGGACGCCACCTGATAGGCTCCTCCGACGGTGTTCGAGATGTCATAGCATTCGATGCGCAACGGCGCCTCGCTAAGCCCCAGCGCGTCGGTCACATCGTTCATCGCCTGCGTGCGCGCGCCCATGTCGGAGATGCGGCTCATCTTGGAGCGTTGTAATGCCTGCGCGGCGTTCTCGTTGGCCCGGTCCATGAGTTGGCGCTTGTCGCCGCGGCTGGGCACGCGGATCGACACCGCTCCCCCGCGAAGTCCGGTGAGCCAGCCTTCGAGTTCCTCCCGACGCGACGGTTCGATCGGTACGATGACCTCGCGCGGCACGGGGGCGACGGGCGCCAGCAGGTCGGCGCGGCCGGTCATCTCTTTGCGGCTGTTGCGCTCGCGGGTCGCCTGGGCTCGGGCGAGGGCGTCCGTGGCCGTCATGGACTGCGTGGAACCTATCGCATCGCGGGCCGTTTCGATCAGCGCGCTGGATCGCTCCGTTGCCTGACCTGGTCCGTCGGTCTCTTCGACGGCGATTCCGGCGGCGGCATCCGCATATACCCGCACCAGCAGATCGGCCATGAGATCGGCGTCATCGATGTCCTCGACGCGCTCCACGCTCCAATTGCGCTCTCCGCGGATGGAACCGGCACGCACATGGAAGGCATGCACCGAGGCTTCGAGTTCGTCGGTGTCGAACCCGAACACATCGGCATCCACCTGGTCGTCGAAGACGACGGCGTTCTGTTCGACGACGGTGGAGAGCATCTGGATCTCGTCGCGCAGCCGCGCCGCCCTCTCGAACTCGAGGTCGGCGCTGGCGGCCTTCATGTCACGGGTGAGTTGGGCGATATAGGACTTGCCGAGTCGCCCGGTCATCACGCCGACAAGTCGCTCGACCATGCGCCGGTGCTCCCTTGGGGTGATTCTTCCCACGCAGGGGGCGGAGCATTTGCCGATCGAGGCGAACAGACAGGGGCGTCCGGTCAGCTCTGCCTTGCGATAGACGCCGGACGAACATGTGCGCACCGGGAAGGTGCGCAGCAGTTTGTCGAGTCCGTGCCGCAAGTCCCAGACCTTGGCATAGGGGCCGAAATACCGGGTGTCGCGGCGCTTGCGGCTTCGAGTCACCCAGACACGTGGCACTTCCTCGCCGACGGACACCGCGAGATAGGGATAGGTTTTGTCGTCGCGGAACTGCACGTTGAACCGGGGATCGAATTCCTTGATCCACGTGTACTCAAGCGTCAAGGATTCGAGTTCCGTGCCTACGACGGTCCATTCGAGGCTGCGGGCCGTGAGCACCATCGTCTGCGTGCGCGGGTGCAGGAGATACAACGGCTGGAAGTAGTTGGTCAGACGGTTCCGAAGGTTCTTCGCCTTGCCGACGTAGATGACGCGCCCCTCGCCATCGCGCCATTTGTATACGCCCGGCTTGGCGGGAATATCGGAAGTTTTGGGGCGGAACAAGTCGCGGGTGTCGCCCAGCAGCGGCGCGCCGTTTTTGTTTACCTTGGCCTGTGCGTTCGTGTCTGCCGCTGCATGTTCAGACGTTGACGAGGAGGTTGATGTGGACGTCATCAATGATTCGGCGGTTTTGCGCCATACATCGGGGCTGTGGCGTTCTAGCATTGGTCCTCCTTTCGCTGGGGTTCCTTGGCTTCCTGAGTGGGCGGTGGGGAGATCCTTCGACTCGCTGCGCTCGCTCAGGATGACTATAAAACCTGCGCTCGTTCAGGATGACAAAAGGCGTCTCGCTCAGCGTTGACGTCGCTGGCTTAGAGCATGTCTTTGAGGAATTTGCCGGTCCAGCTTGCTTCGCACTGGGCGACTTGCTCGGGGGTGCCTTCGGTGACGATGGTGCCGCCGCCATCACCTCCTTCGGGGCCTAGGTCGATGATCCAGTCGGCCGTCTTGATCACATCGAGGTTATGTTCGATGACGATGACAGTGTTGCCTTTGTCGACGAGGCTTTGCAGCACGTTGAGCAGTTTGCGCACATCCTCGAAATGCAAGCCGGTAGTCGGCTCGTCGAGGATGTAGACCGTCTTGCCGTCGGAGCGTTTCTGCAATTCCGTGGCGAGCTTGACACGCTGTGACTCGCCGCCGGACAGCGTCGGCGCGGGCTGGCCGAGGCGGATGTATCCCAGACCAACATCGACAAGTGTGTCGAGGTACCGTGCGATCGACGGATAGGCCTTGAAGAACTGCGCCGCCTCCTCGATGGGCATGTCAAGGATGTCGGAGACGGTTTTGCCGTTGTATTTGACCTCAAGCGTCTCGCGGTTGTATCGCTTGCCGTGGCAGGTCTCGCATTCGACGTAGACATCGGGCAGGAAATTCATCTCGATCTTCAGCGTGCCGTCGCCGTGGCAGGCCTCGCAGCGCCCGCCCTTGACGTTGAAGGAGAAGCGCCCGGGGCCGTAGCCGCGCACCTGCGCCTCCGGGGTCTTGGCGAAGAGCTGTCGGATCTTGTCCCACACGCCCGTGTAGGTGGCGGGATTCGAACGCGGGGTGCGGCCGATCGGGTTCTGGTCGACGTGGATGACCTTCTTCAGCTGGTCGACGCCCTCGACCCGGCGATGCTTGCCGGGCACGATGCGTGCGCCATTGAGCTTGTCCGCGAGCACCGGGTAGAGGATCGAGTTGACCAGCGTGGACTTGCCGGAGCCCGAGACGCCGGTGACCACGGTCATCACGCCCAGGGGGAATGCCACGTCGATGTCCTTGAGGTTGTGCTCCCGCGCGCCGACGACCTTGAGCTGCTTGGTTTTGCGCACTTTGCGCCGCTGCTCCGGCACGACGATCTGCCGACGCCCGGCAAGGTAATCGCCGGTGACGGAACGCTCCGCCTCGATCAGATGCTTGGCCGGCCCGGAATAGATGACCTCGCCGCCATGCTCGCCGGCGCCCGGCCCGATGTCCACCAGCCAATCGGCCTCGCGGATCGTCTCCTCGTCATGTTCGACGACGATCAGCGTGTTGCCCAGATCGCGCAGGTGATGCAAAGTTTCGATGAGTCTCTCGTTGTCGCGCTGGTGCAGGCCGATGGAAGGCTCGTCAAGCACATACATCACGCCGACCAGCCCGGAGCCAATCTGCGTGGCCAGTCTGATGCGCTGCGCCTCGCCGCCTGACAGCGTCGCCGCCGCGCGCGACAGCGTCAGATAGTCCAATCCCACATCGTTGAGGAAACCAAGACGCGCCTTGATTTCCTTGAGCACCTCGCCGGCGATCTGGGCGGCCGCTCCCTCCAGCTTCAATCCGTTGACCCATTCGAGTTCTCGCACGACGGGCATGTCGCACACGTCGAAGATCGACAGCCCGTCGACCGTGACGGACAGCACCTCGGGCTTCAATCTGCGTCCCTGGCACTCCTGACAGGGAACCTCGCGCATATAGGACTCGTAATACTGCCTCATCGCCTCGGAGTCGGTCTCCTCGTGCTTGCGCATCAGCGTGCGCACCACGCCCTCGAAACCGGTGGAGTATTCACGCAGACGCCCCCATCGGTTTCGGTAGGAGACATTGACCTTGAAGTCACGGCCGTAGAGGATGGCCTGGCGCACATCTTCCGGCAGGTCCTTCCATGGCGTGCTCATGGAGAAGCCCATCTCGTCTGCCAGTCCCTCGAGCACATGCCCGTAGTACTGTGAGGTCGTCTTGGTGTTCGACCATGGCTCGATGACGCCCTCGGCCAGCGATTTGTCGGGATCGGCGATGACAAGCTCCGGGTCGATCTCAAGCTTGAATCCAAGACCTGTGCACACGGGGCACGCGCCATAAGGAGCGTTGAAGGAGAAGGTGCGCGGCTCGATTTCATCGAGTTCGAGCGTGTGACCGTTCGGGCAGCTGCGATGTTCGGAGAACGGGCGTCGGCGGTCGGGCGAGCTCTCCTCCTCGTCCACGAAATCGGCGACGACGGTGCCGTTCGCCAGACGCAGCGCCGTCTCGACCGAATCGGTCAGGCGCTGGCGGATGCCGTCCTTGACGACAAGACGGTCGATGACGACCTCGATGGTGTGCTTCTTCTGCTTGGCGAGCGTGATGTCGTCGGAGAGCTGATGCATCTCGCCGTCGATCAGAGCGCGCGCATAACCATCGGAACGTAGCACCTCGAGCATATCCACGAACTCGCCCTTGCGACCCTTGACCACAGGGGCAAGGATCTGGAAACGCGTGCGCTCCGGATAGGCCATCAGCGCGTCGACGATCTGCTGCGGAGTCTGCGAGGAAACCGGTTCGCCGCATTCCGGGCAATGCGGCACGCCAGTGCGGGCGAAGAGCAGACGCAGATAGTCATACACCTCGGTGATGGTGCCCACGGTTGAACGCGGGTTGCGGTTCGTGGTCTTCTGATCGATCGAGACCGCGGGCGACAATCCCTCGATGAAGTCCACGTCCGGCTTGTCCATCTGCCCGAGGAATTGGCGGGCGTATGCCGACAACGATTCGACATAGCGCCGCTGCCCTTCGGCGAACAGCGTGTCGAAGGCCAATGACGATTTGCCCGAGCCGGACAGGCCGGTGAACACCACCATCCGGTTGCGTGGAATCGCCAGGTCCACGTTCTTGAGATTGTGCTCGCGAGCGCCCTGGATCGTCACCTTGAGATCGGCCGGGATATGCGAGATGTCGGCGACGAGCCCACCGTCGGCGGTGCGCTTGAGCGGCGCCTTCGCGATCTCGCGCGAAAGAAACGAGTCGCTGGTCATCACCCGCTCGACCACGACCTCGCCGTTCCTGTCCGCCGCACGCCGTGCCATCGCAACCTCCGCTCATCCATATCCGCGTATCCGAATGGGTCCACCTTAGGATACCGTATCCGACGCGAAGAGTCGAACAACTGTTCGACTGCGTGTCGCGGGGCGCGGACTATAGCCAAGCCATTGCGTAGGCTTCGTATGTTTCGTATTCGGGAATATCAGACATTATGTTGATCGAGAAGGGTACGGACTGCCCATCCCGGGGCATGTCCACAAAACCCATCTCGCCGTATACGATGCGACCTTTGCCGTCTCTCAGGACAATCGAGACCTTCACCTGGCTGGCTCCGCCGAACACCTTTGGATCGCCAGCCGTCTCGCCTGTGATTTCTCCGGTGAACGTCGTGTCGCCGAAGTCGTTGGTGTTGATGGATAGATTCTTCGTTTGGAAGGAATACGCTCCTGTGGATTGCACCATGTCAGCGTCGTCCGGTTCGGAAAGACGGAACTCCACATCATCGGGCGCGGTGCCGTTGCCGGCCAGACCCGCGTCATAGATCGTCTGTCCAGGGAAGGCGACCGACAGCACCGTGTCGTAGGTGAACACCACCGAGCCATCCTTGGCGCGGCCCACAATCGTCACCTTCGGGAAATTCACTTGATGCGTTTCGCTGGTGTTTTTCAGCCCGAGGGCATATTGAACGTAGCCGTCTTCCGCGGACCATCCGGATTCGACGAGTTCCAACGGGCCGGCCGTGTCGACGGCATTGTTCCCCGTCTTCGGGGCCGACGTGCCGCCACCGTTGTCCGTTCCGGGCGTTTTGTCTTCGCTGCGGGGCGACGCGGAGCGTGACGAGCCTGCGTCGCTTCCGGCTCCCTGCGTGTTATGGAACGTCCCTTTGACGGCGGCGAAGCCCCAGATCAGTCCTGCGATAAGCACGAGCGACAGCACGGCGGCGGCCACTGCGATGATGGCCTTGCGCTTGCGGGAAACCGCGCCGCCGGAAGTGCGCCTCGTCCTCATATGGGGCGCATTTCCGCGGCCAGCGTCACTTGGTTGTTCCGGAGGCAACCCGCCTTGCCTCCACGCCGCGAGCTCGCATCCCAGCCTGTTCGCCGAGGACTGGCGCGCGCTCGGCTCGAACGCACAGGCGCGGGCGATGATGTCGCGCAGAACCGGCGGCACGACGCGCGCGTCGGCGATCGCGCGTTCATACGCCGTCTCGTCCGGATACAGGCCGGCGAGCATGAAGCCGAGGAGACGCCCGATCGAATACACGTCGGAGCGCGCGTCGGTCTGTGCGAATCCGAATTGCTCTGGAGAGGCGAAGCCCCAGGTGCCCAGCGCGGTGGTGTCGCGCGAGGCCGCGTCGTCCCTCATGCGGGCGATGCCGAAGTCGATCAGATGTGCGCCGTCTGCGGCGAGGATGACGTTCTTCGGAGTGATATCGCGGTGCACGACGCCATGGGCATGCAGTTCGCTGACGGCGTCGCACAGCTGCATGGCGATGGCGACGGCCGCGTCCGGGCCCATGCGTCCTTGCGTCTCGACCCGTTGCGCCAGCGTGGCGCCTTCGACGTAATCGAATACGACGACGAAGCGGTCGGGCAGCTCGTATGACGCCACGACATGCGGCAGCCGTGGGTTGCGGCACTCCCCCAATGCCGCCCATACGTCGCGGCGGACGAGCCCCAGCGGGATCTTCTTGCGTACGAATGGGCCCGCGCCGTCGAGGCTGACGAGTTCGGTGACGCCGTATGCTCCGCGCGCGAGTGTGCGCTCGACATGATAGGCGTCGTCAAGACCCATGGCGTGCATGGTCTGCGTTTCGTTCACCGGTGCTCCTTGTTGCCCCTGCGGCCGCGGCATGAGTCGCGGGCTTCCCGTGCGCGCGGGCATACGCCGCGTCGTCAGGCCTCGTCGAGTAGGGGCCTTTCGCCGAACCGGATCAGTTCGTTGTCCACGGCGACGCGGTCGTAGCCGTTGTTCACGCACCATATGATAATCACGTCGCGGCGCTGCTTGCTCCACAGCTCCGCCACGCCGGCGAGCCGCAGCAGGCGCTGGGTCTCGATCAAGTCGCAGTTGAGCCCCAGCGACAGTGCGATCGCATGGTCGCGCCCGGGCTTGCTTTTGCCGGAGAAGATGTCGTAGACATAGGTCGCGTTCATGCCAGCGGAGCGCGCGACGGCGTTGCGGTTGAGTCCGCGCTTGGCCCTGAGTTCATGGAGGTATTCGGGCAGATCGCGCTCGATGACGTTGTCTTCCTTGAGATATTCGTCGAGATTATTGCGTTCCAGCAATCGTTTCAGCAGATCCGACGTCAAACGCTCCGTACTGCGTTCCTTCTCTTCAGCCATAGGGGTCAGATTATCGCCGCCCATGCCCGCCAAGGTTCAGTTGCCGACTGAAGTCTTAGTTTTCGAAGGCACCGAGAATTATCGTGACGCATTTCCGCACACGTATAGAAGGACAATGAGATGAAGACGACGAGAAAGGTCATGGCGGCGTTCCTGGCCGCCGCAACCGCGCTGACGCTGGCCGCCTGCGGCGGTGCGACATCCACCGGTAACGCATCTGATTCTGTCACTGCGAAAAGCAGTCCTAAAACCGCTGCACCGCAGACGGACCGTAAAATCCTGACTCTTGACGAATTGCAGGCAACCGTAGATAAGGAGGCGACGGACGGCGTTGCTTCCATCAAAGCGGAATATGACGCGCTGATGCCGAAGATCAGCGACTATGCGGCATATACGGCCAATGTGGGTGAAGTTGACGCTTTCTACGGCAAGGTTCTGCAGCAGGTCGACGAGCTTGGAGTGACGATGCGTGAACGCGCCGTAGATTATGCCGCCACGGTGCTGTCCTCCGGTAAGTCCGCCTCCGAACAATACGATGACATCGATGAGATGTACGACCGCATCTATGAGGACGCCGGCGACACCATCTATGATGGGG
This sequence comes from Bifidobacterium sp. LH_730, assembly GCF_056355835.1. Classification (NCBI taxonomy): domain Bacteria; kingdom Bacillati; phylum Actinomycetota; class Actinomycetes; order Bifidobacteriales; family Bifidobacteriaceae; genus Bifidobacterium; species Bifidobacterium sp. LH_730. The sequence goes on from NZ_JBKETB010000003.1 coordinate 118,808, forward strand.
TTTACGACGGCATTCTTCAGGACGCCTATTCCGGAATCTACGATGGCGTCGTGCAATCTGGGTATGACATCGTCGCATATCAGGAATGGTCCGATGCCAGCTCTCAGGCGTACAAGCGCTGGTCCGACACCAGTTCTGACGTCTACAAGTCCATATCCGACTTCCGCTCCGATGTCTACGGTTTCTATTCCGACATCAAGGGCGAGATTTTCGCGAAGGACACCGAGCGGGCGCAGGAGAAGATGGAGCGCTTCCAAAAGAAGATTGATGCGATCAAGGCCGAGCAGAAATAGACATTAATCCGGTATCTGCTTGCTGCCATGTAGGCCGGTCTCCATGATGAGGCCGGCCTATTTGCCTCCTACCGGAATGTAATCAGATATACATATTGCTAATTTGCGTACATAATCACATCGCCATACACTTGCATGTTGCAATAAGCAGTCCGTGAGCGTGAGAAGAAAGAACTATGCCGACAGATTCCGGCTGTCCGTGACCATCGGACTGTCCGTGGCCTTCTCTGTCCTAGCTGGGTCCGTACTCATGCTTCTTGCTTCTGGAAGGGAAGAAAGATCGATGAGAAGGACCGAGAGCGGCAAAGGTAACCAGTGGACAAAGCCGCGGATGATCATCATTTACTTGGTGTCGGCCATTCTGATTGTGGTGGGAACATTTGGCGGCATGACTGTGGGCAAGTGGATCGAACAACGTAGACAAGCAACCGTGGACACGGAGTACGTCAAGGCGTTGATTACAAAGTCGAGTGAATTAACTGCCGCGAAATTCAATTACACCGGAATGACGGAATACGAAGACTCCGGCATCGCGGTGCTCAGCAAGTCGAACTTCATCATGGTGTACAAAGCCACCGCCAGAGCAGGCATTGATGTGCAGAAGGTCAAAGTGAAGGTGGACGACGCAAAGAAGACTGTTCTCCTGACAATTCCGAGGGCTGAGATACAAGACGTCAAAGTCGACACCTCTTCCATCCAGTATTTCGACGAGGGCTTTGCCCTCGCCAACACCAATCAGAAAGAGGACAGCAACGAAGCTATAAACATGGCCGAGAAAGATGCCAGAGAGGAAATCAAGACCTCCGGCGTACTAGAAATGGCCGATACACAATCCGAAGCATTGATCAAAGGCATTCTGCAGGGTGCCGTCCCCTCTGATTACGAGTTCAAGGTCACCAAGTCCGCGGAATAACTAGCAATGCAATGCATAGCTTGTGCTGTCCCAAGCTCAGTGTGTACCTGAACCAAGAGAAGTGAGCATTCTTCTGCCTGAAAGAAGCATGGATCGGACCCGTTGTGACGGGCCCGACCTTGTTTTTTTTTTAATTTGCAATAGCCTGTTGGAATGGTCCGTTGGCATCGGTTTAAACATGCATATGCTTGTATTCTGGACATTTCCGAATGCCCTATGGCGTAGTCACCACAGAAAGAAAAACGGGGAGAGATGAAGAGAAAGCGCATAGGCAAACTCCTGAGCGGCCTACTGGCAGCGGCTTTACTGGTTGGATTACCCGCTCCTGCAATGGCTTCCGAGGACAGCTCCTATACCTTGGGCGAGCAGTCGTTAGTCAATGCCGGCAAAGACGGCTATTCGGCGGAGAAACCTTTGGATAAGGATGATCCGCATTGGGGCTGGTCGCTAGGAAAGTTCTATGTGAAAGGCTATACGCGGCAGACAACAGTCAAGGGGAAGCCTTTGTTCCTGAAGAATGCCGGAGACAAAGTTGGCCTATGGTTCTCCCTGACACAAGATATCGATCGTCTCAATGGGAACGATAAGCTTTCCATCGCCTCCGATAGCGATGGTTGGGACAAGACCTTGGGAATTCCCCAACAGAACTTTGGACGAGGCATGCTTATCGTTAAGCAGACCGACTATCAAAACGATTCAAAGACGAACACATACGTGGATTTCCTTGCCGCCGGCAAATCAAAGACCGCTGACACCAAGGTGCAGTTGTTTGAGGAAGGCGATTACGAAGTCGCGCTGGACTACGCAGTCAAAAAGAACAATGTGAGTCTTCTTGGATGGAAGCCCTTCTCCTCCACCTCCTACTACAGGGTCTCCTTCGCTTTCTCCATCAGAAACGGCAACAGCATGGTGTTTCCCAAGGACGTCAAAACAGGAAGCGAACTCACCAATACTGCATTCACGGAAAATGGGTTCTCCATTGATTTGGCCGAGTCTCATTATCTAGATGTCAATGTCCGGAAATCTGTTCTCAACAAAGGCGCCGATGGTCTCGTCGAGGACACACGGTTCAACCGGCCTGCTGCCGATGGACAGACATATACCGAGGAAGGCGTGTACACCATAACCGTCACCAACCGCTATACGGATGAACAAACCACCAAGATCATCTACGTGGGAACGGATGATGTGCTCAAAGCCTACGCGACCACAGGTATGACGATTAAAGCCATCAAAAAACAGATTTCCGAGGGAGCCACGGTGAGCAAAGATGGTTCCCTCCTCCAGCCAGGAGAGAGTCAGACGACGAACGCTGAATCGAGCGCAAAAGATTCTGTAGACGCCCCAGACTCTTGGTTCTCCCGCGGCATTCGGTATCTTATCGTTGCCTCAATTATTCTGGTCATTTTCCTGATTATTGCTTTTGCCTCAATCCACCGTCATCGCAAGCGCAGCAAGATGATGAAACTCCTCGCAAAGAGCGAGGAAAGGCCTCAACTTGAAACCGGGATTGCGGAGGAACAAGAATGAAGAAGCTTAGGTTACTTGCGTTTTCATTAAGCTGTATTTTGGCTCTCTCCGGATGCGGATCGACATCCGCTTCCTCCGCGAACTCTTCGGAGAAAGTCGAGACTTCATCGCAAGCAAAGCAGCTGCCCGAGTTCTCCGGTCTGGATGATTCGAATCTTTTGCTGTATGTCGAGGATTCCGTGGGCGCGAAGCTTGACCAGAACATGGTGGCAAAGGGCTATCAGATTGAATCGGTGAATGCCTCATACGTTTCCAAAGAATATCTCGAAGAGTTGTCCTACAACTCCCAAGAGAATATGTACTTTGGATACGCTCTGTCGGACATTGACGCTCAATTCCAAGGCGAACGATATGTGTTCACATTGGGTGACAACGGGGAAACAACCGTCAAAGCATACGAGGCCTATGACGATACGTTCGAGAAAATCACCAAGAACCTTGCCGTCGGAACAGGAGTGATGCTTCTTACAGTGACGGCATCGGCCCTTGCCGGAGGCACTGCGACCAGCGTGGTCCTTGCGGTATCTGCCAAAAGCGCTGCAACCGCCGCGCTTTCATCAGGTGCATTGGCGGGGTTGTCATCAGGACTTATTGAATACATCGGGAACGGAGACGCCAAGAAGTCCTTGAAAACAGCTGCCGCATCCGGAGCTGAGGCATTCAAGTGGGGCGCATTCGGTGGCGCGATCGCCGGTGGCATATCCAAGGCTCTCACCTTCCCGCGGGCAAAGCCCGATGTCCCGACATGGCGGCAATCCGAGCAAATCGCGCAGTGGAAGTACGGCGGTAAGGAACAGGCGACCTTCTTAAAAGGTAAAGAGGTGCCATTTGGAACAGAAGGGGGCACGCGCCCAGATGTCATCCGAACTGTAAAGGGACATCTTGAAGCGATTGAAGTCAAAAACTATGACCTCGAAACCGACTTCGATGGTCTTCGTTGGATACTATCCAAAGAAATCAGCGATAGAGTGAAAAACCTTCCTAAAGGGTCAACTCAACGGGTAATGCTGGATGTTAGAGGGCGAGGCTACAGCAAGAAATTCTTAAACTCAAGGATTAATATCTTGAAGGACGATCTCAAAGAGATCTATCCCGACATCCCCATTGAGCTTATACGATGAATTAGGACAAGCCTCTAACAAGCTGATTTTTAGAGGGGGGTGTGAGTGATTGTAGATGCGCCAACAATCTACAATCACTCACACCCCTCCCGTTTAAGGCTCCATGATGTCAAATCCCTGTTGAGTAGATGCTAGGTCGAGAACAATCCGATCTGATTCATCAAGGATCGGCAAAGCCTCTGGCTCCGAATGAAGTGCACGTGCTAGACGGAAGAAGCGTGTACGCATCTCCTGTGTCTTTTTGCCAGAGATTTCCACGGGGAGCTTCGTCAGGCCAACCGGCATCACACTTATTTCATCAACTACGCTCATAAGCTGTTCCTGAGCAGAAGCGAACATTTTTAGTTCTTGGTGCAGTGCAGCTTCGACATGTGAGAGAGATTGTCCTTCATTGTCTTGTTCTGCGGCAATTTTTTCGAGGACGACGGTTCGTGCACGAAGAGCAAGTGTTCGATAGATCTGAGTTGATTGAATCTCGAATTCGCTTAGAGGATCATTGCCTTGTCCGACAAGTTCGTTCAAAAGTTCCGCGCCATTTACATGTGTCGACTGGCTATACCGGTCGACTGCATGGCTCCACTGATTGAGCTTCTCAATGCTTTGGTTGGCAAGTATGGCCAACTCCCCAAATGCGTGGGAAGCCGCGGAGATATTCGGTATGTGCGCTTGGTCAAGCAAATAGCCCAAGACTGTTTGTATCTGTTGTTCGGCAGTATTTACTACTGCACGATCTTTTAGCTCTAGGTGTTCGCGGACAGCAGCCACTCCGCTGCTTATAGCATCAAGTTTCTTCTGCATCTGTTGCTGCGCCAACATATCCGCGGCCATCGCCAATGCGATGGTAGCGATCATTGGTCCGGCTGCGATTGTGGCGCCAGTTGCAGGAATCAGTCGAACATGCCCGGAAACCCGTGTGGAACCAGCCGCACGCGTCATACCTCGGAATCCGCCTCCAACTGCTGGAACAAGATCCTTGGCAGTCGCGCCCGCCGGCAAGATTACACGGCACATATCTTCACCGGGTACCATCCCCATTTGTTGCGTGACTTGGCTCATGGCCTTGGCAAAGAGTCCAGGAGTTTGCGCAGCGATTCTTGTTGTAGTTCCTCCCGCTGGTGCTTGATCGCGCTTAATTAACAGACCTTCATGATTCAGCAGCATCCGAAGCATGGTTTCCGTGTCAGGTGTAGCATCGATTGCTTTCAACGGAACAAAGACAGCATCCTCAGTCTTCTGATCGTTATTCATGGTTCCCTCTGCGGATTGAGTAGATTACGCTAAAATTATATTCCAGCAGCTCCCAAATATGCTGAATCCGGGATGTCTGGAGTAGCATCAAGAGATAAGTTTGAAATTCCCTTTGAGGCCTTGTTCTACAAGGGCTCGGATGATTTCAAAAGTGGTTATCTGAGCGGTTATGAGGATCTCCTCGTCCTAGATGCGGCAGTACGACGAAGAAGAACAGCAAGCCTCTGCAGGCGGGACGCGTTGACGGTGCGGAAGCTAGTTGAGGCCTCTCCTCGACCAGATCGTACGATTTGTCGGACAGTTGATTTGGAGGTGCTTAGAGGCTGTCGTGAAGTCATTGCAAAATGCTCGAGAAGAAACGAGTTGCCTGAGAGAACAGACGGAAAATCAGAGGACAAATCGTTTCAAAAAGTTTCTCTTGACACTACCGAAGAGACATACCTTCCGAAAGCTGGGGAAAATCACAAATGATTGGGGATTCAAGAACAAGACCCATTTGGTTCGCCATAATAGCGATATACGTTCCGATGACGGTTATGGCATTTGCCTTCCCGTACAGTATGCCGACGGGTGTATTCGTTGTGCTGGTGGCGCCGATACTGATGGTCGTCACCTCAGCCGCATGGATGTGGCGTGTTGATAATCTCTATGTTGCTCCTACTCCGCTTCTCGCGGGATTGATTGTCCAACTGATATCGGCACTGTGGATGCAGGTGGCGATATACGCGCCCTGCGGTTCCCTGCCGGAAAGCGCACAGCCGAATTGCATCGCGATGCCAGGGAACTGGGGCATCATGTTCGCACGTATCGATGCCTACGGGATGAATGCCCTTTTCGCTACCGCCCTAGCCGGTGCCTGCGCTGGCTATTTCCTCGGCGCAGTGGCCCGGCAGATGCATTACAATGCGCACACCATGTACGGCACCCACTGCAATTAAGTCTTTTTTATGAAATCGTCTTAGCTGTCACATTCCGACGAAAGAACGACCGTGAATCCTCTCATCATCTACCTCATCGCCATCAACCTCATCACATTCGTCCTCTTCACCATCGATTTCTTCATCATGGCGAAGAACGACTACAACTCTGATACCGGGCTTATGGACGGCAGGCTGCTGTCGCTTTTCGCAGTCGCAGGTGGTGGCGTGGGCATGCTCATCGCGCTCTTCGTCTGGACCAAATGTCGAATCAACAAGCACAACGTGGCCTGGTGGTTCACATCCATACTCTGCATCATCATCTGGGCGCTCATCTGCGCATGGCGGTGGAGACTGGTGCAATTGGATTTCGGACTGCTGCTCGGGCAATTTGACATGCTCAAGCTGAAAGTACTCGGTATCTACCTAGCGATTATAAATATCGTGACTTTTATCATTTTCTGCTACGACAAGACGATGGCGGAGCATGGCCGCCGACGCATTCGGGAGTTCGTCCTGATCGGCATATCGCTCCTAGGCGGATCTTTGGGAGGGATTCTCGCCATACGCCTGAGACGACATAAAATCAACGACTGGTATTTCGTATGGGGACTGCCCTTCTTCATCTTCGTCCATATCGCGCTGCTTGTTTATGCGCACGCAGCGGGATCCATCTAGCTTGAGACTTCTTGACATATTCGGCATGAAGGCCAGCACGGCAAGTCACGTCATACATCTTCGCTTTGAAGCGCATGATGATCTATCCTCATTGGGCAACGTTTCAACGAGATTCCCGGGCCACTCAGGTTCCGACTAAGCAATATGGTTCTTGACGAGAAACACCTTTATAGTAAAACCTGTAAGAAAGGTTGAAATATGGGGTTCAATATCGATATCGGCGCAATAGCGAACACGGCCGCAAAAGCGGCTGAACAGGCAGCCAAAGGTGTTGGCGACGTGGCAGGCAAAACCGTTCAAGAAGTTGGTCGATTCGCCAACAATGTGGGAGAAGTCGCTTCCCACGCTGCTTCGGATGCTGGCTCTGCCATCATGCATACGGCTGGAGATGTTGGTAATGCAGTACAGAAAACCGCTTCGGACGTCGGAGTTTTTGTGGCCCAGAACAATCCTTGGGCACAGAAGGAAGAAATCGACGAATACGATCAAGCGATCATTGATTACAACAATGCATACAGCAAAATGAACGATGCCGGATTGACGCTGTATCGCCAGCGCGAGCGCTCTGGCGACTTGCTTGACAATGTCGAGTTCATCATCAACAGCATCGCTAACAAGCCCAAATCGTTCGACGTCGAACTTGGGGACATTGCGTCCGAGCGAAAGAAGTTCAAGCAATCCGAGGAATTCGCCATGGAGCAGCTGCAGGCTGCGCGCACCTCCGCCATGAGTGCGGGTGCTGGGGCGGCTGCTGGCATTGCCGTGGCAAGCATGATGCCGACTGCGGCGATGTGGGCGGCCACGACGTTCGGCACTGCATCAACGGGAGCCGCGATTGCGACGCTATCAGGAGCTGCTGCAAACAGCGCGGCCATTGCATGGTTGGGAGGCGGCGCGCTTGCTGCTGGTGGCGGCGGTATGGCTGCCGGCAATGCCCTGCTCGCTATGGCTGGGCCGATTGGCTGGGGCATCGCCGGAGCGACATTGCTGACATCCATCGTGCTGTTCACGAAGAAGAAGATCGATCTTCAGAACGAAAAGCATCAGCAGCTTCTTGCTTTGAAGCGCAATACGGAACAAGCGCGCGAAAATGGATCACTCATTTCTGCGTTGCTTGAACAATCCGAGGAACTTCGATGCCATTTGACCGAATCTTATCGTGCGTCCATTGATCTTTACGGCGCGGATTACGTTCAACTACCTGAAGAACGTCGACTGGAGCTGGGAGCGTTGGTGAACAACGCGAAATCGTTGGCTGCGTTGATGAATAAATCAATCGGCCATGAGGAGAACTCTGAGCAATGATTTCAGATGACGGTGTCAAAAAGACCCCGGAGATTCTTGCCTCTGCATGGGTTGAGTACCTTAATCAATTGCGAATCAGCGCGTTGCTGGATTCGTTGCACGCGCAGGATGTGAATCTTGATAGTGCGCTGCACTCATTGGATGAGGCTATGCGCACAATCAACGTTGAAATCATCCAGCGTAACCGCGGCGGCGAAAAAGGCATGCATGGATTCATCGCTGAGGTGGCCGAAGTAGGTATTGAGAATGCCAAGAACCTGGTGCAAGGCAAGGAAGGCGCGGCGCAATGGGTCAACGATAATGGTGTGGATGATCTGCGGCGCGGTGCACTTCATATCCAACAGAAGTTCGTTAACTCAGGCGGGCATTACTCGCTGACGGCTGTGCTCGACCACCTCGATAAGTATCCTGATTTCCTCGAGAAAAACGGCGTCTACCAAATACCCAAGGATCATTATGAGATGGTCAGGGCGCTTCTTGCTTTAAGTCCTGAGGATGCGGGAAAGCTTGCAAAGAGCAATGGGCAACCTACGTATGGGGACTGGAAACTCGTTCATTCGGTGTTCGACGATAAAAACATCACTATCGATGATCTCGAACCCGCGAACATCACGTACGGACAGGCACAGAGGAATGCCATCGATAAAACCATGCAGGATGAGCGTCGGCGTATCGAGGATACGGATAAGCGCCGCCGTGCTGCAATGCGTGACCAGGCAAAACCCTCCATGCGGGAAGGAATGAAGGCCACCGGCGTTGCGGCCATAATGGAGGGCGGAACCGAAACGGTTCTGGCAATTCGTTCCAAGACCAGAGATGGGCGCGAGCTTAGCGACTTCAATGCGAACGATTGGATGGAGATCGCACAATCCGGCGGTCTGGGCATGGTTAAAGGCGGTGTTCGTGGCGCAGGCGTGTATTTGCTCTCCAACATGGCGAAAACTCCTGCGGCGACGGCAAGCGCTATGGTCACTGCTGCATTCGGCATCGCAGAACAGGCCAATCTTCTGCGCAACGGAGAGATATCCGAGATCGACTTCTACGAGAATTCGACGTCGCTAAGCCTTGATGTGGCGGTGAGCACATTGTCTTCGACCTTGGGACAGACGATCATCCCGGTTCCAGTATTGGGCGCGTTGATTGGGAATGCCGCCGGTACGTTCATGTGGAAAGTGGCGAAGGATAGTCTGAATAAGTATGAGCAGGATTTGATTGCACGCTACGCCGCAGAACGTAAGAAACTTGATGCAAAGCTCTCGCAGAAGTATCAGATATATGTGGAAAATCTGAATGCTTCACTATCGGTGTACTACGGTTTGTTGGACGTGGCCTTTGATCCCGACGTGGAGAAGGCGTTCACAGGGTCAATTGAACTTGCCCGTTCTGTGGGAGTTGCCGAGCATGAGATTTTGAAGTCTTCCGCTGAAATTGATTCGTACTTTCTGGAGTGATATTTCAATTATTCGGCTATTGAAATTCTCGCCTTCAGCAAATTCGGGTGGCTTGATCCTTATGGTCACAAGCCACCCATCACGGGGAATCGATTCACCCAATCTGCTGAATGATGACATCGCCGGCATTGCCCGAGCGCTGCCAAATGGCTCGGTAGCCGTCCCAGCCGGCGGACTGCCATTGGCCGTCGGTGTCTTGGCCGAGCTGGCTCAGGACATCCGCGGGCATGCCGAGCGCCTGCGCGGGGCAGTTCACCACCGTCGGCGTTCCCGACTGCCATAGGGTGTCGGATGCGGCACGGATGTAGTCGTAGTCCTTGCCGATGACGTAGGTCGTTCCGGTGATGGCCTGCTGCGGGGAGCACTGCTTCCACACGCCGCCCATGCCGTCGTCTGGCACGAGCGCGTAGGTGTCACTGCGTCCGTCGCTGCCGACTACCAAGCCGTCCACGATGGCTTGCAAATCATCCGCCGGCGACTGCTGGCTTTGATTCTGCGTGGCCTGCTCGCTTCCCGAGTCCGCTGTGCCGCTGCTTTGATTCTGCGTCGTCTGGGTACTATCAGTGCCTTTGTCCTCGGCTTTCTTGTCTGTTTTCTTCGCGTCGTCCGCATCCTTGCGCTTCGTTGTGCTGCTCGTCGTCTGCTTCGTGTCATCCGCCTTCTGCGCGTCCGGTTGTCCGACGCAGGACGCAAGCGGAATAAGCATCATGACGGTGAGTGCGATTGCGGACACTCTCACTGCCTTGTCCATGGTCGTCTCCAATTCATATGGTCGACGGCGGCCTCGTTGCCTCCGCTTATTCTCATTATCGACCATAGAGAACAATTTCCCTGCGCAACGGCACTGTTTCTGCCCCGAAATTTCTTATCACGCGCCGCGTCGTTGCACGGTTTCCCCATGTTGCTCGGCTTCGGCGAGTTCTTTGCGCACGCGTCGTTTGTCCAACGCAAACCAGATGCCGCCGCTCATCGTCACCAGCACCGCCGCAAACAGCAGATGATGGCCGATCCCCCATGCGTATGTGTCGGAGGGCACGATGCCGCGGTCGGAGAAGTCGTATTCCTGCAGACGGTGCGCCATGCATAGAAGCACGCTGAGCACGGCCACGGGTATCGCTTTCCTAAACGCGGCGAACAGCAGGGCCACCATCGCGATCGCGGCGATGGCACCCGTCAGTCCGACGGTCAGATATGCCTGCGCAGTCGGGACCTCGTTGCCTGCATGCGCCAGATAGATACGCGCGAAACCCACCATGGAGGGATGCGCGGCGTCGTCTCCGAGCAACTGTGAGAGCGCGGCGCCTTGGTCGGCGTCCTTGGCGCTCGCATATGGCAGAAACAGGGATACGAGGGTCATCACCGGCCCCACGAACGTCAGAACCCACGGTGTTTTCATCGTTTGATATTGCAGATCCATGATGTTGCGCATATGCATCCCTTTCCATGTGCCGTCGTTGTGCAATCGCTGGATGAATATTGTCGCGCAGACAACCCCAAGCTGGTTCAGTTGCCGGCTGAAATAACGTCTGCCAACATGGGACCATCACAGACGATATGACCGTAGATTCCGTTCCATTTGCTTGACTAGAATCGTGAAGGAGCGCTCAGGGAGGTCCCGCATGGAAATGAACCGGATGCTGATGTGCCGGGAACGCCCGGTGATGGAGTTCCGGTATTTCCCCACCGGCGGCTATGCGCTGATGGCCGGCGAGATATTCGACCGGGAGCGGGTGCCGTTCGGCATGTGGGTGGACGGCCATCCGGAACCGACCGGCGAATCGATCACCCGATGGTGGAGGTCTCGTGGCGTGCCGATGACCCGCGACGGCATCCGCACGGCGCTGGCCGGCATGGGCATTCCGCTTGCCTCGGACCTGTTGGACCGCAGCCTGGGACTGAGCCTGTCGGACCAGTATTGGGCCAGACCGCTGGACCGCGATGACGTGCAGTGGGCCGACCTCAATTTCTTCCATAACGATTTCGACGAGCAACTTGGCCGGGCGTTGTTCTACGGCAATTCCTCGCGGGTTGCGGATGTGAACACGCCCGACGTCACCAGCGCCGGCGATCTGCCCAAGCGATGGGTGATCACACCGGACGGGACGCGCGAGCTCATCAAGGCGGGCCGTTCCGGACAGGAACCAGATAATGAGGTCATTGCCTCGCGCGTGGCCGACCTCCTGGGCATGGCGCATGTCGAATACCGCGTCGGCCATGCGCAGGGCAAACGCGTGTGCATCTGCCCCGACATGGTGACCGACCGCGAGGAACTGATACCCGGCGGCCAGCTCATGCCGCTGTTCCGCAAGGCTTCGGACGAGGAGCGCAAGGCGGCGTGGATTGACGCCTGCGAGCGCGCGGGGGCGGACCGGGATGCCATCGTCGGTGCGACCGACGACTTTCTGCTGCTGGATTACCTATTGCGCAACACAGACCGCCATTACAACAACTTCGGCCTGATCCGCGACGTGGAGACGTTGGCGGTCTCCCCCGCACCCATCTTCGATACCGGCGAGAGCCTGTTCAACGGCATGGATCTGGAGATGATGGACAACGACGATTATCCGGCCAAGCCGTTCTGGCTGGACGACGCCGGGGAGAAGCCGAACGCCCGCTGGCAGTTGTCGCTGATCGAGGACTGGGACCGTTGGGATCTGACCGTTCTGGACGCGGTGCCGGACATCGTGCGCGACCAGTTGTCGACCAACAGCCGTCTTCCCGAACGCATCGTCGGCCGCGTGGCGGAACTGGTGTGCCAGCGGGCGGATGAGGTGCGGCGCATGCTTCGTTGAACGGTTGACGGGCGTATTCCACTTCACCTTGGCTTCACCTTGGGCGGGCAGAATGGGTGGCATGAGATTGCTCATCGTGGAGGACGAGGCCGGCATGCGCGACGCGTTGGACGACGCGCTGAGGCATGAGGGATACGCGACGTTGACCGCTTCGAACGGCATGGAGGCGCTGGCCACGCTTGCCCACCAGTCCGTGGACATCGTGCTGCTCGACCGCGATCTGCCGGTGCTGTCCGGCGACGCGGTGATGCGCACGATCGCGGCCAACCGCATGCCGGTGCGTGTGCTGATGCTCACCGCCGCCGGTCAGGTCGAGGATATGGTCTCCGGGCTTGATCTGGGCGCCGACGACTATCTGGCCAAGCCCTTCGCATGGCCGGTGCTGATGGCGCGATTGCGCGCGCTTGCCCGCCGTGGCGAGGTCGGGGAACGGCCGACGATGCTCCGGCGCGGCGGCCTGTTGGTCGATACGTCGCGTCGTCTCGCCTATCGGGACGATGGTCGCGAGCCGCTGCGTCTCACGCCGAAGGAATACGGGGTGCTGGCCGCGCTGATGCGCGCCGACGGCGGCTTCGTGACCTTGGAGGCGCTTTACCGCGACGTGTGGCCGGATGGCGGCGGCGACCCCGGCGAGGTCATCAAGGCGGCCGTGTATTCGCTGCGCCGCAAGATCGGCGACAGGGAGGCCATCATATCGGTGCGAGGGGAAGGATATCGGTTGCGATGAGTGGAAACACGGGGAATGGGAGCGAGCTGCATGCGAACGCAGGCACGGATAGGGGCGCATCCGACGATATGCGCGGACGACGCGGATCGCGTGGATTGCGTGGCGTCTGTTCGAGGATGATGACGCGCCTGTGGCCGCGCACCTTCGCCACGAAACTCACCATCGTCATCCTGCTGCTGCTCGCCGTGCTCGCCGCCGGCGCGGTCGCCCTGCAGCAGGTGATATCGACGAAACTGTTCGAAGCGAGCCTGACCATCGAGAACGACGGCGCGACCGTGGCCCAGGGGTGGTGGAACTCTCCCGAAGACAGCGGATCGATGATGTTCTCGACCAACGATATGGCCGACGGCAGCAGCACTCTCCGCGACATCGGCGGCATGTACACGCTCACCACGCCCGATGGAATAACGGTATGGACCACGAGCGCCGCAGTAGGCGCGATGCGTGTGGGCATGGTGGCGTCGTTCCTGCTGTTCGGACTGCTGGGCGCCGTATGCGTGTGGCTCGTATGCCGGCGCATGTCGCGTCGTCTCGTCTCCGTGAGCGCGCAGGCCGACGCCTTGGACGCGGAATCGCTTGCCGACGCGCATATCGACGTGGGTTCCGCGTCTCGGCATCCCGACGAAGTGGATCGGCTCGCCGCCTCGCTCAACGATCTGCTCGTGCGCATCGATGCCGCATACGCGGCGCAACGACGCTTCGTCTCCAATGCCTCGCATGAGCTGCGCACGCCCATCGCGATGATCGAAACCAATCTCGACGCGCCGCTGGCCCAGGGGCGTTTCCCCGAGGACGTGACGCCTTCGGTCGAACGCGCGCTCGCCGCCAACCACAGGGCGGCCGCGCTGGTGGACGCGCTGCTTCAGCTCTCGCGCATCGAATCCGGCGCCTATGGGAGCGCGACAGCCGGCAAGGGAGCGTTGCATCAAACCGTGGGCGCAAGGACGATGGATGACCCGGATCAATCCGATGTGAGGCCATTTGCTACGCCAGAGCGAACCGATGTGCGCGGATGCGTGGACGCCGCGCTCGCCGACGATGCGTTGCGTGAGGAAATCACGCGACGCGGATTGTCGGTGGATGTCATGGGACTGAGGTCATGCTTCGTATGCGGCGGACGGACCTTGCTGGATCTGGCCGTGGGCAATCTCGCGCGCAACGCGGTGCTGCATAACGTCGCCGGCGGACGCGTCGTCATATCGATCGTCCCCGTTCCGACGGCCGGCCTCATCGATGGGAACACCGACGAAGCCTACGCCAACGCGGCACGGCGGAACTCTCGGGAAACGGAGAACAGGACGGATGGAGCCGCGTTGATCGTCACCAACACCACCGACGAACGCTTCGACGGCAATATGGACGATCTGACGCAGCCATTCCATCGCGGGGCACAATCCCGCCTCGCAGGCACCAATGGCGTCGGACTCGGCCTGTCGATCGCCAAGGCCGCATGCGAAGCGCTCGGAGCTGATCTGCGGCTCAGTCAGACGCCGGAGGGCATGTTCGAGGCATGCATCATATTCGCGCAATAGCGATTACCGCCCATTGCTCGCCGCTTGGCGGGCTTCTTCGAGCAACTCGCCGACGCTATAGGGGAAATCGCCGTTGAAACTCGTGTACACGGGCGTGCCTTCGACAGGACACTCCGTCAGCAATCGTTTGATTTCCTCGCGAGGCACGTCGGGCGTGAACACAATGCTTAAGGGTTGCTCGGCGGTCGGATCGGCCACCCATGTGAATCCCAATTCCCTCGCATGGCGCGCATAATCCAACACGGCCTGCTTGTCCTCGGCGCTCGCATCCTTCTGCTCATCCGCGGGATTGATGCCGGGCGACTGAGAGAAGTCGGGATTCTCGCGTTCGCAGGCCGCGTATTCATCCTGCTTGTCGTCATAGGGAGATCCGGCAAGTCCGCTGGCGTCGTTGACCTGCACATAGTCGAAACTGGTGCCGTCGGCATATCCCTCGCTACCGAACACCGCCACGTTCGGATATAGCTCGGGGTCGGCGACCATGCTCATCACGGGTTCCCCGTCCGGCCCATCGACCAATTCTTCTTGGGCGGGATTGCCGGCCGCATCCACCCAACGCAGCCCCACGTTGTCACCACCGACGACCCGGGCATCGATGCCCTTGGACACCAGACAGGCGACGAAGCGTTTGGCCACCGGATCCTCCTCCGGACCTCCGGAATACTTCGTTTGCGACGACGTATCACTCGTCTGCGTCGCGTCGTCTCCGCCTTTCCCCGTGGCTCCGCTCGTCGAGCAGGCGGTCATCGTTGTCGCCATCGCACTCACCGCCAGCAAGGCGACGGCATCGCGTGTCAGTTTCGATATCGTGGTCATGGTTCGTCCCTCCTTCGTCGGCCGCGACGATGCGGCCGGCCTATGGTTCCATTTCACGCCGCGCATGGTGGGGTGGGGTGAAGGATCGTTTCACTTCCATCTCACCCGGCCGTTTCTCATCCGCTACTCGCCACGCAGGGCTTCGACGGGAGTCATCCGGGCGGCGCGGGATGCCGGGTAAAGTCCTGCGAGCACGCCGACGAGCATGGCCGCGCCGCAAGCCAGGGGCAGCGAAGACCAGGCCAGCGCCGGTGGCTGCTTCTGCCAGAGAGCCGCGGCCATGGCGCCGCCCATGCCCAGCAACGCGCCCACCACCGCACCCAATGCCGACAGCAGCGCCGCCTCGGAAACGAACTGGATGCGCACCGCTCCCGGCGTCGCACCCAATGCGCGTCGCAGGCCAATCTCGCCGCGTCGCTCCATCACCGTGACCACCATCATGTTGGCAATCGACATGCCGCCGATGAACAGGGCGATCACGCCGATCAACGCGCCCAGCGTCGTCATCGAATCATCCGTCGCCGCCCTCGCCTTGGACAGGTCGGCGGCCGCATCCACGGTGAGCAGGCCACCGCCCGGATTGGCCGCATGCGACAGAAGGCGGCGGATTCTCTGCACGTCGCCCGGTGCGGTGCGCACGTAGAGCACGCTGATGTCGCCCACATGCTCGTCCGAAGCGTAGTGTTGCTTCGCCCATGCGCCGCCGATCAGCGCGGTGGTGTCGAAGGACGGGGCCTGCGGGGTGGGCTCCAGGATGCCGATGACGCCGTACCACGTGTTGTCGATGAGCACGCGGTCGCCGGGCGAGGTCACCGCGAGACGGTAGGCGGCCTCGGAACCAAGCACCGTCACCGGCAGATCCTCGTTCGCCGATGTGATGCCTCGCCCTTGTGCGATATGCGTGCCAAGAGCCGTGAGTGCGCCGGGCTCCATCACCGTCACGCCGATGCCGTTGCCATTCGATGCGGGAATGAACTCGTTCTTGGTGACGATGGCCGGATTGGACAGCGCGTGGAACACGCCGACGTTTTCCACTTCGGACTGACGACGCAGCGTGTCCGGTGCGTATTCGGGGATGGTGATTTTCCCGCTTGCACCGTCCGCGGGAGTCACGACGGAGAGGTTGGCGCCGAGTCTGTCGAGTCGGGCGAGCAGCGCGGCCTGGTTGGAGGCGGCCACACCGGACAGCGCGACGTATGCCGCCACACCCAACGCGATGCCCAACGCCGATAACAACGTGCGTGAGACGCGTCCCGACACCCCGAGCCAAGCGTTATGCGCAAGGTCGAGGATACGGGTGGAAAGGGGACGGCGGCTCATGATGCGTTCCTTGTCTCCGATCCGACGGGAGCGACGGAATGTGATGAAACAGCATCCACGCCGAAGCCAAAGGATTTGACGGAGCCAATCGCATCCAACGAATCGGCGTATCTCTCATTGACCTGACCATCTTGGATATGCAGGATGCGGTCGAAACGCGCGGCGACGGACGGGTCATGGGTGACGACGACCAGCGCAGCGCCCGTCGTCCCAGTGACATCGAGCAGCAGATCCACGATCGCGTGTCCGGTGCCGGTGTCGAGCGCGCCCGTGGGCTCGTCGGCGAAGATCACATCCGGTTCCTTGACCAGCGCGCGTGCGATGGCGACGCGCTGCTGCTCGCCGCCCGACAATTGCGGCGGCCTGTGCCCCATTCGCTCCGCCAGACCGACCCGCTCCAATGCGTCGGCTGCGCGGTCGCGCCGTTCACGCCGCGGCACACGCGTGTATTGCAGCGCCATCGTCACATTCTCCAAAGCGCTGACGGTATCGATCAAGTGGAACTGCTGGAAGACGAAGCCGATGGCATCCGCCCGCAATGCGGAGCGGCGCCGCTCCCCCATTGTCGTCACGGATGCGCCGTCGTATCGCAGTTCGCCAGCTGTGGGCATGGACAGGGTGCCGAGAATCGACAGCAACGTGGACTTGCCGGAGCCGGAGGGGCCGACGATGGCGACGCGCTCGCCACTGCGTATGCCAAGCGTCGTGGGATGCAGGATTTCCAGCGGAAACGCGCCCCTGCGGGGAAATGATTTCGTGGCTTCGTCGAGTTCGATTAGACAATGCGATGGCGCTCGGCTCATGAGACCACCACCTTGTCTCCAACCTTGAGACCCGGGGCCTTGGTGAGCTGGATGCGCGCGTTGGCGACGCGGCCGACTTCGACCCCGATGCGTTCTAGTTGCTTGCCGCGCACGACTTCGACGGCATAGTCGTTATTGGCGGAGGCGATAAGCGCGGTCACCGGCACGATAAGCGTTTCCGTCATGTCCGGTGCGGCCGATGGCACGCTGATGCGCACCGAGGTGGCACCGTATGAAGAGACCTGCGTTTGGTCGGGGAAGTCGATGCGAATCGAAGGTTGCGTGGTCTGTCCCTGACTGCCCACGGGCTGCCCGCCTTGGTCGACGGCCGATATCGTCGTGTCAACGGTTGTGTTGTCGGGCAGAATCACACTCGCTTTGTCACCGGGTTTGAACTGGCTCGCCTGTGCGGCGGTGACGGTGGCCGTGGCATGCAGCATGGTGCCGGTGTAAGTGGCCGGGCTGACGTTGGTGTCGCCGAGCTTGGCCGTGATCTGTGTGATGCGCACGGGAGCCTGGGCGGCGAGCGCCACCTGCGAGGGTTGGAACACGCCATCGATGGCTTGGCCGGTCAGACCGCGCCCGGCCTGCCAACGTCGGATGGCATCGGTGGTGTACCAGTCGAAGTGGTCGTCGGGCAAGCCGAAGAACCATCCCAATTCGGCAAGGTTCTCCTCGAGCTGCATGATGTCAGGGCTATCTTCAACGCCCTGCTGGAGCGTGCGCCAAAACGGGCGCGACCCATGGAACAAGGGCACGGCGCGGCCATCCATCTCATAAGCCTGTTCGCCGGTGTTGACGACCGTGCCGACCGCCGGCAGCTGGGTGATGACGCCGGAGGCCGCGGGCAACGCCGCCGCCGCGTCGTATCCAAGACTGCCGCCGAGCATGGTCTCGGCGTTGAGCGTGCCCCGCGTCACCTCGGCGGTTTTGAGGGTGCTGATGTCCACGGTGTCGGAGGCGTCGGTTGCGTCGTTGAAGTGCGTCCATGGACGCCATATGACGCATGCCGTCGCCAATGCCACGACAAGAGCGATTGTCGTCAGGACGGCTGCCATGGTCCTGCCGCGACGCCGCGTCGTTTCCTTGTTTCTCTGCCTCATGACCGCATCCCCTTTCCGCGGCTGTTCGCACGATTGATGTTCAGTCCCCATGGATTGCGTGTAAGCCGCACACGCTCTTCTGGAAGCGCCTGCAGTGCCCGCCGCATATCCGCCCAGGTTACTGCCGTTGCGTCGTTCCCTGAGCCCGCTCGGCCTGCGCTTCGGCGTTGAGCTCGTTGATGTCGTAGGGGTAGTCGCCGTTCCATGCGATCGTTACCGGCGTGTCATCGGTCGGACAATCGACGAGGAAACGCTTGACCTCCTCACGCGGCACGTCGGTCGGGATGACGATGCTCAGCGGCGAGTCCGCCGACGGATCGGCCACCCATGCGAATCCCTTGACCCGCGCTTCTTTCGCAAAGGCAAGCACCGCCTTACGGTCCTCTTCGCTCGCCTTGGATTGATCGGGAACGGATTGTGGCGGCGCCTGCGTGAACGCTGGGTATTTCGCCTCGCAGACGGCGTAATCCTGCTGCTTGTCCGCGTAAGGCGAGTCGGCGAGTTCGGAGGAACTCTGCGCAAGAACGTAGGGAAAATATTCTCCGGTGATGACATCGCCATCGATGCCGCTCAACATGATGTGCGGATACATCGTGAGGTCGCCGCTCCAATCGCGGTTCACCGTGCCGTCTGGATCGGTGGAGACGACGGGCTGGACAGCCTGGCCGTTCCAGTCGATCTCCAAGAGGGCGACCTGATCATGTTTCTCGCCCTCGACGCGGGCATCAAAGCCCTTCGACACCAGACAGGCGACGAACTGCTTGGCCAGTGTGGCGGTCGGACTCTGTTGCGTCGATGAATCGGCGGATGCTTCCTGTTTCGGACCACCCGTCGTATTCGCACTGTCTTGCTGTTCTCCGGCGTTCGTCATCGAACATCCCGCCGATGCCAAGACCAATGTCAGCACCGCGGCTGCGAATACATCACGGAACCATGCACGCATAAACTCCCCCTTGCGTCATTCGCCGCATCGCGGCGGGATGCCTCCATCCCACCGCATCGGCGGTTGCGCAGGGTAAACGTGCGCTTCACTCTCGCTTCACCAAAAGAACAATGTGGCGAACGCTCCGCTTATTCTTCGGCGACGAAGTTGCTGGAGAATAAACGCGTGCGGTGTCAAGGCGTACCGAAGGAAGGCGTACAAAAGTACGTCGACTGAGGAACAACGAAGACAACGCTCCGCTGATTCTTCGGCAACGAAGTTGCCGTGGAATAGATGTGTGCGGCCGCGAGGCGCGGCGGATGAAGGCGTACAAAGGTACGTCGATTCCGCCGTAACGCGGGAAAACGGATGGCTCCGCCGGCACGAACGTCCACTGGACGTTCTCTGCGGCCGGCTCGCGCGGCGACCTGCCAAGCGGGTCGCCGCATCTATTCCTCGGCAACCAGCTCCAGGTAGGAGTCGTTCCATAGATCCTCGTCGCCGTCGGGCATGAGGAGCACGCGCTCGGGGTTCAATGCCTCGACGGCGCCCTCATCGTGGGTGACGAGCACGATCGCGCCCTCGTATTTGGCGATGGCCTTCAGAATCTCGTCGCGCGAGGCCGGATCGAGGTTGTTGGTGGGCTCGTCGAGCAGCAGCACGTTCGCGCGCGACGTGACCAGCGTGGCCAGGGCCAGACGGGTCTTCTCGCCGCCGGAGAGCACGCGCGTGGGCTTCATCGCATCGTCGCCGGAGAAAAGGAACGAACCGAGGATCGAGCGGGCCTGCGTGTCGTTCAATTCCGGAGCGACATGCGTGAGGTTCTCAAGCACCGTGGCGTCGAGGTCGAGCGTGTCGTGCTCCTGGGCGAAGTAGCCGATCTTGCAGCCGTGCCCGTAGTCGACCGAACCGGTGTCCGGATCCTCCAGATGGGCGAGCAGGCGCAGCGTCGTGGTCTTGCCGGCGCCGTTGTATCCCAGGATCACCACGCGCGAACCCTTGTCGATCGCAAGGTTGACACCGGCGAACACGATGTTCGAACCATAGGCCTTCGAGATGTCCTTGGCCATGATCGGCGTGCGGCCGCAGGGCGCGGGCTCCGGGAAGCGGATGTCGGCGACCTTCTCGGCCTTCTGCGCCTCGCTGGTCTCGGAAAGCAGTCGCTCCGCGCGGCGCATCATGTTCTGCGCGGCGACGGCCTTCGTGGCCTTGGCGTGCAGGCGGATGCCCTGCTTCATCAGGCGCTCGGCCTTCTTCTCGGCGACCTCGCGCTCGCGGCGGCGGCGCTCCTCGTCGACGACTCGCTGATGCAGGTAGGCCTTCCAGCCAAGCGAATACATGTCGATCTGGCCGAGTTGGGCGTCGAGATGCCAGACCTTGTTGACGACCTCGTCGAGCAGCTCCGTGGAGTGAGAGATAACGAGGAAGCCGCCCTCGTATTTCTTGAGGTAGCCGCGAAGCCATTCGATCGAGTCGGCGTCCAAGTGGTTCGTCGGCTCGTCGAGGATCAGCGTGTCCGCGTCGGAGAAGAGGATGCGCGCCAGCTCGATGCGACGGCGCTGGCCGCCGGAAAGCGTGCCGAGCTGCTGCTCCATGACCTCCTGCGGAAGCCCCAGCGAGGAGGCCATGGCCGTCGCCTCGGATTGGGCCGCATAGCCGCCGGCCTTCTCGAAGTCCTGCATGGCCTTGTCATAGCGGTTCATCGCCTTGGTCATCACATCCGGATCCGGGTCGGTCATCTCCTTCTCGGCCTTGCGGATGCGGCTGATGATCTGCGCGATGTCGCGGGCGCTCATCATGCGGTCGAGCGCGGTCTGCTCCGGATCGGCGGCATGCGTGTCCTGCGGCAGATAGCCGAGCTTGCCGGAGACACGCACCTTGCCCGAGGTAGGCAGCATGTCACCGGTGATGACACGGGTCAGCGTGGTCTTGCCGGCGCCATTGCGGCCGACCAAACCGATCTTGTCGCCCTTGGAGACATGAAAGTCGGTCGGATTGAGCAGCGTGCGCGCGCCGATCTGAATCTCCAATCCCTGCGCCTCGATGGCCATACCTTCAAATCCTTTGCCTACGTGACCACGTTCGCCGGCCGCCGGTTCTCGGTCAAGAGCGGCGGCAGACGCGAAAAACCAAAGGAACACTATAGCAAAGGCGAGCGCCACCTCGAACGAGGCGCCAATCGCTCGGCCGCGCAAGCAGTTATCCACAAAGGTCCGATGGGCTTGCGTCCGGCAACCCGACCCCTCTACCGTGGCAATAATCAATGGGCCGGGCAAGGAGGACGGAATATGGAACAGCACGGATACCTGGGTTTCTTCACCTTGGACGAAGCGCGCGAACGAGCGGCATCCATGCATGAACGTTGCCGCGAAGCTGGGATGCGCACGCGCAACACACTGAGCTTCAGCCACGGCACGCGTCTTGAGCTCGGCGGAATAACGGCTCGTCTCAACTACAACCATCGCTATGACGAGAACATGCTTCACGCCACGGTTGACAGTAAAGGCCGACTCACGCAGCTGGCCGGAGTCAAACACCACTATTGCGCTAGCACCATGGAACGGACCATGCTCGACGATCTTATCGGCGTAGTCAGCGTTGAGCATGCTCTGTGCCAGATCGCCCAATATGTCGATGACGAGAGCATGGTGGTGGCGCTTGACTGGGCCACATGCCGTAACAAAGCGCTTCGGCTGAGTTCCAAGGAACGTCTGCTCGCATATGCCGACGAGCTAGGGAGGTTCCAAGGTTGTGCTCGTTTTCGCCGGGCGCTGGAACTATGCAGAGAAAACACCGACTCGCCGCAAGAGACTCTACTGCGTTTGGAATCCCAGCGCAGAGGTCTACCGGAGCTCGCAGTCAACCTGCCGATCGCGCTGCCTCTAAGCGGCCGGGTAGTTCACGTCGACATGGCCTACCCGGAGGACCATGTCATCCTCGAATACGACGGCCGCTACCACTACGACATGAGCCGCTGGGAAGCAGACATCGAAAAGCGCAACAACCTCGACTACGCGGGCTGGCGGACGTTCCCCGCCACACGTCTGACATTCGCCACCAAACGAAATCTCGACGAGTACTTCACCATCGTCGGATCAGCCATTGCCGAATATCGCAATAACGGTCGTTTCCTATGACTCGAGGTCAAACAGTTGGCGGATTGGGCGAACAGTTGGCGGCCTATCCTAGGTATGACGCCTCGAAACCATTGATTTTTGACAGTGGTTTCGCGATAAGGCCGCCAACTGTTCGCCCAATCCGCCAACTGTTCATGTGGGAGCCGTTTTCGCATTGGCGCTTGGCTCCCGAGGGGCCATGCTTAATCCGTTGATTGTCTCACAGAGCTCGTTACTCACGCCGTATGGGTGCAATACACATGTAATACAGGGCGGTCCATGATGTCTGCGGCGCGTGATGCTCGGCGTAAAGCCGTCAATGGCACACCGGTTCCTCGCGTTTTCGAATAATCAGGCCGCGGCCTTGTCGATGCAGTTGAGCGCGTTGAGCGTGCGCGGATAGCCGATGTAGGGCATGGCCTGGGAGATGACGGCGATGAGGAATGTCTTGTCATTGCCCACATGCATGTTCGCCTTGGCGTGGCTGGTCAGCTGTGGCTCGCAGCCGCCCTGCGCCGCGATGTAGCACAGCGTGACCATCTCGCGCTCGCGGCCGTTGAGCCCCTTGCGCGTGTAATAGTCGCCGAAGCAGTTGCCGACGAGCCACCGGTGGATATGCCGGGTCTCCTCCGGGCCGGCGTCGGCGAAGCCGCGCATGTGCTCGCCGATCAGCTCGATCTGCTTGCGCTCGCCCTCCGCCATGCGCGTGTCGGCGGTGACGGTCGCCTGCGGCTCGAGCGGCAGAGCGACGTCACGGTCGGCCAGCACCTCGTTGGTTGCCTTGAGGAAAGGCAGCACACGCCCGAAGCCCAGATAGGCCGTGGCCTGGTAGACGATTTCCTTGGCCTCGACCGGTGTGATGCCCGCGTCAAGCGCGGCCGGCAGCATCGTGCGGTAGGCATCGATGCCCTGGCAGCCGATCAGGGTCGCGAGCACGACCATCGAGCGGATGCGCTCGTCCATGTCCGGATGATTCGCGGCGGGCTCATGCACGACCTCGTCGTAGGCGAAGCGCGAGAAAAGCTCGACGAATTCGGGGTCGGTCTCGCCCAGGGGACGGGCGGGATCGGAGAACAGGGAGCGAAGACTGACGGACATGAATGATCTCGTTTCTGGAAATTGAGGAATATGAGGATTGAGGAGCGGACGGGAGGGAATCATTGTGCGGAGGGCCGGCGGATCGGTCTTAGACACATAGACACGGTCCGCCCAGCTTGGTGCATGCTGAACCACGACGCACGGCTGCTCCGGTTCATGCCACCCGCGCGTCGGGCGCATGACATGAACCGAAGTGAGCGCGGATTCACGTCGGCGAGCCGGCGTCAGGCCACGTCGCTTATGCGCAGCAGGGACTTGATCGTGCGGCGCTGGTCCATCGCATCGTATGCGGCCTGGATGTCGTCAAGCGTGAACTCGCTGGTGAACACGCGACCGGGGTGGATCTCGCCGGCCAGCACACGGTCGAGCAGATGGTCGACCGCCGTGTCGTAATGACGCACGGGAGCCGGGCCGCCGCGCAGGCCGACATTGCGATAGAACAGGCCGGGGATGTCGGCCTCGACGCCGTGGGGCAAGCCGACGCGTCCGACGATGGCGCCGGCGCGCGCCACCTTCATGGCCGTGTCATTGGACTGGGCCGAGCCGACGCATTCGAGCACCGCGTCCGCGCCATAGCCGCCGGTCATATCGAGCACGCGGGCGACCGCCTCGTCGCCGCGCTCGGCCACGATGTCGGTGGCGCCGAACTCGCTGGCCAAGGCGGCCCGGTCCTCATGCCGGCTCATCGCGATGATGCGTTCGGCGCCGCGCAGCTTCGCGCTCAGCACGCCGCACAGGCCGACCGCGCCGTCGCCGAACACGACGGCCGTGTCGCCGGGCTTGACTTCGGCGGAGGCCGCGGCATGGTATCCGGTCGGCATCACATCGGACAGGGCCAGCAGATCGGCGAGCATCTCGTCGGAGAACGACGCGGCGTCGCCGGACACGACGACCAATGTGCCGTCGGCCTCGGGCACGCGCAGGTATTCGGCCTGGCAGCCCATGCCTTCCGCGGAGCCGAAGTAGCCGCCGTGGGGGCAGCTGGATTCGAAGCCGGCCTTGCACACCGGGCACACGCCGCAGGAATATGGGAAGGGCACGACGACGAAATCGCCGGGCTTGGCGCCCGTCACCGATGCGCCGGTCTCTTCGACGACGCCGATGGCCTCATGGCCGGTCTGCGTGTCCGCGTCGCGCCCGTCGCGGAAGAACCACAGATCGGAGCCGCACACGCATGCGCGCACGACGCGGACGATCGCATCGCCGGCTTCCTCGATTTCGGGGCGGGGACGTTCCTCGCAGGCCATGGTCTTGATGTCCTTATAGATCGCGGCTTTCATTCCGATCCTTTCATAGGTGCCGTCTTGCTACTGGTAACGCTAGAAAGTCCGCCGGCGCAAGTCAAATGCGCATGCCGTCGGCGTATCCATACGCCGCAGGCATGAAGATGCGCGAGGTAGTCGCGCATGGACATGAGCCGCGCCGCGTTCACGCTCGACGCAACGGCCTTGCCGCGGGTAGAGTGAAGGAAACGTCAGCCATCCGGAAAGGGGTTGCCATGCACGCCGAGCGCACGGGGGAACGTCGGGATCTACTGCTGCATGCCGCGTGGAGGGCGGCGGATGTCAGGGCGATGGAACGTCCGTTGCTGCAACGCGGCGTGCCGTTGATGCGCATGGCCGCCGAAGCTGCGGCGCATGTCGCCGCGCAGATGCTGGACGACGAGGGGATCGATCTCGACGAGGCCTCGGTGGTGCTGCTCGCCGGCGGCGGGGACAATGGCGGCGACGGACTGTATGCGGCCGCCGCTTTGGCGGAGGAAGGCGCGCGCGTGACCTGCGTGGCCGTCGGCCGCACGCTGCATGCCGAGGCCTTCGCGGCGTTCGTTCGCACAGGCGGCAAGGTGCTGGTGCTTGACCCGGCGGGTGATATCCCCGGCTGCCCGTCCGGCTTCTCCGCGGGCGAGGCGGGCAAGCGACTGGGGGCCGCGGTCGAGCTGGCCCGTTCCGCCGATCTGCTGATCGACGCGATGACCGGCATCGGGCTTGACGGCGCGCTGCGCGGTCTGCCAGGCACGGTCGCGTCCCTGCTCGGACTGCGCCCCGACGAGGACGGGCATATGGCTCTTCCCGATGCGCCGGCTCTGCCGGATCGCGAACCGGCCGGCGGACTGCCGTTGGTGATGGCGATCGACACGCCCTCCGGCATCGGCGTCGACGACGGCACGCTGCCCGGCCCGGTGATCCCGGCCGATGTGACCGTGACCTTTGGCGCGATGAAACCGTGCGCGATGCTGCCGCCGGCCACCTTCGCGTGCGGGCGCCTGGTGCTGGTGGACTTCGATTTCGATCTGACCGCCGCCGCTCCCGCCGCGCTCGCCGTCGACGACGCGACCGCCGCGGACGTGGTGCGGCTGCCCCATGCGGACGATTCCAAGTATTCGCGCGGCGTGGTCGGATTGATCACCGGTTCGGCGCGCTATCCCGGGGCGGCTGTGCTCACCGTCACGGCCGCGGCGCGTTCGAATGCCGGCATGGTGCGTTATCTCGGCCCCGAACGCGCGCAGGACATGGTGCTCGCCGCCTTGCCCGAGGCGGTTATGGGCAAGGGGCATGTGCAGGCATGGGTGGTCGGCTCCGGCGTGCCCGATGCGGCGGGCGACCCCGAGGAGCGGGATGCGCAGCGTGCGACCATCGCCCGTCTGCTGGCCCATTATTCGTTGGACGATGCCGACGAGCTGGACGAAGACCCCTACGATATGCCGCCGATCGTCGTGGACGCCGGCGCGCTCGACCTGCTGCCGGATCATGTGCCGCCGCAGGTGGTGCTTACGCCGCATGCCGGGGAGCTGGCGCGTCTGGTCGAGCGCATCGGCGTCGAGACGGCCGGTTCCGCCGCGCATGCCTCGCATGACGCGCCGGTCCGATCCGAATCGGTCGCAGCGGATGACGTTCTCGACGAGCCGCTGCGATACGCGCGGTTCGCGGCCGACGCCACTGGCGCGACGGTGCTGCTCAAAGGCGCCGCCACCCTGATTGTCACGCCCAATGACGCCGCCCAACCCGCAGGCGATGACGATGATGCTCGTCCGGCGCCGGCTCCTGTGCTGGTGTGCGGCAAGGCTCCGGCATGGCTGGCCACGGCTGGCGCGGGCGATGTGCTGGCCGGCGCGCTCGGTGCGCTGCTGGCCCAGAACGCCGACGACATGGATGAATTCGAGTCCTCGGCCATCGCACGCATCGCCGCTTCCGGCGCGCTGCTGCATGGCTCAGCCGCCGCGTTGGCCTCCCAATCCGACCAGCGGGGATGGGATGCGCCGCGTCTTTTCGGGCAGCCCGTCCAGCGGCGGATCCCCTCGTCGGGACATCCCATCGTCGCCTCCGATGTGATCCGCGCGATTCCCGAGGCGATCGCCGACCTCATATCCTGATATCCTCGGCATCGACGCAAACACACCCAAACCCAAGGGGGAACCATGGCCGACGGCTCCATCAGCGACGTGATCTTCGACTTCTGCGGGGTGCTGCTCGACTGGCAGACGCGCGCCTGCCTCGAAGGCCACTTCGACCCCGCGCTGGTGGACCGGATCTGCGCCGACGACGACCCCTGCGGCTTCTTCCGTTACGAGGACCGGATGGACGCCGGCGAGGATCTCAAGGACATCCTGCCCGACATCCGACGCGAGCAGGGCGAGGAGCTGGCGGGAATCTTCGAATATTACATCGCGCATTACGACGACGCGTTGCCCCGCGTCATGCCGGGCATGGACGCGCTGGTGCGCGACCTCAGGTCGGCCGGCTACGGCGTGTGGGGACTGACCAACTGGTCGCATGAGACCATCCGCCTCGCCTTCGAGAAGTTCCCGCTGCTCGGCGAGCTGAACGACACCGTCGTTTCCGGAATCGAGAAGATGCACAAACCGAATGCGGACATCTTCGAGCTGGCGCTCACCCGCTTCGGGCTCAAGCCCGGAAGCTGCGTCTTCATCGACGACACGGCGAAGAACGTCGCGGGCGCCGAGGCCGTCGGTATCCATGGCATCCATTTCCAGGACTCGGCGCAGGTGCGTGCGGACCTGACGGCGCTCGGTATCGTCTGCTGACGGCATGGTACCTTCCCGATACATGCTCCTACGAACCGCATCGTGGATATAACCCGACATTGCGTAACTGCCCGAGAGTATAAACGGGTCTTATGACCCTGCTCCAACTCAAATACATCGTCAAAATCGTCGAATGCGGCTCGATGAACGAGGCCTCGCGCGAGCTCTATGTCTCGCAGCCGGCCCTGAGCTCCTCGGTCAAGGAGCTCGAGAAGGAGCTCGGCATCGAGATCTTCACCCGCTCCTCGCAAGGCATCGCCCTGACCGTGGACGGCGCGGAATTCCTCACCTACGCCCGGCAGGTGCTCGACCAGGCCTCGCTGCTCGAGGAGCGATACAAGAACGCCAAGCCGCGCAAGCAGCTATGCACCGTTTCCACGCAGCACTATATGTTCGCGGTCGAGGCCTTCGTGGAGATGATCAACTCGATCCGTTCCGATGAATACGAGTTCACGATCCGCGAGACCCGCACGCGCGACATCATCAACTCGGTCGCCAATATGCGCTCGGATGTGGGCATCCTCTACCTGTCGGATTTCAACAAGGATGTGATCGGCAAGCTGTTGCGCGAGAAGCACCTCGAGTTCCATCCGCTGTTCCGAGCGCCGCTGCATGTCTTCATCTCCCGCGACAACCCGCTGGCCATGAAGAAGGTCGTCACGATGAAGGATCTGAGGCCCTTCCCGTTCATCCAATACGAGCAGGGCGAGAGCGGCAGTTTCTACTTCGCCGAGGAGGCGGTCTGGCCCGACTACTCCCCCAAGCAGATCAACGTGACCGACCGCGCCACGATCCTGAACTTCATCATCGGGCTCAACGGCTACACGGTGTGCACCGGCATCGACAACGGCGACCTCAACAACGAGAAGATCGTCACTGTGCCGCTTGACTCAGACGAGACGATGCTCGTCGGCTGGATCTCCAACGAGCGGGCCAAGCTTTCCTCGGCGGCCGAGAACTATCTCGAGAAGCTGCGAGCCGTGCTCGTCAAGCACGGCTACGAGCTGATCGAATAACGGCCGAACGAAGCGCACATCGTAAAGAATTGTGTACTTGGACCAAGTTTTGTGTATCTCCTTTCCGAGCTATGCCCTAAGATTCCCATGTTCTCGGCGGAGTCTTTCACTCTGAGGTACACAAAACTTAGGCCAAGTACACAATTCTTCGAAAGGACGGATGCCGCTCGCCTCGTCGTGATGGCTCAGGCGCCGTATTGGGCCAGATAAGCGTCGGCGGCAGAGGCGATGGCGTCGGTGACGTAGGGAGTGCCGTCGGCGGTTTCGATGGTGCGACCGGCGGCAAAGATCTCGCACACATTCGCGATGGCGAACACCGGGAATCCGAACTCGGCTTCGACGGCCTTCACCGCGGAAAGGTCGGAGTCCTTGGTCTTCTCCATGCGGTCGACCGACAGCACCAGTCCCACGACCTCGACGTTCGCCTCGGCCTTGAGCTTGGGGATGACCTCGCGCACGGCGGTGCCGGCGGTCATCACATCGTCGACGAGCAGCACTTTCATGCCGTCCCTCAACTGCGTGCCGACCATCATGCCGCCGTCGCCGTGATCCTTCTTCTCCTTGCGGTCGAAGGTGTAGCCGATGCGCGTGCCGGCCGCGTTGAGCGCGATCGCCGTGGAAACGGCCAGCGGGATGCCTTTGTACGCCGGGCCGAACACGGTGTCGATGTCCGCGGGCAGGTTGCCGGCCTCGATCTCGGCGGCGATCTTCTCGGCATAGAACGCGCCGAGCGTGGCGATCTTCGTGCCGTCGTCGAAGGCGCCCGCATTGATGAAATACGGGGACTTGCGACCGGATTTGAGGGTGAAGTCGCCGAACTTCAGGGCTTGGGATTCCAGCAGGAAGCGGGTGAAGCGGATATCGAGCGGGGCTGCGTCGGTCATGGGTTTCCTTTCGTTGGGTGGGGGGGCTTCAGCGCCAGGTCTGGCCGGCGGCGAGCTTGGCGGCGAGTTCGGGGCGATCGTCGAGAAGGTCATCGAGTTCGCGGGCGACGCGCAGGGGCGCCACGGGGTCGAACAGCGCGGCAGCGCCGACCTCGACGGCATTCGCGCCGGCGTAAAGGTATTCAAGGGCCTTCTCGCCCGAGTCGATGCCACCGATGCCGATGATCGGGATATCGGGCAGCGCGCCTCGCACCTGCCACACGCGGGCCAGGCCGATCGGCAGCACGGCGGGGCCGGAGACGCCGCCGGTGACGTTGGCGATGACCGGCTTGCCGGTGCGGATGTCGATGCGCATGCCGACCATCGTGTTGATGAGGCTCAGGCAATCCGCGCCCCCCTCGACGGCGGCGCGCGCCGGCACGGTGATGTCGGTGACATTGGGCGTGAGCTTGACGATCATCGGCTTGTCGGTCATCGGGCGCAGCTTGTCCATCAGCCGCGACAGCGCCACCGGGTCTGCGCCGATGGACATGCCGCCGGCCTTGAGGTTGGGGCAGCTCACGTTGATCTCAAGCATGTCGGCCGGCGAATCGGCGAGTTTGGCGACGACCTCGATGAAGTCCTCGTCGCAATGCCCTGCCACATTGGATATGACGGTGGCGCCGGCGGCCTTGAGCTTGGGCAGGTCGTCGACTAGATAATGGTCGACGCCCGGATTCTGCAAGCCGACGGCATTGATATTCGAGGCCGGTCCCTCCGCGGTGCGCGGGCTGGGATTGCCTTCCCACGGCACCGGCGAGACGCCCTTCGTGGACACGGCGCCAAGCTGGGAAACGTCATAGAACCAGCGGACGGCGGCATATTGGAAGGTGCCGGAGGCGGTGCCGACCGGGTTCTTCCACGACACGCCGGCGACGATGGTCGGGTGCTTCCATTCGTGGGCTTCGTAAAGGTTCATCGAGTTCTTGTCACTCATATCACTGCCATCCCAACTGTTCGCGCGTGAACACCGGTCCGTCGGAGCAAACCTTGAGCCGGCCTTCGACCGTGTCGATCGTGCAGAGCACGCAGGTGCCGTAGCCGCAGCCCATGCGCTGCTCCATGCTCAGCTGGCAGGGGATGTCGCGCGCGGCCGCCCACGAGGCGACGGCCTTCATCATCGGCAGCGGCCCGCAGGCGATGATCACCGGATCAAGCCCATCCCGGACGAGTCCGCCCTCGGCCTCCAATTGGTCGAGCAGGGTCACGACATTGCCGTGCTCGTTGTCGATGCTCATCGTGCGATCGGCGAAATTCGAGACATACTGGTCGGCGAAACGCTCGTTGCGATAGCCGAACAGTGCGGTGCAACGGGATTCCAGACCGGCCTGGAGCGTCTGCGCGGTGTAGATCAGCGGAGGCACGCCGAGTCCGCCGGCGACCAGCAGGTAATGCGCCTTGCGCTTGATGTCGAAGCCGCGGCCGAGGGGCCCGAGCAGATCGATGCTCTCCCCCGGCTTCATGTCGGCGAATTCGGCGGTGCCCTTGCCGACAATCGCGTACATGACGCTGACTTCGTCGCCATGCACCTCGCCGACGCCGAGGGGGCGCGGCATGGGCTTCATCGGGTCATGCGGAAACAGGTCGACGAACTGCGAGGGCTTGGCGTGCTTGGCGACATAGGGGTCGCGGAAGGTCATGCGCATCACGCCCGGCGCGATGCGCTCGTTGGCGATGATTTCGGCCGGATGCCGCGGCGGGAAGAATCCGGCTTGGCTGGCCTGTTGAACGATGTCGTCCGTTGCCATGGTTCTCCTTTTGATGTAGAGCGCGGCTTGGTTTACAGCACGGCCCTCAGATTATCGCGCATGGCCAACGCGGCCGCGCGCGCCGTGTCGGCGACCAGTTTGAGCGCGTCATCGGCGCTCATATCGGCGCTGTAGCGTTCGTCCTTGCGCCAGGCGCCGATGATGCCGCGCGAGGAGTTGACGATCGCGCCGGAGCCGTCGGCATCGAACATGCCGCGCACGTCGGCGGCGGTGCCGCCCTGCGCGCCATAGCCGGGCACGAGGAAGAAGGTGTGCGGCATGCGCGCGCGCAGCGCCTTCCCCTCCTCGGGATGCGTGGCGCCGACGACCGCGCCGACGCGCGAATAGCCATCCTTGCCGATGCTGCCGGAGCCCCAGCCCTCGACCAGATCGGCGACGTGCTCGTAGACCTTCTTGCCATTGGCAAGGTCGAGCATCTGCAGTTCGCTGCTCGATGGATTCGAGGTGCGCACGAGGACGAAAAGGTCCTTGTCGCTCCGTTCGGCCGCGTCGACGAAGGGCGTGATGCCGTCGGTGCCGAGATAGGGGTTGACGGTGACGGCGTCGATGTTCCACGGGTCATATGCCGCGGTGGAATCCGTCTTAGCCGAGGAACCGACGTTGGCATCGACGCCGGAAAGCATATGCGCGTAGGCGGCCGCGGTCGAGCCGATGTCGCCGCGCTTGACGTCGGCGAGCACGTAGAGCCCCTGCTGCCTGGCATATTCGCAGGTCATCGCGTAGACGTCGATGCCGGCCGGTCCCAGCGCCTCGTACATGGCGATCTGCGGTTTGACGGCGGGCACGATGTCGGCCACCGCGTCGATGATCGTGCGGTTGAATTCGAAATAGGCGACGGCCAGCTGGGCGGCGGGAATCTCCGCCGGGTCCTCCACGCTGTCGCGCACCTCCTCGGCGAAGGATGCGACGACCTGCGGCGGTACCAGGGCCTCGGTCGGGTCGAGTCCGACGACGCTGGGGTTCTGGGTCGCGTTGATGGCGGCGATGAGTCGATCCATGGTTGCTCCTTGTCGTTTGCCGGGGCGTCGTTCCAGCGTGCCCCGTTGGCGTCGATGTGACGGTCAGATGCGGGTGAAGGTCAGTCGGCCGTCGAGGATCGTGGCCAAGGGGCGACCGGTGACCTGCCATCCGCCGAAGGGCGTGTTGCGGGCCGCCGAATGGAAGCGCTCCGGGTCCACGGTCCATTGGGCCGCCGTGTCAAGCACGACGAGGTCGATGCCCTTCGCGTCGTCGCCGTCGATCCGGTCCAGATCAAGCAGACGATTCACGCCGGTCGGATGGCCGGTGGCATCCGCGGCATCGTCGCCAGTGGGCGCCGGCTCGGCATACGCCTCGACCAACGCGGCGACGTCGGTGGGCTCGTGGCCCATGAGGCGTGCCGGGGCGAGGGACATGAGCTCGATCAGGCGTTCGTCGCTGATATGCCCGCCGTCGACAAGCACCTTGTGACACACGCCGTAAGCGCATTCCAGGCCGATGATGCCGTTGGGCGCCTCGAGGAAGCCCAGTTCCTTCTCGGCCAGCGTGTGGGGCGCGTGATCGGTGGCCAGCAGGTCCACGGTGCCGTCGGCGATGGCCTCGACGGTGGCGCGGCGGTCGGCCTCGCTGCGCAGGGGCGGGTTCATCTTGGCCAGCGTGCCGTATTCAAGCAGCGCCTCGTCGCACAGCGCCAGATAGTGCGGAGCGGTTTCGCAGGTGATCGGCAGTCCCTCGGCCTTGGCACGGCGGATCGCGTCGAAGGAGATCGCGGTCGAGACATGCTGGAAGTGCACATGCACGCCTGTGCGGCGCGCGGCCTCGATGTCACGCTCGACGATCTTCAGTTCCGTGTCCTCGGGGATGCCGGGCACGCCGAGTTTGCGCGAGACCGGGCCGTCGTTGACGGCACCGGTGTCATGGTGCTCGCAATGCTCGATGAGGTAGAGTCCGGCTTCCTTCACATTCGCCAGCACCTGGTCGAGGATTGCCTCGGGCACGGCCGCGCCGTCGTCGGAGACCGCGGTGACCGGATGCACGAGCTGGGCGTCATCCTTGGCCGTATCGTCCAAGCCGGGGATATGGCGTCGCCACTTGGCGACGTCGCTGGCCTCGTGCCCCGCGCGGTCCTTGGAGGCGCACACGCACAGGTCGTATTTAACCGGCAGGCTCACGCCGTGCACGGCCTCGTAATGCTGCAGATAATCGATGACATCGTCACATCCCGCCTCCAGCACCTCGCGCGCACCGGTGGCGTCAGGGTCAGTCACAGGCTCGCCGTCCATGGCCGGCAGCGTGTTCGGCATGACCAGCACATGCGTGTATCCGCCCGATGCCGCGGCCGCGCAGCCGGAGACCATCGACTCCTTGTAGGTCTGGCCCGGGTCGCGGTAGTGAACATGCGGGTCCTCGAAACCGGGGGCGAGGGTGAGCCCGGTGGCGTCGATGGAACCGTCGGCGCCGCGGGCGTAAGCTCCTTCCTCACTCAGAATGACGGCATCGTCGGGAACCTTGAGGTCGATGATTTCGTCAGTGTTCCAGACGCGGATGTTGCGCAGAATCACAGCCGCGCCTCCTCATCGCAGTAATCGCAACGGTATTCCTGGCGCTCGGTGTGGGCGAGGTGGAACATCTGCTTGATGCCGCGCTCGGTGGTGGTCACGCAGCGCGGGTTGCGGCATTTGATGACGTCGACGATATGCTCGGGCAACCGGGGGCGGCGCTTCTCGACGATCGTGCCGTCACGCACGATGCCGACGGTGGCGGTGCGGGCGACCAGCCCCAGCACGTCGAGGTTCACGTCGACCGCGTCCTCGATCTTGATGATGTCCTTCGATCCCAGGGTCGGGCTCGTCGCGTTCATGATGAGCGCGAGTTTGGTCTTCGCCGGGTCGATATGCAGGTATTCGAGCACCTTGAGCGCGGTGCCGGCCGGCACATGGTCGATGATGATGCCGTTGCGGACGGAAGTGACCTCCATGCCTCACGCCTCCTTGATTGCGTTGTCGTTCGTGCCGGACTCGTATCCGGGCAGCGGATCGCCGAGCACGGCGCTGATCAGCGACATGCGCATCAGCATGCCGCGCTTGGTCTGCTCGAAATACGCGGCGCGCGGATCGTCGTCGACCTCGACGGCGATCTCGTTGACGCGCGGCAGCGGGTGGAGCACGGCCATATCCGGCTTGGCGGCGGCCAGCTTCGCCTCGTCGAGGATGTAGGTGTCGCGCAGGCGCAGGTAGTCGTCCTCGTTGAAGAAGCGTTCCTTCTGCACTCGCGTCATATAGAGCACGTCGAGCTCGCCGATCACCGAAGCCAGATCACGTACCTCGCGGTACGAGCACGAGGGCGTCGCCTTGATGCGGTCGATCACATACTGCGGCGTCTTGAGCTCGTCGGGGCTGATGAGCACGAATTCGACGTCGCCGAAGCGGCACAGCGTCTCGATCAGCGAGTGCACGGTGCGTCCGAAGGTCAGATCGCCGCACAGGCCGACGGTCAGATGGGTGATGCGTCCGAAACGCGCTTGGATGGTCGACAGATCGGCCAGCGTCTGCGTGGGGTGCATATGCCCGCCGTCGCCGGCGTTGATCACCGGGATCGAGGCGGCGTGTGAGGCGACGAGCGCCGCGCCCTCCTTGGGATGACGCATCGCCACGACGTCGACGTAATTCGACACGACCTTCAGGGTGTCGGCGATGGACTCGCCCTTGGTGGCCGAGCTCAGTTGCGCGCCCGCGAAGCCGATGACCTTGCCGCCGAGGCGCAGCATGGCCGTCTCGAAGCTCAGCCTCGTGCGGGTGGAGGGTTCGTAGAATAGCGTCGCCAGCACGCGTCCGTCGCATGCGTGGGCGACCTCACGTCGATGGGAATCGATGTAATCCGCACGACGCAGCAGTTCTCGAATCTGTCCGGTCGTCAGGTCGTCAAGTGTGACGACGCTGCGCCCGACGAAGGAGGCATTGGAGACGGTGCCGTCGTTGGCGAGGATGTTCTCTTCAGCAGACAAGGGCTCACCTTTCATGGGGTTCAGGTGGCCACCGTGAGTGACCTAATCAAATATACGAAGCTCAGCCGACACCGACACGACGCGCGTCTTCACATATCGGTGATGGGGAATGGATACCATATTGCATTGGTTTTCGTCCCATATTCCGGAATAGAGAGAAGGCAACGGCATGGATGTCCTTGTGCTCGCATTATTGGTGTTGATCGCGGTGCTCGTGTCATCCGTTCTGAGCCAGTTCCTGCCCAAGATCTCGACGCCACTGGTGCAGATCGCGCTCGGCGTGGTCTGGTATTTCACGCCGTTCCTGCCGAATATCCAGCTCAACCCCGAGCTGTTCATGACCTTGTTCATCGCGCCTCTGTTCTATATGGAGTCGCGCAATATGAACCGCGCCGTGCTGGCGCGCGACGTGAAGCTGTCGATGTCGCTGGCCGTGGGACTGGTCATGGTCTCGATGTTCCTCTCCGGCTTCGCTCTGCACGCGTTGTGGCCCGCGGTGACGCTGGTCATCGCCTTCGCCGTGGGCGCTGTGCTCTCGCCCACCGACGCGGTGTCGGTCGCCCAGCTCGGCGAGCAGGTGGATCTGACCGAGCGCCAGCGTTCGATCCTGCAATCCGAAAGCCTGCTCAACGACCCGGTGTCCATCGTCGGCTTCCAGACGGCTCTGCTGGCCGTCGCCTCGGGCGAGTTCTCCCCCGTCGATTTCACGGGCGGCGTGCTGTTCAACTTCGTGATGGGATCGCTGATCGGCGCGCTGATCGGCTGGCTGTTCGACAAGCTCGTCTTCCTGATGCGCAGGCATGGGCTCGAGAACACGACCACGCGCATCATGATGGAGATCTTCCTGCCGTTCGGCGCCTACGTGGTCGCCGAGCATTTCGAGGTCTCCGGCCTGCTTGCCGTCGTCGCGGCGGGCCTGGTCATCACGTTCCCGAACAAGGGCGTGGGCGGCGACATCGCTCGCACCAACCTCGTGTCGAACTCGGTGTGGGAATTCCTTGACTTCACGCTCAACGGCTCCGTGTTCGTGCTGCTGGGCATCGAGCTGCCGATCGCGATGATGGACAGCTACAACCATCATCAGGTGTCGATCTGGCTGTTGGTGGGCGCGGTCGCGATGCTCACGGCGCTGATGATGCTGCTGCGCTTCATCTGGTGCTGGCTGATGCTCAAATACACCCGCGACGAGAAGACCCACGAGCGTCGTCAGATGACGCGCCAGCGGTGGCATTCGGTGTGGGTGATGACCTTCGGTGGGCCGAAGGGCGCGATTTCGCTGGCCATGGCGCTGACGATCCCCTATTCGATCGACGAGGCGTCGGGACTGCCGATCCGTTCCTCGCTGCTGTTCATCGTCTCCGGCTTCATCATCATCTCCCTGTTGATGACCAATATCGCGCTGCCGCTGCTTTCCCCCAAATCGGAGGCGTCGACCGGCGCCGAGTTCGCGGCGCGTAATGTGGAGATGCTGCGGCGCACGATTACGAAGATCTCCGAACTGGACAATCCGGCGAACCATGCCGCCGTGGGTGCCGTGCTCCATTCCTATAACGATCGCATCGAGCGCCAGCGTCGTGCGGTGCCGGAAAACGAGTTGCGCGAACGCCATGAGCTGCGCTTGCTCACACTTGACTGGGAGCGCGAGTGGCTGATTCGGCATCTTCAGGAACTTGA
The DNA here is from genome assembly GCF_056355835.1 of Bifidobacterium sp. LH_730. Classification (NCBI taxonomy): domain Bacteria; kingdom Bacillati; phylum Actinomycetota; class Actinomycetes; order Bifidobacteriales; family Bifidobacteriaceae; genus Bifidobacterium; species Bifidobacterium sp. LH_730. Next base: position 155,899 of record NZ_JBKETB010000003.1, read on the forward strand.
GGATCGGCAGTCGTCCGGAGAGGGCTTGACGGCAGCCGCCAATGCAATCACTGGAGTCAGGACCAGCGTCAAAACGTCAGCTACGGATGGCGGCGCCGTCTCCTCGCCGAGCGCGAAGAACACGAAGGAATGGCCAATCGCAGGTCTTGGCCGGGGCATGTCCGACGCCGATTCCCTGCAAGGGCAGATCGATGCGACGAAGGCGATACTCGAACATGTGGAAGGCGCGTTGGACAAGCTCGACGCCGAGGAAAGCCGTGGGCATGGCCTGCGGTTCCGCTGGGCCAGCATCCGCCGCCGTTTCATGCCGACGGTGCGCCGCGCTTGGTCGGGCATCGCGCATCGCACTCCCCTGCTTGAGTCGAATCGTTCGGATGCGATGCGCCGCGTGCAGGTGCCGCTCTACACGGAGATGATCGCACGACTCAACAAGGAGATGCAGCGCGACGAGTTCAACGCGGAGACCGTTTCCGGGCTGATGGTCGAATACCGCGCCGCGCTGCGCATGATGCGCGCCAAGGTGGGTGTGCTGCTCACGCCGCGCGACCACACGAACCAAAGCGTGCAGGAGGTGCGCATGGAGGCGCTGCGCATCGAGCTCGCCACCGTGCGCGAGATGTTCGACGCCCACGAGATCACCAAGGACGACGCCCGCATCATGCGCTCCAACGTCTACGTCATCCAGGCTGACGCGGTCATGTAAAGGAAGCCCGGTGGGCTTCCGAATGACCGCGTGCCGAGAGACGGCAGTCTCGAGGCCAGATTGAGGCTGCCGAAGGCAGTCCATAATTGCAGGACCGCGGTCATGTGACCGGCCGCAATTCCTACGGAATTGCACAAGCCGGTCACGCGAGGAGGAAGACAGCCCAGTGGGCTGTCTGACGACGGAGCTCTCCTTGTGACAGAACGTGAGCACAATTGTTGCGTTCTGTTATAAGGAGAGCTCCGCCGGCACGGAAGCCCACTGGGCTTCCTCTTCGGCCGGCTCGCGCGCCCGGCTTATGCGATTCCTTCGGAATCGCGGCCGGTCGCATAAAACACCCGCTCCACGACCTCGCGGCACCGCCGCATGGCCGAAAGCAATTCGTTCTCGACATACTGCCCGCGATGCGCCTCGTGCCCGAGGTAGACGCCGACGCCGCCGAGCGAATAGATGTCGTCGGGGATGATGTCGGCCTGGTTCACGCGCCCGTTCCACAGGTAGTTGCCGTTGCGCGCGGCGGTACACAGCGTCCACGCCTGGCGCAGGGTCTCGGCATCGGAGGTGTCGATCAGCGACAACGCCTCAAGCTTCCCCAACGCATCCAGCGTGGAGTTGACGCGCAGCTCCGGATACGCGCCCGCATGCTCGAGCTGCAGCAGCTGCACGGTCCATTCCACATCGCTCAAGCCGCCTTTGCCGAGTTTCAAATGCCGGTCACGGCGCACGCCGCGCGGCAGCCGCTCGGCCTCCATACGCGCCTTGAGACGGCGTATCTCCCCCAGCTCCGTTTCGGTGAGCGGCGAAAGCGGATATCGCAACGGATCGGCGATCTCGCCGAGGAAATCGCCAGCCAGCGTGGCGTCACCCGCCGCATAGCGAGCGCGCAGCAGCGCCTGATGCTCCCATGTCGAGCACCACGAGGCGTAATATTCCCGGCAGGATTCGAGGGAACGCACCAACGGGCCGTTCTTGCCCTCGGGGCGCAGGTCGAGATCGAGTTCGATCTTCGGTTCGAGACTGGTCGGGCCGTGCAATATCGCGCGCATATCGTCGATGCAGGCCTTGGCGAAGCGCCCGGCCGCCGCGTCATCGGCGCCATCTGTGGGCCGATAGATGAGGATCACATCGGCGTCGGAGCTGAAGTTGACCTCACGCCCGCCATATCGTCCCATGCCGATGACGGCGATGTCGGCGGGCGGCGTCGCCAGTCCCGCCTCGTCGAGGCGATGGCGCATGGCCCACGACAATGACGCGTCGATGATTGCGTCGTAGACATCGGTCATGGCCGCGAGGGATCCGGCGTCGTCCATGACGCCGCTCATCCAGGCCAGGCCGATGCGTTCGATCTCATGGCGTCGCAACGCGCGCATCGAGGTGGCAAAGTCATTGATCGATCCCGCGGCGCGATCCAAGGTCGCGCGGCACTGAACGTCGAGGCTGTCGCGGCCGCGGGCCTGCAACTGTTCGTCGTCGCCGAGCCAGGTCACGGATTCGGCCGATTTGGCCAAGGCATCCGACAGGAAGCGCGAGTTGGACAGCACATGGCACAGACGCTGCGCGGCCGAGGGCGAGTCCCTGAGGAATCCAAGGTAGTTGCTGTGCGAGCCGAACTGCTCCTCGAGACGCCGCCATCCCAGCAGACCCATGTCGGGGTTCTGGCCTTCGCCGAGCCATTGGAGCACGGCGGGCAGGATGATGCGATTGATCTTGGCGGCGCGCGACACTCCGTCGGTCAGCGCCTCGACATGGCGCATGGCCGCGTCGGTGTCTTCGAAGCCGATCGAGGCGAAGCGTTCGTGCATGGCCTGCGGGCTCAGGGCGATCTGGTCGGTGTCAAGTCCCGCGGCGATCGGCAGCATGGGCCTGTAATAGATGTCGAGATGCAGATGGCGCACCTCGCGGCGTGTGGCGTCGTATCGATCCACCAGCTCCTCGGGATGCAGTCCGAAGGCGCGGGCGAGACGCCGCAGCTCGGTGTTGCGACTCAGTTCGTCCACATCCATCTCGCGCTTGCGGTCGAGTCCTCCCAGCGACGCGACGGGGCCCAGATCGGGGAACAGATGCGTGCGCTTCAATCCCCACATCTGCTGGCGGTGCTCGAGCACGCGTTCGAAACGATAATCCTCGGCCAGACGCGCGGCCTGCGGGCGCGAGACATAGCCGCCGTCGGAGAGGCGTTGCAGAGATTCGAGCGTGGAGCGTGTGCGCAGTGTCTCGTCGGCGCGTCCGTGGACAAGCTGCAGCATCTGCACGGTGAACTCGACGTCGCGCAGGCCGCCCTTGCCGAGCTTGATCTCGCGGTCCTTCAAGGGGGCGGCGATGAGGTCCTCGACGCGTCGGCGCATGCGCTGGCAGTCGTTGACGAAATTCTCGCGGCCGGCCGCCGACCAGACGAAGGGACGCGTCATCTCCATGTAGGCCTGTCCGAGGGCAGGGTCGCCTGCGACTGGGCGGGCCTTGAGCAACGCCTGGAACTCCCAGCTCTCGGCCCACTGCTCGTAATAGCCCTTGTGCGAATCGAGGCGTCGCACCAGGGGACCGTCCTTGCCCTCGGGCCGCAGTCCCCCGTCGATCTGCCAGAGCGCGGGTTCGGCGCAGCCCATGATGACGGACTGGCACACGCGCTGCAGCATCGTTCCCATCTTGGTGCCGATGCGTGTGAGCGTGGCGCCGTCAATCGTTGCATCCTCCGGGTCATCATCGCCGCTTGCCGCAGGCTCGACGACATAGATGAGGTCGACGTCGGAGACGTAGTTCAGTTCCTGCGCGCCGAGTTTTCCCATGCCGATGACGGCGAAACGCACCCGCTCGGAGCCCTCGACCTCATGCCGCGCGATGGCCAGCGCGCCTTCGAGGGCCGCGTCGGCCAGGTCGGACAGCGCGAGGCTGATGGTGGGCTGCAGTGCGCAGGGATCGTCGGCGAGGGCGTCCTGCGCCATGATGGCGGCAAGTTGGCGCCGATAGGTGCCTCGCAGCGCGGTGGTGGCCTCCGCCAAGTCCTTGGTGGCGGTCGGGGCGGTCGTATCGAGGGGGTTCGCGCCGACCGCGCGCAGCACATGGGCGCGGCGCTGGTCATGATCATAGCGGTGGCTATTGCAATGGTCGACGGCCGCGGCCTCGACGAGCTCGGGGCGGAACCGCATCAGCTTGCCGAGCGCGTCGGACACGCCGAGCACGCTGATCAGGCGCCGCAACGCCGCCTCGTCGGGCAGCACCTGGGTCAGGTCCCGGCCCTGCGTGGTGAGCGTGCGCACGATGTCGACCACATTGACCAACGCGATATCGGGATCGTCGGCACGCCCCAAGGCATCCAGCAGAAGCCGCAGGCGTTCGTCGGGCACATCCTCGTCCGCCAACGTGGCGAATTGCGCGCGTGCCGCGTCAAGATCCTGCAATCCGGCGCGAATCAGGTCCATGGAGGTCGGTGCGAAGCGCTGCGAAGGTCCCATGGACAACAATCTACTCCTTGGCCGTATCGCCCGCCGACAGCATCGCCCGCGTGTCCGATATCGAGGACACGCGGGCGATATAGCGCAAAAGCAGCGCGGCCGGTTCAGCCGAAGAGCTCGCCGACGTTACGCCAGATATGGCGCGTGACGGCGGGATGGTTCATCGTGTACAGATGCACTCCGTCGACGCCGTTCGCCACAAGATCGGCCACTTGCTGGGAGGCGTAGATGACGCCGGCCTGCCTGAGGCTCGCGGCGTCGTCTCCCCAGCGTTCGAGCATCCGCTCGACGGACCCGGGCACGCGCGCCTCGCATTGGGCGCTCATGCGACGCACCGATTTGGCGTTGGTCACCGGCATGATGCCCGCCTCGATCGGCACCTCGATGCCGGCGGCGCGCGCCTTGTCGAGGAAACGCAGGAAATCGGCGTCGTCATAGAACAGCTGCGAGATCAGATGGGTGACGCCCGCGTCGACCTTGCGCTTCAGATTGTCGATGTCCTCGTCGAGCGTGGCGGCCTGCGGGTGCTTCTCCGGATAGCAGGCGCCGTAGAGCTTGAGGGACGGGTGGGAATCGCGGATATAGGCGGCGAGGTCGCTGGCGTGATGGAAGACGCCCGCGGGCTCCTGCCCCTCGACCGTGTCGCCGCGCAGGGCGAGCACGCCTTCGACGCCGGCCGCCTCGAACATGGCGAGGGCCTCGTCGACGGCGTCCTTGTCAAGGTATTGCGCCGTCAGATGCGCGACGGCGGGAATGCCGTATTCTGCGCGGATCGTGTGCGCGATGCGCGCGGTGGCGGTGCGGTCCTTGAGCTTGCCGGTGCCGTAGGTGACGGAGATGAACGCGGGGCTCAGGCCCTGCAGGCCGTCGAGTGTGTCATAGATGGTGCCCACCGGCGCATTGCGCCGCGGCGGAAACACCTCCAACGAAAACAAAGGAGTCATCATAACGCTTTCAATAAATCCTCCCTCTGACGAGGGAGGATTAGGGGATGCCATTCTGCTGTCTCGAGCCCATTTGTCATCCTGAGCGGAGCGCAGCGGAGTCGAAGGATCTCGCGGAATTGTCCTCGAGATCCTTCGACTCCGGCCTGCGGCCTCCGCTCAGGATGACGCAGGCCGTGCCATCCGTCACTTGGCGAGGCGGGCGCGGACGGCCTTGGCGGCGGCGACCATATGCTCGAGGCTCGGCCAGGTTTCGGCGTCGCCACGGGTCTTCAGACCGCAGTCGGGGTTGATCCACACCTTGTTCAGGTCCATCTTCTTCAAAATCTCGTCGATGCGCGCCTCGATCTCGGCCTCGGAGGGGATGCGCGGCGAGTGGATGTCATAGACGCCCGGGCCGGCCTCGGTCTCGAAGTTCGCGTCGTGGATGGCGTCGAGCACCACGAGGTCGCCACGGGACGCCTCGAAGGAGATGACGTCGGCGTCCATCGCATCGATGTCGCGGATGATGTCGTTGAACTCCGAATAGCACATATGCGTGTGGATCTGCGTGGTCGGGGCGACGGCGGAGTGCACCAGACGGAAGGCCGGGATGGCCCAGTCGAGGTACTTCTTGTGCCAGTCGGTCTTGCGCAGCGGCAGCTTCTCGCGCAGGGCGGCCTCGTCGATCTGGATGACCTTGATGCCGGCGGCCTCGAGGTCGAGCACCTCGTCGCGGATGGCGAGGGCGAGCTGCTGGGTCTGCTCCTCGTGGGTGATGTCCTCGCGCGGCCAGGACCAGTTGAGGATCGTGACCGGGCCGGTGAGCATGCCCTTCATGATATGGCTGGTGCGGCTCTGCGCGTAGGAGGACCACTTGACGGTGATCGGGTTGGCGCGGGAGACGTCGCCCCAGACGATCGGAGGCTTGACGCAGCGGGTGCCGTAGGACTGCACCCACGCGTTCTTGGTGAACAGGAAGCCGTTGAGGTTCTGGCCGAAGTATTCGACCATGTCGTTGCGCTCGAATTCGCCATGCACGAGCACATCGAGGCCGATCTCCTCCTGGTGCTTGATGCAGGCGTCGATCTGGGCGGCAATGAACTGGTCGTATTCGGCCTGGCTGATCTCACCCTTGCGCAGGCGGGCGCGCTCGGCGCGGATCTCACGGGTCTGGGGGAAGGAGCCGATCGTGGTGGTCGGCAGCTCGGGCAGGCCGAGGGCTTCGCGCTGCTGGCGCTGGCGCTCGGCGCGGGCCGGCTGGCGCACGAAATCGGCATCCGACAGCGCCGCAAGACGCTCGTGCACGGCCGGGTCGGCGGCCACACGGGTGCCGTCGAACAGCGTCTGGTTGGCCTTGAGCGCGTCGGAGGCTTTGCGATCCTCGTCGGAGGCGTCGGCCAAAACAGCCAGATCGGACAGTTCGCCGAGCTTTTCGACGGCGAAGGCGAAGTGCTTGAGGTCGTCGGCCGGGATGCCGGTCTCGCCCTCGGTGCTGAACGGGACATGAAGCAGCGAGGAGGCGGTGGAGACGGCCACTGCGCTGGTCTTGGTCTTGAGCGCGTCGACCAGGCCGAGGCTGACGGCATAGTTGTTGCGCCAGATGTTGCGGCCGTTGACGACGCCGGCGAAGATCGTGGTGCCGGAGGCCACGCCGAACCTGTCGACGGCGGCGAGGTTCTCCTCGCGTCCTTCGTTGAGGTCGAGGCCGATGCCGTCGAAGCCGAGCAGATTCACGGTCTCGTAGACGTCGGCGATGTGGCCGAAGTAGGTGTTGAGCAGCACCTTGACGCCGGCCTTGGCGGGCAGGATCTTGGTGTAGAGCGTCTTGAACAGCTCGACGTCGCCGGGCTGCTTGTCGAGCACGAGATACGGCTCGTCGATCTGCACCCACTGGGCGCCGAGCTCGTTGAACTTGGCGAGCACCTCGGCATAGACGGCGGCGACGGCGTTGACCAATCCCTTGTCGAACTCGAGTTCCTCGGACTGCGGGTCGCGGGTGAGCTTGAGGAAGGTGTAGGGGCCGATGAGCACGGGCTTGGTGATGATGCCGAGCGCCTTGGCCTCGTTGAACTCGTCGAAGGGCTTGGTGGAGTTGAGCTTGATCTCCTCGCTGGACTCCAGCTCGGGCACCAGATAGTGATAGTTGGTGGTGAACCACTTCTTCATCGGCAGGGCGGTCACATCGCCCTTGTCGCCCTGATATCCGCGAGCCATCGAGAACAGCGTGTCCTCCGGCTCGGCGAAGGCAAGGCGTTCGTAGCGCTTCGGGATCACGTTGAGCATGATCGCGGTGTCGAGCATCTGATCGTAATAGCTGAAATCATTGCTCGGAATCAGGTCGATGCCCGCAGCCTGCTGCAGCTTCCAGTGCTTCGCACGCAGCTCCTTCGCCGTGGCGCGCACCTCGTCGAGGCTCGCGTTGCCCTTCCAGTAGGCCTCGATGATCTTCTTCAGTTCGCGGTTCTGTCCGATGCGCGGAAACCCGGACACGGAAGTGAGAGCAGGCATTAGTCCTCCAAATGATGACGGGATGACGTTCTTTGACCACGACAGCCTATCAAAACGAAGCCAAATCGCCCTTATCAATCACCTGGGCATGTCGTCATAATTCGAATTTATACCCCCGCGTTTGGTTCAGTCGAAATCCTTGACGTTCACCACGGCGAGCAGATCACCATCATGGGTCGACCAGTCCTTGAACGGCTTGTTGGATCCGAAGACGACGACGGCCGCGGTGGACAGGCCGAGGTTGAGCAGATCCAGCATGGCGGGGTCGGATCGATCGGAGGCGAGCCATTGGCTGGCGATGGAGACGGTCGGCTCATGGCCGAGGACCATCATCACGTGCGTTTTGCCCTTGGCATGCGCCAGTTCGTCGAAGACGGATTGCACGCCGCCCTCGTAGAGGCTCTGATGATAGTCGACGTTGGGCTTGTCTCCGAAGGTTTTGAGCAGGCGCGCGCAGGTCTGCTGGGCGCGTTCTGCGCCGGAGCAGGCGATGAGATCGGGCACCAGTTTCATGGATTTGAGCCCTTTGGCGACGATCTTGGCTTGCTTGACGCCTTTGTCGGTGAGTTCGCGCATACGGTCGCCGCCGGCGGCGAAGGGCTCGGCCTTCGCATGGCGCATCACCAGCAGGATGTGCTCGTATTCCTTGGCCTGCTTCGCGACCTTGTCCAGGTTCACGCCCATATGCCCTCCATATGTCCGTATATCCGTGGGGACCGGCTCGCCGCCGGCGGTTTCCGCCTGCTCCGGACTGGCCCGGAACACCATATGCGATTATATGGCCGTCCCCGGAGCGGGCGCGACGGCGCCTCGGTCCGTTCAGTTCGCCGCGTTTCCTTCGAGCTGGGCGACCTGCCGGTCGAGGTCTCGCAGCACCTTGCGCAGCTTGCGGTCGGAGATATCGCGCAGCTCCAGATTCTCAAGCGCGGCGGCGCGTTCCTCGGCGCTCAGATCATCCACATCGGTGACGGTGTCCTTGGTGGCCCTGTCGCGCTTCTTCAATGCTTCGAATCCGTCGGCCATCGCGCGCGAGACCACGAGGAATCCCGTGTGCCCAATCATCTGATGGTCCGGGCGCACCGCGAGCCCCTGCGCCTTCCAACTGCGTTCAAGCGTCTCCTGGATCTCTGGCTCGGTCCACTGCCCGCTGTCGCGCAGCGCCTCGACCAGACGGCTCATCTGCGTGGTGGTCGTGATGTAGCACACAAGCACGCCACCGGGCGCGATGACGCGATGTGCCTGTTCGAGGCGGTTCCACGGGTCGAGCATATCGAGCATGATGCGGTCATACTGATTGGCCTCGAGGCGGGCGGCGACCGTGTCGAAATCACCGACCTCAAGACGCCACCATGCGGGGCGTCGGCCGTAGTAGACGGTCGCGTTGGCCTCGGCGACGCGGGCGAAATCGGGGCGTAGCTCGATGGTGGTCAACTCGCCCTCCTGCCCCACGGCGTCGAGCAGATTGAGGCTCATCGCGCCGGAGCCGGCGCCGGATTCGAGCACGCGGTGGCCGCGGCGGATGTCGCCCAGTTGGATGACCTGCGCGATGTCCTTGGGATACATGATCTGCGCGCCGCGGGGCATGGAGAGCACGTAGTCGGCGAGGCGCGGGCGCATGACCGCGTATTGCCAGCCGCCGATGGCGCGGACCGCCTTCCATGGCTTGGCGGCGTCGCGTTCGGGGTGCGCCTGGTTGACCTGCGCCTCACGTTTGGCGGTGACGGTGGTCACGACGGTGCCCTCGGTCTGGCCAATCACCTCATCGTGCAGGATGAGGCCGTGTTCGGTCTGCGTGGAGCCGCCCGGCACCAGTTGGTCGGTGATCCTCTTGCCCCTCCGGTCGGAGAACTGAACCTTCTCCCCCGCCGTCAATGGTCCGCGCCGCATATGGTTCCTCCCACATTCGCTTTCGCTCCGCTCGTAGTGCTTTCGCTATCGTTTATTATGCCAGTCATGCCGCGCAGTGCGACAAATCGCGCATAGTGCTACATGACGTAGTGCGACAACCGCCGTTTTCCAACGATTCTGATTGTCACACCGCGCGGGATTCGTCGCACTACGCGAAGTTTGCCGCACTACGCGGGGTTTGTGCGCAAGCGCTCCCGGAGGGGCGCGTGGATCAGGGATCGTCAGTCCTCGGCGGGCACGCCGCCGGCGAACTGGGCGTTGTAGAGGTCGGCGTAGGCGCCGCCTCGGGCAAGCAGCTCGTCATGCGTGCCCTGCTCGACGATCGAGCCGTGGTTGACCACGAGGATGAGGTCGGCGTCGCGGATCGTCGAGAGGCGGTGCGCGATGACGAAGCTCGTGCGTCCACGGCGCAGCTGGTTCATCGCCTGCTGCACCAGCACCTCGGTGCGGGTATCGACAGACGAGGTCGCCTCGTCGAGGATCAGGATATCCGGATCCGAAAGGAACGCGCGGCAGATCGTCATCAGCTGGCGCTCACCCTGCGAAAGCTCGGAGCTTTCGTCGGAGAGCACCGTGTCGTATCCCTCGGGCAGGCGACGCACGAATTCGTCGACATGCGTGGCGCGGGCTCCCTCGAGCATCCGCTCCTCGCTGATCGACTGCCCTTCGCGCACGCCATAGACGAGGTTGTCTCGTATCGTGCCGTCGAACAGCCAGGTGTCCTGCAGCACCATGCCGAAGTGGCCGCGCAGATCGTGGCGGGACATGTCGCGCGTCGACACGCCATCGATGGTGATCGAACCGCCGTCGATCTCATAGAAGCGCATCAGCAGGTTGACCAGCGTGGTCTTGCCGGCGCCGGTCGGGCCGACGATCGCGACGGTCTGCCCGGGCTTGGCGGTCAGCGACAGGTCCTCGATCAGCGGCTTGTCCGGCTGATAGCTGAAGCGCACATGGTCGAACTTCACCAAGCCCTGCATATCCTTCACATCGCGGGTATCGGCGCCGTCCGGCTCCTCCTCGTTCTCGTCAAGGAATTCGAAGATGCGCTCGGCGGAGGCAAGCGAGCTCTGCAGGATCGTGGCCATCGAACTCAGCTGGCCCAACGGCTGGGACAGCTGGCGCGAATACTGGGTGAAGGCCTGTAGGTCACCGAGGCTCATCGTGCCGGCGAGCACCTTGAGGCCGCCGACCACCACGATGATCACGAAATTGAGGTTCGAGAAGAACATCGTGACCGGCTGGTTGAGACCGGCGAGGAACTGCGCGTTGAACGCGGAGTGGTAGAGCTCCCCGTTGCGCTTCTCGAACTCCTCCTTGGCCGCGGACTCCTGCCCGTAGGCGCGCACGACCATATGCCCGGTGAACATCTCCTCGACATGGCTGTTCACGGCACCGGTGGCGGTCCACTGGCGGAAGAAGAACGGCTGCGATTTGCGGATGATCAGATATGCGGTGAGCAACATCACAGGGATCACGATCAGCGAAACCAGCGTGAGGAACGGGGAGATCGTGAGCATCATCACGATCACGCCGACGATGGTGAACACGGCGAACACGAATTCGCCGAGCACCTGCTGCAGGGTCTGGCCGATGTTGTCGACGTCGTTGGTGGTGCGGCTCATCACCTCGCCGCGCGGCACGCGGTCGAAGTAATTCAGAGGCAGGCGGTCGATCTTCTCCTCGATCTGCTTGCGCATGCGGTAGACGGCGTTCGTGACCAACCGGGTCATCGTCCAGCCCTGCAGCCAGCGCAGCAGCACCGTGCACAGGAACACGCAGGCGGTGATGCCAAGGATCATCGCGACGCGGCCGAAGTCGACGCCGGAGCCGGGATGGATGTCCATCGACTGCACCATGTCGACCATGGAGCCCATGCCGTTGGCCTTCATCATCTCGATGGCCTGCGCCTTGCTCATGCCGGCCGGCAGCATCTTGGAGATGACGCCTTCGAACAGCACGTTGGTGGCCTGGCCCATGATCTTGGGGCCGAGCACCATCGTCGTGGTGGCCAGCGCGGCGGCGAGCAGCACGAGCGCGCAGCGCAGCTTGTCGGCCAGAATATACCTGACGAGTCGCATCAGCGTGTGGCGACGCGGCTTCTTGGTCATCGGGGTCATCGGCGCATTGGCGGCGCCGGATTTCATATTCCTGGGCATCAGTCCACCTCCTCGTTCTTGAGCTGGGAATCGGCGATCTGCCGATAGGTCGGGCAATCGCGCATCAGTTCGGCATGCGTTCCCTTGCCGACGACGCGCCCCTTGTCGAGGACGAGGATCTGGTCGGCATCCATGACGGTGGAGATGCGCTGGGCCACGATGATGACGGCCGATTGACGTGTGATCGGCTTCAGCGCGTCACGCAGCTTGCGGTCGGTGGCAAAGTCCAGCGCGGAGAAGGAGTCGTCGAAGGTGAAGATCTGCGGGCGACGCATGATGGCGCGCGCGATGCACAGACGCTGACGTTGGCCACCGGAGAAGTTCGTGCCGCCTTGGGCGACGGTCGCATTGAGCCCGTCCGGATTCTCACGGATGAAGCCATCGGATTGCGCGATCTCAAGCGCCTTCCACATCGCCGTCTCGTCCGCATCGGCATCGCCGAAGCGCAGGTTGGAGGCGACGGTGCCGGAGAACAGCAGCGCCTTCTGCGGCACGGTGCCGAATATCGCGGCGAGCTGATGCGGATCGTATTCGCGCACGTCGTGCCCGTCGACCAGCACGCGCCCCTCGGTCACGTCGAACATGCGTTGGGCGAGTCGGATGATCGTGGACTTGCCCGAGCCGGTCGCGCCGATGATGGCGGTGGTCTGGCCGGGGCGCACGGTGAAGTTCACGTCGTCGAGCACCGGATCGTCGGCGCCCGGATAGCGGAAGCCCACATGCTCGAAGGTGATCTCGCCCTTCGGATCGGCGGGGATGTACGGCGAGGCGGGCGCGGCGATCGACGCGGTGGTATCGCGCACTTCGTTGATACGACGCGCGGAGACCATGGCGCGCGGCAGCATGACAGACATCATCGCGGCCATCATCAACGAGGTCAGGATCATCATCAGATACTGGATGAAGGCCTGCAGCGAGCCGATCTCCATGCCGCCGGCGTCGATGCGCTTGCCGCCGAACCACATGATGGCGATGTTCGACAGATTGATGACGAACATCATCAGCGGCATCATCAGGCTCATGAGCCGGCCCACGGACAGCATCGTGGCGTAGAGGCGGTCATTGCCGCCCCTGAAGCGCTCAGCCTCGGTCTTCTCACGGGTGAAGGCGCGAATGACGCGCACGCCGGTGATCTGCTCGCGCACAATCTTGTTGAGCGCGTCGAGGCGCTTCTGCAGCTGGCTGAACAGCGGACCCATGCGCCCCATCAGCAGCGCTCCGATGATCGCGATCACCGGCAGAATCACCACCAGCGAACCGGTCAGCGGCACATCTTGCTTCAGGGCGAGCACGATGCCGCCCAGGAACATGATCGGCGCCTGCAGGATGATCATGAAGCCCTGGAAGAACATCATCTGCACCTGCTGCGCGTCGTTGGTGGCGCGGGTGATGAGCGAGCCCGCGGAGAAGCGCTCGACCTCGGCCAGCGAGAAGCCCTCGACGGCGTTGAAATAGTCGCGGCGCAGCTCATAGCCGATGCGCATGGCCAGCCGGGCGGCGAAATAGGTCGCGACGATGGCCGCGACGACCTGCATCAGCGAGAAGCCGAGCATGATGGCGCCGTAGCGGTAGATCTCGTCCTTGCTGCCCGAGGCGACGCCTTTGTTGATGATGTCGGCGTTGAGATTCGGCAGATACAGGCTCAGACAGGCCTGGACGATCTGGAAGACAACCAAGGCGGCGAGTTGCGCCTTGTATGGCTTCAGGTATTCCTTCATGATGCGGAACATCGAAGTGCCATGCTCCTTTCGGTGTGGTGAGGGGATATGGATAACAGATGGGAATATGCGATGCCGCGGCGGCGCTATGCGCGCGGTTCCGCGGATGTCGAGGTGCCTCCGTCCGCGGAAGTGGGATTGGCGTCGACGAGACCGTGGACCACCAAATCGGCGGCCATGGCCGGCGTGATGCCGAAGTCATGGAATTGGCGTGCCATGGCCAGCGAGGTCGCGGTGCTTTGGATGAAGGCGACCGCCTGGTCGACGCCCACGCGCAGCTGCCCGGCATGCGGAGCGAGGATCGCCGCGCAGCTGTCGGCGAAATCCTTCAGCGTGCCGATATAGAGGTCCTTGATGCGGCGCACCTCGCCATGGCTTGCCTCGCGCAGGGAATGTGCCTTGGAGGCCTCCGCCCCGCGCAGGAAACGGTGCAGGATGGACATCAGGCGCGTCCAGTCGACGATGCGCTCGGTGACGACCTCGATATAGCGCTCGAGCTGCGCCTCAAGGTCCTTGCCGTCGACTCGGACGAGGTCGCGTTTCCAGGAATCGTCGCGCGCCACCTGTTCGAGCCGGTGCGCGAAGGCGGCGACGAGCAGCTCCTCCTTCGAGCCGAAGACGCGGAACAGCGTGCCCTCGGCCACGCCGGCGAGCTGAGCCAGTTCCTTGGTGGTCAGGTCCATCTCCCGTTCGACGACCTCGGCGCCCACGGCGTCGAGTATCGCCTCGCGCCTCCGTTCGCTGGGCATGGCCGAGGCACGCTGGCGGCGCGGCTTATCCCCCGAAGCGCTGTCGGCAGATGATTCGGTATTCACGGAACGCCACTATACCACGAATGAGTGAGCACTCACTCATTCACTGTGGGCATATTGTATCCCCGATACACGTGTCAACATGCACTTCCCCCATGCTCGGCTACGTACGTTTTCACGCACTCCGACGAAGCATATGCGCAAAAACGTACGCTTAGCCGCCCTCAGCATACGAAAATGCGCAGGGATGCCATATGCCTGCGCATAAACGTACGGATGCAACGGTTCAGCGTACGTTTATGCGCAGCCGTTCCGTGGGACTGCTCATAAACGTACGCCAAGCAGCGTGTCCCGCGGCGAAGTCAATCCCCCGCTGCTACCGCGCGAAGGCGGCCCAGCGGCCGTGGTCGTGGGTGACGGTCAGGTCGAGGCCGAATATCGAGCCGAGCCGTTCCTCGGTGAAGCCGTGCTCGAGGTCGCCGGCGTAGATGATCGTACCGGGGGCGGGATCGTTCCCCGCCACATTGTCGGCGTAGGCGTCGGCCTCGGAGCCGGTGATGCGCCCCATGATCGCCACATGATCGAAGCCGGCGGGGATCTCCTCGAGACGATGGGTGACGAGGATGACGGTGCGGTCGGGGTCCTCTCGCCCCATGTCGGCCAGCGCGCGCAGCACGAGTTCGCGGCCGCCGAGGTCAAGCCCGGTGGTCGGTTCGTCGAGGATCAGCAGCTCCGGCTCGGCCATCAGCGCGCGGCAGATGAGCACGCGCGTACGCTCCCCCTCGGACAGCTTGAACATCTGCTTGCCTTCGAGGTAACTGATGCCGAAGCGGGCCATGAGGCTGCGGGCGCGGGCGTATTCCTCATCGGTGTAGGTGTCGCGCCAGCGCCCGGTGACCGCCTTGGTGGCTGTCACCACCGCGTCGATCGGATCCTCGTCGCCCGGGAAGGCGCGGGCCAGCTCGGCCGAGGACAGGCCGATGCGATTGCGATAGGAGAACACATCGACCTTGCCGAGCCGGTTGCCGATGATATCCACGGTGCCCTCGGAGGGATGGCCGCGCGTGGCCATCATCGCCACCAGCGAGGATTTGCCGATGCCATTGGGGCCGAACAGCACCCATTTCTCGCCGCGTTTGACGTCGAGGTCTACCTTGGTCAGGATCACACGGCGGCGCCGGCGGAACTCCACGCCGCGAAGTGTCAGTGCGGATTCGGTGGTCATATTGCCTCCATATGCAACAGGGTCTTCCGCCGGCGTCGGCCAGCGGAAGACCGGTCAATGGTTCACGCCGTCACGGCATGGTCCGGATGGATCACTTGCGCTCGTCGAGCACGGACTGGTAGACGGCGACGGTCTTGTCGGCGATCGACTCCCAGCTGAACTTGTCGCGGGCGCGCTCGTATCCGGCCTGTCCCATCGCCTTGGCGCGCTCCGGGTCGGCCATGACGCGATTGATCGCGTCGGCCATATCATGCACGAACTTGTCGGGATTGGTCGGCGTGCCGGTGCCGTCATGCAGCTGGTCGATCGGAACCAGATATCCGGTCTCGCCGTCGACGACGACCTCGGGGATGCCACCGGTCGCGGAGGCGACGACGGGCAGGCCGCAGGCCATGGCCTCGAGGTTCACGATGCCCAGCGGCTCGTAGATCGACGGGCAGATGAACGCATCGCAGCCATGCTCCAGCGCGTTGAGCTCCGGCTTGGGCAGCATCTCCTCGATCCAGATGATGTTGCCGCGCTCCTTGTCGAGCTCGGCGAAGGCGGTCTTGACCTCCTCCATGATCTCCGGGGTATCGGGCGCGCCGGCGCACAGCACCACCTGGATGTCCGGATCGACGAAATGCAGCGCCTGGAGCAGATACGGCAGGCCCTTCTGGCGGGTGATGCGGCCGACGAACAGCAGCGTCGGCTTCGAGCGGTCGATATGGTAGCGGTCGAACACGCCCCACGCCGGATCGTCGTCGGCGGGGGTGGCGAACTGGCTCATCGTGATGCCGTTGTGCACGACGACGACCTTCTCCGGGTCGACGTTCGGATAGGCGGCGAGGATATCCTTGCGCATGCCGGCGGAGACGGCGATGATGCGGTCGGCGTGCTCGTAGGCCTCGCGCTCGGCCCAGGAGCTCAGGTTGTAGCCGCCGCCAAGCTGCTCCTTCTTCCACGGGCGGAAGGGTTCGAGCGAATGCGCGGTGATGACCAGCGGCGTATCGTGCAGCATCTTAGCCATGTATCCGGCCAGGCAGGCGTACCACGTATGCACGTGGATCACGTCGGCATCGACGTCATCGGCGATCTGCAGGTCCACGCCGAAGGTCTTGATCGCGCCATTCGCATTAGCCAGCTCGGCCGGGGTGTCATAGCCCTTGAGCGTCAGGGAACCCTTGGCCTCGGCCGCGTTCGGAATGGCCGGAGCGTCCTCGGGCACGCGCGGGCCATCGAAGGCGCGCACGGTCACGTCCACGCGTTCGGCGAGCACCTTGGAGAGCTCCTCGGCATGCACTCCGGCGCCGCCGTAGACCTTGGGCGGATATTCGCGGGTCAGCAGATCGACTTTCATAGACACCTCTTCGTTGTAGTGAATACATGCCCTACTTTAGGGCATGAAATGCGAAACGCCCGCATCGACGCGTGGGTCGGATGCGGGCATAGCGTTTCGTTTGGCGGTGGTTGCGTTCTGTTATAAGTCAGACCGCCGTTCCATTAGCGTCCAAGTTCGGATTATGCCGGTAGTTACCGGCGGTGAAGAACAGCGATACGACGCCGACGACGAAGACGGCGGCGACGGTGATGACCAGCCACATCGGGTGCGAGGGCAGCCACATGATGACCAGGAAGGCCACGGCGGCGAGCACGATGAGGATCCAGCTCAGCGCACGGAACCACTGGCGCACGGAGTGCGGAGCACGCAGCACCTTCGGGTTGCGGTAGTTCGGATTGGCCTCGAACTGCGATTCGACCTCGACATCCGCCTCGGTGCGAGCGCTCGGCTTCCACGGGCCGTCGCCGGTGTCGGTGCCGTCCTGCAGGCGGATGGACTTCTGCTGCAGCGACCATTCGTCGACCATGCCGCCGCGTCCACGGCCACGGGTCTGGTCGTATTGGGAGGGGATGCCTTTCTTCGCGCGCTTCGCTTCGGCGCGCCGTTCGGCTCGATTGGCCATGTTTCTCCTTTGCAGACGAAAAACGGTACTGCGGTTACTGTACCGCAATACCGTCCTTTTTCGTGTCTTTCGACCGTTGCCTTGGCGGTTATCCCAGCCTAGGCCTCAGCGAGGCAGCGACATCGGCCGCGCGGAGGCGGCGATGGGCTTGGGCAGCTCGGTGGCACCGGTCAGATATTCGTCGACGGCCGCCGCGCAGGAGCGTCCCTCGGCGATGGCCCAGACGACCAAGCTCTGGCCTCGGCCCGCGTCGCCGGCGACGAAGACGCCGTCCTGCGAGGTGGCGAAGTGATCGTCGCGCTTGACATTGCCGCGCTGATCCAGTTCCACGGGCATCTGGTCGAGCAGCGTAGTGGTGTCCGGATGCAGGAAGCCGACGGAGATGAGCACCAGATCGGCCGGCAGGATGCGCTCGGTGCCGGGCTGACGGGTGAAGGGGCCGTTCTCGCCGGGGGCGACGTCGACGACCTTCAGGCCGGTGACATGACCGTGCTCGTCGGCGAGGAAGCCTTCGGTGGCGGTGCCGTTGGCGACCGTGACCTTGGCGCGATCCCCGTCCGGCACGCCCTCGAAGTTCACCGAATCGGTGTTGTAGAGGTAGGTGCCGCCCTCCTCCATCGAGGAGGTCTTCTGGTAGAGACGCGCGAAGGTCGGCCACGGCTGGTTGTCGGGGCGCTCGGTGGGTTCCTTGGGCATGATCTGCAGCACGGTCACGTCCTTGGCACCCTGACGGATCGAGGTGCCGAGGCAGTCGGAGCCGGTGTCGCCGCCGCCGATGACGATGACATGCTTGTCCTTGGCGGTGATGTCGTGCTCGAGCGGAGCGCCGTAGATGCGACGGGTCGCATCGGGCAGGAAGTCCAGCGCGAAATGGATGCCGTCAAGCTGACGACCGGGCAGGTTCATATCGCGAGGCACACGCGAGCCGATGGCCACGAC
Source organism: Bifidobacterium sp. LH_730 (assembly GCF_056355835.1). Classification (NCBI taxonomy): domain Bacteria; kingdom Bacillati; phylum Actinomycetota; class Actinomycetes; order Bifidobacteriales; family Bifidobacteriaceae; genus Bifidobacterium; species Bifidobacterium sp. LH_730. The sequence goes on from NZ_JBKETB010000003.1 coordinate 174,129, forward strand.
CACCGCATCATACCGGGTGCGCAACTCGTCCCAGGTGATGTCGCGTCCGATCTCGACGCCGGTGCGGAAACGGGTGCCCTCGGCCTCCATCTGCTTGACGTGCTCGTCGATCAGGCGCTTGTCGAGCTTGAAATTCGGGATGCCGTAGCGCATGAGGCCGCCGATCGCATCGTCCTTCTCATAGACGACGACGGTGTGTCCGGCGCGCGTCAGCTGCTGGGCGCAGGCCAGGCCAGCGGGGCCCGAGCCGACGACGGCGACGGTCTGGTCGGTCAGGCGCTGCGGCGGCAGCGGACGGACGAAGCCGAGTTCCCTCGCCTGGTCGATGATGGTCTGCTCGTCGAGCTTGATCATCGTGGGCGGCTGGTGGATGCCAAGCACGCAGGCCTTCTCGCACAGGGCCGGGCAGATGCGTCCAGTCACCTCGGGGAAGTTGTTGGTCATCGACAGCCTGTTGTAGGCGTCCTCCCACTTGCCCTGGCGCACGAGGTCGTTGAACTCGGGGATAAGGTTGCCCAGCGGGCAGCCAGTCATGCAGAACGGGGTGCCGCAATCCATGCATCGCGCGGCCTGCTCCTGGGTCCACGGCTGCAGTCCGGACTCGGCATGCACGTCGAGCCAGTCCTTGATGCGCTCGACGACGGGGCGCTCGGCCAGTTCGCGGCGGGTGCGAACCTTCAGGAATCCTCTCGGGTCACCCATGTCAGCGCGCTCCTTCCATCACTTGTTCGTAGGTCCGTTCCCAGACCCCGGGTTCATTGAAATCGATATGGTTGGCCTCGGCCTCCTCCATCGCGCGGGTCATGGCGACGAACTGGCGGGGCACGATATGGGTGAATCGTTTGACGGCGGCGGGCCAATCGGCCAAGAGCTCGGCGGCGAAGGCAGAGCCCGTCTCCTCGGCATGGCGCTTGACCAAGTCATGCACACGCTTCTCGTCCTCGCCGTCAATCGATTCGAAGATCAGCGATCCGCTGGTCACGGCGGAGGGGTTGACCCGCGCCATGTCAAGGTCGAGCACATAGGCGTTGCCGCCGGAGAAGCCGGCGCCGAAGTTGCGCCCGGTGGGGCCGAGCACGACGACCGTGCCGCCGGTCATGTATTCGCAGCCGTGGTCGCCCACGCCCTCGACGACGAAGCTCGCGCCGCCGTTGCGCACGGCAAAGCGCTCCCCCGCGCGTCCGGCGACGAACATCTCGCCGGAGGTCGCGCCGAAGCCGGTGACGTTACCCGCGATGACGTTGTCGTGGCGGTCGAAGCGCACGCCGTCCTCCGGGCGGACGACCATGCGGCCGCCGGACAGGCCCTTGCCCGCGTAGTCGTTGACTTCGCCGTAGACGCGGATCGTTTCGCCCTTCGGAATGAACGCGCCGATGGACTGGCCGCCCGCGCCATGGAAGGTCATGTCGATCGTGTCGTCGGGCAGACCCTTGGCGCCGTATCGGCGTGTGATTTCGTAGCCGAGCATCGTGCCAAGCGTGCGGTTGACGTTGCGGATCGGCATCTCGATGCGCACGGGCTCCTGATGTTCGAGAGCGGACTGAGCCAGTTCGATGAGCTGGTTGTCGAGCGCCTTCTCGAGCTCATGGTTCTGCGACTCGGTGCAGTGCAGCACGGTGCCGGGCACCGGGCCGGCCTGCATGAGCACATTCGTCAGGTCGATGCCGTCGGCCTTCCACCGCTTGATCGCTTCGTTCTGGTCGAGGCATTCGACGTGGCCGACCGCCTCCTCGAGCGTGCGGAAGCCCAGCTGGGCGAGGATCTCGCGCACCTCCTCGGCGATGAACATGAAGAAGTTGACGACATGCTCGGGTTTGCCGCGGAACCGGGCCCTGAGCTCCGGGTCCTGCGTGGCGATGCCCTGCGGGCACGTGTTCTTCTGGCAGGCGCGCATCATGACGCAGCCCTCGACGATCAGCGCGGCGGTGGCGAAGCCGAATTCCTCGGCGCCAAGCAGCGCGGCGATCACCACATCGCGGCCGGTCTTGAGCTCGCCGTCGCACTGCACGACGATGCGGGAGCGCAGGCCGTTGAGGATCAGCGTCTGCTGGGTCTCCGACAGGCCGATCTCCCACGGGGTGCCGGCGTGCTTGATCGCGTTCATCGGGGCCGCGCCGGTGCCGCCGTCGTAGCCGGAGATCAGCACCACGTCGGCATGGCACTTCGCCACGCCGGCCGCGATGGTGCCGACGCCGAACTCGGAGACGAGCTTGACGTGGATGCGGGCCTTGGGGTTGGCCATCTTCGCATCGTTGATGAGCTGCTTCAGATCCTCGATCGAATAGATGTCGTGATGCGGCGGCGGCGAGATGAGCTCGACGCCGGGCGTGGCATGACGGACCTTGGCGATCCACGGCGGCACCTTCGCACCGGGCAGATGGCCGCCTTCGCCGGGCTTGGCGCCCTGGGCGAGCTTGATCTGCAGGTCGGTGGCATGCACCAGATAGTCGGAGGTGACGCCGAAGCGGGCCGAGGCGATCTGCTTGATGCGCGAATAGCGCAGCGGGTCCTCGATGCGGTCGTCGGATTCGCCGCCCTCGCCAGAGTTCGAACGCGCGCCGATCGAGTTCATCGCCTTGGCGAGCGTCTCGTGCGCCTCCTGCGAGATGGAGCCATAGGACATGGCGCCGGTGGAGAAGCGTTTGACGATTTCGCTGGCAGGCTCGACCTCGGAGATGTCGATCGGCTTGCGCTTGTCGTTGAACTTCATGAGGCCGCGCAGGGTCATCAGGCGGTTGGAGGTGTCGTTGATATGGGCGGAGTACTTCTTGAACATGCCATAGTCGCCACGCTGGGTCGACTGCTGCAGCAGGAAGATCGCCTCCGGATCGTTGAGATGGTCCTCGCCGGTGCGACGCCACTTGTATTGGCCGCCGGTCTCCAGCTTGCGGTGCGGGCTGGCCGTCCACTGGTTCGGATAGGCGACGCGGTGGCGGATGGCCACTTCCTCGGCGATATCGTCGAGTCCGGCGCCGCCGACGCGCGAGGTGGTGCCGGTGAAGTATTCGTCGATGAGTTCGCTCTTGAGTCCCACGGCTTCGAACAGCTGCGCGCCGCGATAGCTCATGATCGTGGAGACGCCCATCTTGGCCATGATCTTGAGCACGCCGGTCGACAGCGCCTTGGTGAGGTTGGCGACGGCGGTCTGCTCGTCGACCTTGAGATATCCGGTGCGCGCCAGATTCTCCACCGATTCGAAGGCCAGATACGGGTTCACGCAGGCCGCGCCATAGGCGATCAGCAGGGCGACATGGTGGACCTCGCGCACGTCGCCGGCCTCGACGGCCATCGAGACCTGCGTGCGCGTGTGCTGGCGCAGCAGATGATGCTGCACGGCGGAGGTGAGCAGCAGCGACGGGATCGGCGCCCATGTGTGGTCGGATTCGCGGTCGGAGAGCACGATGAAGTTGCAGCCCTCGGCGATGGCCTGGTCGACCTCGGCGAAGATCTGGTCGAGGCGGGTCTTGAGCGCCTCGCCGCCGCCGGCCACCTGATAGAGGCCCTTGACGATGAAGGGCTTGTAGTAGCCGCCGAGCACCGGGGCGCGGTCGAGGCGCTTGAGCTTGGCCATCTCGTCGGAGTTGACGACCGGCAGCGGGATGAGGATCTTCTTGGCATGCAGCTCATCATCGGCGAGCAGGTTCGGCTCGGGGCCGATGGCCGATTCGAGGCAGGTGACGATCTCCTCACGCTCCCAGTCCAGCGGCGGGTTGGTGACCTGCGCGAACTTCTGCGTGAAGTAGTCGAAGAGCATGCGGCTGTGCTTGGAGAGGGCCGGCAGCGGCGCATCGTTGCCCATCGAGCCGATCGGCTCCTTGCCGGTGTTCGCCATCGGCTCCAGCAGCATCTTGAGCTCTTCCTCGGTGTATCCGAAGGCGCGCTGGCGACGGGCGACGGACTCCTTGGAATGGCTCACATGCTCGCGTTCGGGCAGGTCCTTGAGCTCGACGGCATTGCCCTCGATCCACTGACGGTAGGGATGCTGGGATGCCAGAACGCGCTTGATCTCCTCGTCGGGCACGATGCGTCCCTCGGCGGTGTCGACGAGGAACATCCTGCCGGGCTCAAGGCGACCCTTCGCCTTGATGTCCTCTGCCTTGGTCTCGGGCAGCACGCCGGCCTCGGAGGCCAGCACGACGTAGCCGTCGTTGGTCACCTGCCAGCGGCCGGGACGGAAGCCGTTGCGGTCGAGCAGAGCGCCGACCTGGGTGCCGTCGGTGAAGACGATGTCGGCCGGGCCGTCCCACGGCTCGATGAGCGTGTTGTTGTACTCATAGAACGCACGCACATCCGGGTCGAGCTCGGGATTCTTCTCCCATGCGGGCGGCAGCATCATGCTGATCGCATGCGGCATCGAGCGTCCGGACAGATGCAGCAGTTCCAGACATTCGTCGAAGGTGCCGGAATCCGAATAACCGGGCGTGGCGATCGGCAGCAGCGGCTTGAACTCGCCGAGCAGCTGGGAGGAGAGCCGGCCTTCACGCGCGGACAGCCAGTTGCGGTTGCCTTGGATCGTGTTGATTTCGCCGTTATGCGCAAGCAGACGGAACGGCTGCGCCAGCGGCCAGCTCGGGAAGGTATTGGTCGAGAAGCGGGAGTGGACGATGGCGATCGTCGCCTTCATCCGCGGGTCCTTGAGGTCCGGGAAGAAGCCGGTCAGCTGCATCGTCGTGAGCATGCCCTTGTAGGTGATCGTGCGGGCCGACAGCGAGGCGAAATACACGCCGACCTCATGTTCGACGCGCTTGCGCACGCGGAAGGTGCGGCGGTCGAGTTCGATGCCGGCGAGCTTGCCCTCCGGATCGGCGAGCACCAGCGTCTTGAACGCGGGCATGGAGGCGAGGGCCTGCAGACCCAGGCCGTCGGGATTGGTCGGCACGACGCGCCATGCGAGGACTTCGAGTCCTTCCTCGCCCGCGATGCGCGCGATGGCCTGCTCCTGCTGCCCGGAGGTCGTCAGATCGCGGTCGAGGAAGGCGATGCCCGCCGCATAATGGCCGGCCTCGGGCAGTTCCACGCCGAGCGCATGCATCGACTCGCGCATGAATTCGTCGGGCATGCTCATCAGGATGCCCGCGCCATCGCCGGTGTTCTCCTCGGCGCCCACGGCGCCACGGTGGTTGAGATTGACCAACACCTCGATGGCGTCCTCGACGATCTTGCGTTCGGGGCGCTTGTTGAGGGTGGTGACCATGCCCACGCCGCAGGCGTCGTGTTCGGCCCCGGGATCGTATAGGCCTTGGGAATCATGGATCGTCAGATCAAGCGGGGCGTGGAAAGTCACCGAAACCACCTTCGTGATGTTTTTGGGCAGGGTCTTGACGACCTTGCGGTTCTTTGGTAATGCCCGGACAGAATACCGCCGCCATGTGTCGGTGAGATTTCGGCGTCCATATACCGAATATGACGAAAAGTCAATACCTGTTTTCGGATTGGATCCTATAGATCCAGCAGATCGAAGAACCGTTCGATCAGCATGTCATTGAGCAGACGGCCTTGCCGCGTGGCGACGATGCGACGGATGGCGCCGTCGTCGCCCTCGATGCAGTCGACCAATCCCTCTGACTCCATACGGCGCAGCTCCCCGCGATCGATGCCGGTGCCGGCCGCTTCCTCGAGTCGTGGGATATCCAGTCCGTCGCGGATGCGCAGGGCGAGCATCACGTGCTCCTCCAGATCCTCGTTGCGCGTGACGGTTTCGCTGCCGGCCCACGGCACCTCGCCGGCCGATATCCTGAGCCCCCAGAGCTTCGGATGCGGAATGTCCCAGGCACGCAGCCCGCTCTTGTCACTCTGAGTCATCTCTTTGTCATTCTGAGACACTTTTTTGTCATTCTGAGGCGAAGCCGAAGAATCCCCTCCACTGAGATCCTTCGACTCGGCTGTCGCCTCGCTCAGGATGACAGATGCATTGTAATGACTATGCGCGCCGGGGCCGATGCCGGCCCAGTCCACATTGCGCCAATAGCCGAGGTTGTGACGGGACTCATAGCCCGGGCGCGCCCAGTTGCTCACCTCATACCATTGCAGCCCGGCCGCCGACAAAAGCTCGTCGGCGATCTCATATTTGGCGGCCTCATCGTCGTCATCCGGCCTGGGCAACGTTCCGTCGGCGATCCGACGCCCCATTTTCGTCGTCGGTTCGACGGTCAGCGCATAGGCGGAGACATGGTTGATTCCCAGGTCAATGGCCGCGAGCACCGAGGCGCGCCAGTCGTCGAGGCTCTCCCCCGGCGCGCCGTAGATCAGGTCGACGCTGGTGCGAAGCCCCGCTGCTTCCGCGGCGCGGACTCCGGCCTCGACGTTGGCGGGCGTATGCGTGCGGTCAAGGGTTCTGAGCACATGCGGCACGGCCGATTGCATGCCGAAGGAGATGCGCGTGAACCCGCCGTCGGAGAGTTCCTTGATATAGGCCGCGTCCACGGTGTCGGGATTGGCCTCGGTGGTGATCTCGGCGTCCGGCGCGATGCCCCAGAGCTCGCGCATCGCGGCCAGCATGCGGTTGAGGTCGGCCGCCGGCAGAATCGTGGGCGTGCCGCCTCCGAAGAACACGGTCGAGGCGGGCGGTTCCTCGATGCCATGCGCAAGTTGCCAATCGCGTGTCAGCCGCATCTCGGCGATCGCCATATCGGCGTAGCTGGCGCGTGAGACTCCCCCGCCCAGATTCCGCCCGGTGAAGGTCACGAAATCACAGTAGCCGCAGCGTCGCAAGCAGAACGGCACGTGCGCATAAATTTCGTAGGTCATTGGTCGCTTTCTACAACGCTGCCGTCGCGGCACGGCCGCTCCCCTCGCCTACGGACAGTCCACAGGACTGTCCGTTTCACGGCTCGGCATCGCAGGCAGAACGGCACATGCACATATGTCTCGTAGGTCAACACGCACCCCCTGCGATGCCATCGCGATTGAACAGTTGGCGGATTGGATGAACAGTTGGCTGCTTGGTCATCGAATCAATGATGGAACGACAGTGTTTTTCTGAGGCATTTTCCATGGAGACAACCAACTGTTCGCCCAATCCGCCAACTGTTCAATCGTCACACTGTCTGACGGCTCATCAGCCCTCGGTTTTCTGCGCGGCGCGGATCTTGTCCTTGGTGTCGCGGTCCTGGTTCTTGTCGTCGCCGGTGGACAGGGCCGCGATAAACGCCTCCTGCGGCACCTCGACGTGGCCGAGCATCTTCATGCGCTTCTTGCCGGCCTTCTGCTTCTCCAACAGCTTGCGCTTACGTGTGATATCGCCGCCGTAGCACTTGGCGAGCACGTCCTTGCGAAGGGCGCGGATGTTCTCGCGCGCGATGATGCGCGAACCGATCGCGGCCTGGATCGGAATCTCGAACTGCTGGCGAGGGATGAGCTCGCGCAGCTTCTTGGTCATCATCACGCCATACGAATACGCCTTGTCACGGTGGACGATCGCGGAGAAAGCGTCGACCTTCTCGCCCTGGATCAGGATATCGACCTTGACCAGATCGGCGGCTTGCTCGCCGTCCTCGTGATAGTCGAGCGAGGCGTAGCCCTTGGTGCGCGACTTGAGCTGGTCGAAGAAGTCGAAGACGATCTCGGCCAGCGGAATGCGGTAGTGCATCTCCACACGGTCGGTGGAGATGTATTCCATCGTGCCCATGATGCCGCGGTTCTCCTGGCACAGGTCCATCACCGCGCCGATGAACTCCTTCGGCGTGATGATGTCGGCGGCGACCATCGGCTCGACGATGCGCTTGACCTTGCCCTCGGGGAATTCGCTCGGGTTGGTCACATGGTGCTCGGTGCCGTCCTCGCTGGTCACCTCGTAGGTGACGTTCGGCGCGGTGGAGATCAGGTCGAGGCCGAATTCGCGCGACAGCCGCTCGGAGACAATCTCCATATGCAGCAGCCCCAGGAAACCACAGCGGAAGCCGAAGCCCAGCGCCACCGAGGTCTCGGGCGTGTAGATCAGCGCCGCGTCGTTGAGCTTCAATTTGTCGAGCGCGTCGCGCAGTTCGGGGAACTGCGCGTTGTCGATCGGGAACAGGCCGGAATAGACCATCGGCTTGGGATCGCGGTATCCGGACAGCGCCTCGGTGGCCGGTTTGGCGGCGGAGGTGATGGTGTCGCCGACCTTGGACTGGCTCACGTCCTTCGCGCCGGTGATGACATAGCCGACCTCGCCGGCGCCAAGGGCCTTGGTGGGGGTCATATCGGGGCTGATGACGCCGATCTCGATCGGATCGTGGGTCATGCCGATGCCCATCATGTGCAGTTTCTCGCGGGAGCGCAGCTCGCCGTCGACCATGCGGATGTAGGTGACGATGCCGCGGTAGGAGTCGTACACCGAGTCGAAGATCAACGCTCGCGCCGGCGTCTCGGGCTCGCCCGTGGGCGCGGGCACGTCCATGACGATGGTGTCGAGCAGGTCGGCGACGCCTTCGCCGGTTTTGCCGGAGACACGCAGCACGTCGGAGACATCGCAGCCGATCAGGCCGGCGATCTCCTCGGCATGCTTGTCCGGTTCGGCCGACGGCAGGTCGATCTTGTTGAGCACGGGGATGATGGCCAGGTCATGATCCATGGCCATATACAGGTTTGACAGCGTCTGGGCTTCGATGCCCTGCGTCGCGTCGACGAGCAGCACCGCTCCTTCGCATGCGGCCAGCGCGCGCGAGACCTCGTAGGTGAAGTCGACGTGGCCCGGGGTGTCGATCATGCCAAGCGTGTATTCGGTGCCGTCCACGGTCCACGGCACGCGCACGGCCTGCGATTTGATCGTGATGCCGCGTTCCTGCTCGATATCCATGCGGTCGAGGAAACGGTCGCGCATCTCGCGCTCGGGCACGATGCCGGACAACTGGAGGATGCGGTCGGCGACCGTGGACTTGCCGTGGTCGATATGCGCGATGATGCAGAAGTTGCGGATCAGCGACTGGTCGGTGGAACCAGGCTGGTTGTGCTGCTTGAGCTCAGCCACTGAATATGCCTCCTGAAGGAAGAAAACAAACTCACCCCATAGTACAAGAAAGCCCGCCATCCCGTCCGATTCCGGGGATGCGGCGTCGGGATATGCCGGATATGCCAAGAGGCCCGCGGTTCTTCACCACGGGCCTCTTTCGAAGAGTATCGCTTCGACTCAGAGCGCGTTGATCGCGACGGCGAGGCCGGACTTGCGGTTCGCGGCCTGGTTCTTGTGGATGACGCCCTTGCCAGCAGCCTTGTCGAGCTTCTGGGCGGCGACCTTGTAGGCGGCCTCGGCGGCGGCCTTGTCACCGGCGGCGATGGCCTCGCGGGTGGCGCGAATCGCGGTCTTCAGGCCGGACTTGACGGCCACGTTGCGCTTGTGCGCCTTCTCGTTGGTGATGACGCGCTTCTTCTGCGACTTGATGTTAGCCAATGTAACTCCAAACGACGTGTGCTATAAGGACATACAAAACTGAGATGATAGCATGCGGTGCGGTCAAACGAAAGGCAACACGCCATGGGGCCGCACCCGGGACATTCCCGCGGATCACGCCGCGCCCGTGGGCGCTCCGTCATCCGCGCCCAGACCTTTGCCGTCGGAGCCCGATTCCCGTTCCGCGGCGCGGCGCGGGCGGATGTCCGGCCGGCGCAGATAGCGCGCCTCGCCGGGCAGATAGACGTTGTGGCGTCGCATCGCCCCCCGGCACCATCCAGTTGAATCGCACCGACAGCAGACGCATCGCAACGACCAGCACGACGATAGCGACGTCGAATGCGATCTCCCCCTGCACGTCGAGATAGCCATGTTGGACGGCCTTGCAGACGAAGACAGTGAGCACGCTGCCAACGGCGGCGGGCACGAAATACCAATGCTTGTCGCGGATGATCATCGGCACCTCGTTGATGAGCATATCGCGGATCAGGCCGCCGCCGATCGCGGTGAACATGCCAAGGAACGCGGCAGGCATGCCCGATTGGCCGAAGATCATGCCCTTGGACGTGCCGACGACCGCGAACAACGCCATGGCCAATGCGTCAAGCGTGAGCATCGACCATTTGAGCCGGTCCACCTCCGGGTGGATGAACGCGACGGCCACGCCGGAGGCCAGCGCGGTGAGGACGAAACCGCGGTCGGAGATACCGATCGGCGTCACGTCGAGGATCATGTCGCGGATGAGTCCCCCGCCCATGGCCGTCAGCCACGAGGTGATGAGGATGGCGGTGATGTCATATCCCTTGCGCACCGCCGTCAGTCCGCCGACCATGCCGCAGCAGAAGATGGCCACATATTCGATGCCCAGGATGAAGGCATTGGTCTCCAGCGCGACTTCCACAGACGGCCTCCTCTCTTTGGTCCGTCGTCACTTTAGCGGACGGACGGGAACGAGGAGGGGTTTAGCCAATATAGAGCGAGGGCGAAGGTCTATCTGGACCTTCGCCCTCATTCGACTCGTGCTCTGTTATAAGGATGGCTCCGGCGGCACGGAAGCCCACAGGGCTTCCTCTACGGCCGCCTCGCGGCGCGTCGATATGTCAACGGATTGCTCCGGCGGGAGGACAGTCCACCGGACTGTCCTCTAATCCGCCTCGCGTGGCCTGATGAATGCAATTCCAAAGGAATTGCGATCAGGCCACGCGCCACATCCAATTGTGCGGGTCTTCGATTTCGCCGAGCTGGATGCCGAGGAGCTCGTTGCGAAGGTCCACGGTGAGCTTGCCCGACTCGCCGTCGGCGACGGTGACGTCGAACTCCTCGGACTTGAAGCGTCCGATCGGGGTGATGATGGCGGCGGTGCCGCAGGCGAACACCTCGGTGACCTCGCCGGACTTGATGTCCTCGAGCAGCTGCTTGAGCGGGATCATCGTCTCGACGACGTCGATGCCGCGGTCCTGCATGAGCTGGATCAGCGAGCGACGGGTCACGCCCGGCAGGATGTTGCCGGTCAGCGACGGGGTCTCGACATGGCCGTCCTTGTGGACGATCATCATGTTCATGCCGCCGAGCTCCTCGAGATAGGTCTTGGTGGCCGCGTCGACGAAGCAGACCTGCTGGCAGCCGTTGTCGATGCCCTTGTATTCGCCCAGCAGCGAGGCGGCGTAGTTGCCGCCGCACTTGGCGAAGCCGGTGCCGCCGGGGCCGGTGCGGAACCACTTGTCCTCGACCCAGATGCTCACGGGCTTGACGCCGCCCGGGAAATACGGGCCGGAAGGCGAGGCGATCACGCAGTAGTCGACCTCCTGCGGGGCGCGCACGCCGAGGAACGGCTCGGAGGCGAACATGAACGGACGCATGTAGAGCGTGTATTCACGGCGGGACGGCACCCAGTTCACATCGCGGCGCACCAGAGCGGCCACGGAGCCGATGAAATCGTCGATCGGCAGCTCGGGCAGGTAGAGGCGCTTGGCGGAGTTCTGGAAGCGTTCGGCGTTCGCGTCCGGGCGGAACAGCCAAGTGGAGCCGTCGGCGTGGCGATAGGCCTTGAGGCCCTCGAACACTTCCTGCGCGTAATGCAGCACGGAGGCGCCCGGGTCGAGCTTGAGCGGCGCATAGGGCTCGATGCGGCGGTCGGACCAGCCTTCGCCCTTGGTCCAGCTCATATGGGCCATGTTGTCGGAGAACAGCTGGCCGAAGGCCGGCTTGTCGATGAGCTCGGCGCGCTTGGCGTCGGAGGCGGGGTTGTCATTGGGCAGAACGGTGAAGGGCTCGACGAGCTTGTCGAGCGATGCCTGGTCGTGATGCGTGTTTTCAGTCATTGCTGTTTCTTCTTGCATTCGTCGGCCGCCTGCGCGGCCGCTCCATTGGGATATGCCCGTGCTTGTGGCCGGGCCTGTTGCCTACTCTCTCACAGCCTGCGCGCCGCGGGTCGCGCGGCGTTCGCATCGTGAAAGATATCGGATATGGCAGGGCCCACGCCCCTTGTGGAGGGAACGCGGGCCTTCAAGCCATGGAAAGTGTTTTTCCGAAAAGGTCACTCGGCGGCCGGAGCCTCGGCGTCGGCCGGAGCGGCATCGGCGGCCGGAGCGGCCGCGGCGGAGGCCTCGGTGGCGTCCTCGGGCACCTCGACGGTGACGACCGGCTCCTCGAGATCGGTCATGTCGAGCTCGACGCCCTCGGGCAGCACGACGTCCTTGAGCAGGACCTTGGTGCCGTCGGTCATGCCGTCGACGTTCACGACGATCTTCTCGGGCAGGTTGGTGACATCGGCGCGCACCTTGAGCTCCTGCATGTCGACGAAGGCCACGGCCACGCCCTTCGGGGTGCCCTCGGCGAACACCGGCACCTCGACGTCGATCTTCTCGCCGGCCTTGACCTCGTAGAAGTCGACGTGCTCGACGATGCGCTTGAGCGGGTTGCGCTGCACATCCTTGACGACGGCCATCTTGGACTCGCCGCCGAAGTTCAGCGTGAACAGGGCGTTGGTGTGACGCAGGGCGTTGGTGGTCTCCTTCAGCGGCAGCTTGACGAAGGCAGGCTCCTCGCCGCCGGCATAGATGGTGGCGGGAACGAGCTTGGCGACGCGCATGCGGCGGGCAGCGCCCTTGCCGAACTCGTCGCGGACTTCGCCCTCGAGGGTGATGGTGTTGGCCATGATATGACTCCTTATATTTCGTTTCGTTCCGTCCGGGCGCCACGACGCGCCATACGGACCCGCAAGGAGTCGCATACGTCGAGTCGATCACGGAAGTCAACGCTTCCCTCGCCAAGACAACAGTTGTTTATTATACAAACACCTTGGACCAGTCGCACTGTCATCCTGAGCGAGGCTCTTCCTTATATTGTCATCCTGAGCGGAGCGCGAAGCGCGTAGTCGAAGAATCCCACACGGACATTCCCAGAGATCCTTCGACTCGCTACGCTCACTCAGGATGACAGAAAGTAACAGGTCATAACAAAGAGCCGGCGTCCTCTCCGGTCAACAGACAGGAGAGGACGCCGGCTCTTATCGACAGGTGAGCAGCCGTTCGCTTAGGCAATGAGCTCCTTCACGGCGGCGATCACGGCCTGCAGACCGGCCTTGGCATCGCCGAAGAGCATCTGGGTGTTGTCCTTGAAGTAGAGCTCGTTCTCGATGCCGGCGTAGCCCTTGCCGCGGCCGCGCTTCATGACGACGACGTTCTGGGCCATGTCGACGTCGAGGATCGGCATGCCGGAGACCGGGGTGCCGGGGCGACGGGCGGCCGGGTTGGTCACGTCGTTGGCGCCGACGACGAGCGCGACGCCCGCGGTCGGGAACTGCGGGTTGATGTCGTCGAGGTCGACGAGCTCCTCGTAGGGCACGTTGGCCTCGGCGAGCAGCACGTTCATATGGCCGGGCATACGGCCGGCGACCGGGTGGATCGCGTAGGCGACTTCGACGCCATGGCCCTTGAGCAGTTCGCCGAGGTCGGCGAGCTCGCGCTGGGCCTGCGCCTGGGCCAGGCCGAAGCCGGGCACGAAGATGACCTTGTCCGCGTAGACGAGCTGCACGGCCACGTCGTCGGCGGTGGTCTCCTTCATCGTGCCCTCGGGGCCCTCGGCGTCGCCGGCCGCGGACGAACCGCCGCCGAAGCCGCCGGCCAGCACGGAGAGCAGCGGGCGGTTCATGGCCTTGCTCATCGCGATGGACAGGGTCACGCCGGCCGCGCCGACGAGGGCGCCGGCCACGATCAGGGCGATGTTGTTGATCGCCAGGCCGCTCATGGCCACGGCGGTGCCGGTGCATGCGTTGAGCACGGAGATGACGACGGGCATGTCGGCGCCGCCGATCGGGATGACGAACACAAGGCCATAGCACAGGGCGAACACGGTGGTCAGCACGCTCCACAGCAGCGCGTTGGACGGCTGCACGCACAGCATCACGAAGGAGGCGAGCGAGAGCACGGCGAAGACGACGTTCCACACGCCCTTGGCGGGCAGGGAGAGATTGCGCATCCACTTGAGGCCCTGCAGCTTGCCGGCGGCGACCAGCGAACCGGAGAAGGTGACCGAGCCGATGAGCACGCCGAGGCCGGCGGTGATGAGCACCACGAGGCCGGGGGTGTCCTCGGAGTTGAGGATGTCGTTCAGAGCGACGAGCGCGGCCGCGCCGCCGCCGACCGTGTTGAACACGGAGACCAGCTGCGGCATATCGGTCATCTTGACCTTCTTGGCGCTCCACACGCCCACGACCGCGCCGATGACGATGCCCGCGATAAGCAGGATCACGGCGGTCGAATGCGCGAAGCCATTGGAGGCCTCGCCGACGAAGAGCACGATGAAGGCCATGACGCAGGCCATGACCATGCCGGCCGCGGAGATCAGGTTGCCCCGGCGCGCGGTCTTCGGCGAATTCATGAGATGCAGGCCGATGACGAACATCACGGCGGCCAGCAGGTAGACAAACCATTCGATGACGCCCAGCGGCGTCGACAGCGTCTGTTCGAGGCTGGACATCACTTGGCCTCCTTGTCGTTCTTCTTGCTCTTGTCGGACTTGAACATCTCAAGCATGCGGTCGGTGACCACATAGCCGCCGACGACGTTCATCGTGCCCAGCACGGCGGCCAGGAAGATGAACACCCAGGCCAAGGGGCTCGTGGCGTGGGCGGCGACGATGACGACGCCGACGATGACGATGCCGTGGATGGAGTTCGCGCCCGACATCAGCGGCGTGTGCAGGGTCGCGGGGACCTTGCCGATGACCTCGACGCCGATGAGCAGCGCGAGGACGAACAGGGTGATGGCAACGACGATATCCATTACTTCTCCTCCTTCGCGGCGCCGGCGCGACCGGCGACGATCAGCGCATCGTCGAGTTCGTCGCCGGCGACGATGGACAGCTTGCCGTCGCGCACGAAGTGCACGAGCACATCGGCCACGTTGCGGGCGAGCAGGTTCGAAGCGGTGGTGGCCACGCCGGAGGCCAGATACGGCGCGCCGATGATGGTCGCGCCGCCTTCGGTGACATGGGTGCCGACGGCGGAGCCCTCGACATTGCCGCCGAGTTCGCTGGCCGCGCAGTCGACGACGACGGCGCCGCGCTTGAGACCGTTCACGCCGGCGGCGGTGAGCAGCATCGGGGGCTTGCGGCCGGGGACCTTGGCGGTGGTGATGACGATGTCGAAGCCGGCAGCCTTCTCATCGACCGCGGCCTGCTGGGCGGCCTGCTCCTCGGGAGTGAGGGCGCGCGCATAGCCGCCTTCGCCCTGGCCCTTCGAGAAATCGAGGCCCAGATCGAGGAACTTGGCGCCAAGGGATTCGACCTCGCCCTTGGAGGCGGGGCGCACGTCATAGGCGGTGACGACCGCGCCAAGGCGCTTCAGGGTGCCGATGGCCTGCAGGCCGGCGATGCCGGCGCCGAGCACCAGCGCCTTGGCCGGGCGGATCGTGCCGGCGGCGGTGGTCATCATCGGCAGGAACGAGCCATACGCATCGGCCGCGACGATGGCGGCCTTGTATCCCATCACGGAGTTCTGGGAGGTCATCTCATCCATCGACTGCGCGCTGGAGAGCTGGCGCGGCAGCTTCTCGATGGCCACGCCCACCATGCCGGCGGACTCAAGCGAGGCGACGTAATCGGCGTCGGTGAACGAGCCGAGCATGCCGATGATCCACGTGCCGGCCTTGGCCTTGGCGATGACATCGGCCGACGGACGATCGACGAAGCCGAGCGCGTCGGCGCCGGCGATCACCTCGTCGCGGCTTGCCACACGGGCGCCGACCGCCTCGTAATCCTTGTCCGTGTATTGCGCCGCGGCGCCAGCGCCGCTTTCGATCAGGCAGGAGACGCCGCTCTTGCCCAGCCTGGTGACGATATCGGGCGTCAACGCAACGCGCGACTCGACGTCGCTCGTCTCATTGAGAATGCCGAAGGTCACCGAGGTCTCAGGGGTTTCAGCCATGAGAGCCCTTTCTTCCCACGCGCCGCAAGGGGCGCGCGTAACGTCGGTGTGTACGGTGCCATAGTGTAACCCACGCCATGGCGCGGCGGCGACCCATTCTCATTCCCCGATATCCGCAACCTACGCTTTCGTAAGGTGACGTGTCGTCTCCAACCGACTAAGGTGAGGCGTAACACAGCATTCGAGAGAAGGGCAAGGAGCACCTCGTGTCCGTCATTTCCAGCCTTAAGCACCACACCGCCGATCTGACCAGGAAGGCCCTGCGTCTCGGCACCGATTTCATGCACCCGGTCAGCGACGACCAGGGCACCCCGGACTACAACGAGGCGACCGCACGACCCGGAGACACGACGCTGCCGCACACCGACGAGTGGGGCCCCGGATTCCCGACCTTCACCCGCATCGACGAGGCGACCGGCCTGATGATGACCTCGACGCAGGGCAATCCCCCGCTGGACGAGGGCATGTCGATCTACGACATCTACGCGGACCGCGCCCGCCGCATGGGCGACGAACCGCTCTACACCTACAAGGTCGACGGCCAGTGGACGACCAAAACGGCCAACGAATTCCTCGCCGACGTGCGTGCCGTCGCCAAGGGCCTGATGCATTACGGGCTCAGGAAGGGCGATGCGGTGGCCTTCATGTGCCGCACCTCCTATGAGTGGGATCTGACCGACGCGGCGATCATGGCGTGCGGCGGCGTGCTCGCGACGATCTACGACACCGATTCGGCCGAGCAGATCCGCAACATCGTCAACAACTCCGACGCGCGGCTGCTCATCGTCGAGACCAAGGAGATGCGGGCCAAGGCGGACGGCGCCGAACGCGAATGCCCCTCGCTCGAGCACACCGTGTGCATCGAAACGGGCGGTCTGGACGAGCTGCGGGCATATGGCGAGGGCGTGCTCGACGAGGAACTCGACGAGCGCATCGCATCGGTCAAGAAAACCGATCTGTGCTCGATCGTCTATACCTCCGGCTCCACCGCGGCCCCCAAGGGCGTCGAGATGACGCATGAGCACTATTGCACCACGGCCCTGAACCTGCCGCCCTACATGCCCAAGCTGCTCAACGAGAAGGACCACACGGTGCTGTTGTTCCTGCCGCAGGCCCACTCCTTCGCGCGCGCAATCAACTACATCGTCGTCGCCTCCAATCTGCGCATCTACATCGCACA
The DNA here is from genome assembly GCF_056355835.1 of Bifidobacterium sp. LH_730. NCBI lineage: Bacteria > Bacillati > Actinomycetota > Actinomycetes > Bifidobacteriales > Bifidobacteriaceae > Bifidobacterium > Bifidobacterium sp. LH_730. The sequence continues at coordinate 191,103 of NZ_JBKETB010000003.1, forward strand.
GGGCATCTCCACGCTGATCGATGACCTCAAGGAGGCGCGTCCGAGTGTGATGATCGTCGTGCCCCGCGTGCTCGAGAAGGTCTATAACGCGGCCTCGCAGAAGGCCGGGCATGGCGCCAAGGGCATGGTCTTCGCCTCGGCCGTCGTCGCCGCGCAGAAATACATGGCCGAGGTCGGCGAGAACGGACACGCGGGCGCGTTGACGCGCGCGCGGCGCACGGCCTTCGACCCGCTGGTCTACTCGGCGCTTCGCGAGGTGCTCGGCGGGCGCGCGCAGTGGATCGTCGCCGGCGGCGCGCCGCTCGACCCGGAGCTGCTGGCCTTCTTCCGCGGCGCGAACGTGCCGGTCTACGAGGGCTATGGTCTGACGGAGACGACCGCCCCATGCGCCTTCAATCCGCTTGGCGTGCCCTATCGTCCCGGCTCGGTGGGCATCGCCTTCCCCGGTTTCTCGCTGCGCATCGCCGAGGACGGCGAGATCCAGGTCAAGGGCACGGCCGTCTTCCCCCGATACCACAAGAACGACGAGGCCACCGAGTCGTCCTTCACAGCCGACGGCTGGTATGCCACCGGCGATCTCGGGCGCATCGACAACGACGGCTTCCTCTATATCACCGGCCGCAAGAAGGACCTCATCATCACTGCCGGCGGCAAGAACGTGGCGCCCGGGCCGATCGAAGAGGTCATCAAGCGCTGCGAGTTCGTCTCCCAGGCGCTGGTGCTGGGCGACAAGCGCCCGTTCATCTCCGCGCTGATCACGCTCGACGAGGAGGCGCTGCGCCTCTGGCTGACGGCCAAGGGCCTCGACCCCGACATGTCGATGGAGGAGGCCGCCTCCAACGCGGCGGTGCGCGCCGAGGTGCAGAAGTGGGTCGACCAGGCCAACGAGGGCGTCTCCCGCGCCGAATCGGTGCGCAAGTTCATCATCCTGCCCGAGGAATTCACGCAGGAGAACGGGCTCATGACCGCCTCGATGAAGGTCATCCGCCCCAAGGTCATCCAGCGCTACGCCACCCTCCTCAACACCCAGATGTACACCAAGCGCAAGTGAGGCCTTCCGCCGCTTGAAGCCGATACGGGGTGCGGACGCCGACGCGTCCGCACCCCGATTTCATGTAACTGTCGCCGGAAGGTGCGGCGGCACAATCCTAGACAGCTTCAGAAGCCAAGCTTCTGAAGCTGCTTAGGATCGGACTGCCAGCCTTTGGCGACCTTGACGTGCAGGTCGAGACGGGCCTTGCGCCCGACGATGCGGTTGACCGGGGTGCGGAGCTTCTTCTTGACGGCGGTGAGGTTCGCGGCGCCGCGGCCGATGATGATCGGCTTCTGAGAATCGCGTTCGACGTAGATCGACACGCGCACGTCGGCCTTGCCGTCATATGATTCCCCGGTCTCGTTGTCCTCGGGATAGTCGATCGAATCGACGACGACGGCCAGCGAATGCGGCAACTCGTCGTCCAGCTGCTCCAGGAAGGCACCGCGCACCAGTTCGGCGATCGTCTCCTCGGGCCGCTCCTCGCTGATCTGCTCGGCCGGATACATCTGCGGGCCCTCGGGCGTGTGGTCGATGAGCACGGCGCGCACCTCGGCGAGGTTGTCGTGCTTCAGCGCCGAGACGGGCACGATGTCGGCGAAGTCGGCGAATTCATTGACCTCGATGAGCTTGGCGATGAGCTGTTCGCGCGACAGCTCGTCGATTTTAGTGACGATGGCGATCAGCGGGATCTTCCAGCGCCAGGTCCCGTCCTCGCGCTTGGTCGCGAAGTCGGAGCGCAGGCGCGACAGTATCCTGCGGTCGCCGGGGCCGATCTCCTGATCGCCGGGCAGCAGGAAGGCGACGACGTCCACCTCGGACAGGGACTCCTCGACGATGTCGTTGAGCCGCTGGCCCAGCAGCGTGCGCGGCCGGTGGATGCCGGGGGTGTCGACGAGCACGAGCTGCGCGTCCTCGCTGGTCAGGATTCCTCGGATGGCCTTGCGGGTGGTTTCGGGCCGCGAGGAGGCGATGGCGATCTGCGAGCCGATCAGCGCGTTGATCAACGTCGATTTGCCGACGTTGGGCCGTCCGACGACGGCCACGAAGCCGGAGCGATACACCGCATGCGCCTGCACCGCCTCGTCGCGCCCGGCCGTTTCCTGATCACGTTGTCCGCTCATATCGTTCCTCCGCGTTCGTCTTCCTCTCCGCGCGCCTCGGGGGCGGCGGTATCCCTGCCATCTTCTCCATCGCCCTCGACGTGGGCCGGTTCGGCGACGATCGTGGACACCTTCTTGCGACGGCCGGCCGAGTCGATGGCCGTGAGCCTGATGCCACGTGCCACGGCGCTCGAGCCGACGATCGGCACGCGCCCGAGCAGCTTGGTCAGCAATCCGTAGACCGTGTCGACGTCATCCTCGTCGATGTCGACTTCGAAGAGCTCCTCGAGGTCCGCGATGGGCGTGCGCGCCGGCATGCGCCACTTGCGCTCCCCCACGCGCTCGGGTTCGACGCGCTGCGTGCGGTCGTGTTCGTCCTCGAGTTCGCCGACGATCTGCTCGATGGCGTCCTCGATCGTGACCAGTCCCGCGATGCCGCCGTATTCGTCGACGACCACGGCGACATGCTGCCGGGAGCGCTGCATCTGGTGGAACAGATCGTCAACGGGCTTGGATTCGGGCACCAGCATCGGCTCACGCACGATGGAATCGACGTGGCGCGAGCCGGCGGCCGGGTTGAAGGCGATGGCCCGCACCGCGTCCTTGAGATAGGCGACGCCGACCAGATCGTCCACGTCGTCGCCGATGACGGGCACGCGCGAGAATCCGGAGCGCGAGCACAGCCGCAGCATCTCCTCGAGGCTGGCCCCACGCTCGACGCAGATCATATCGGTGCGGGGCACCATGACCTCGCGTGTCAGCGTCTCCGACAATGTGAGCACATTGCGCATCATCTCGGAGACCTCGGGATCGAAGCCGTTGGTCTCGACCAGACGGTCGATCATGGCACGCCCCTGCTCGAGCTGGATCTTCTCCAGTTCCTCGTCGTCGGACAGGCTGGCAAGCTTGAGCTTGGTCTTGTCCGAGCCGACGCGTGCGAAGGGCGTGAGCATGCATGCCATAGAGACGGCGCGGGCATGGCGCAGCATGATCTCGGCCGGGTCGGCGGCACCGGCATTGCGCGGCCGCACGAGCACGGAGACGACGCCCACGATCAGAGCCACGCCGAGGCCGACGGCCAGCTCGACCCACAGCGGCGTGCCGTAGAGCGAGGTCAGGCATCCGACGAGCACGCCGACGAGCACATTTGAGGCGATGCGGAGGAACGCGCATCCCCCGGCGGTGGCATATCGGTCGGCGATGAGCCGCTGCACCACATGGATGCGCTCGATGCGCTTCATACGCGTCAGATGGCCGGTCTCCTGGTCGGTCTGAGCCTCGAGGACCAGGTTGTTGAGATTGGATCGCGTGACCCGTGAGACCGCGCCCTCGGCCGCCGCCATGGTCAGCGAAAGCCATACGAACAGCGCGGCCACAAGGACCAGCGCCGCGGTCAGTGCGATGAGTGTGGTACTGGAATACTCCATGCGGGATGTGGTGCTCCTTGGATCAGCGCCGATGGGGGTCGGGCGAGGGATAGCGGGGATATGCGGGGCGTCAGTGGGACAGACGCCGGCCGCCGCCGTGGATGGCATCGTATTCGGCCAGCGCGTCGGGGGTTCCGGACGGCAGCACGGCCGGTGCCATGGAGCCGGCCCGCACGGCGATGAAGGTGAGCAGCAGCTGGCGCTGCAGGCCGAACATCTGACGCTCCTGCTCGGCGGTGGCATGGTCATATCCCAGCAGATGCAGGATGCCGTGGACCGTCAGCAGCAGCATCTCCTCGAGCGCGCTGTGACCGGCCGAGGCCGCCTGCTGTGCGGCGACCCACGGGCAGATCACGATGTCGCCGAGCACGCCTTCGCTCACGCGTCCGTCGTCGCCGGGGCGCAGCTCGTCCATCGGGAAGCTCATCACATCGGTGGGTCCCTCGAGGTTCATCCACCGCTCGTGCAGTTCGGCGATCGGATCGGGGTCGACGAACATGATCGCCAGATCGGACTGGGTGCTGACCCTCATCTGGTCCATCACCCACACCCCGAGGTCGGAAAAGACCTTCGGGTCGATGCTCCAGGGGGTCTCGTTGGTCACTTCCACGCTCATGCCATCCGCTCCTTGCCCGCGGCGGCGGACAGGGCCGCGTGCCGCTCGTATGCCTCGACGATGCGCCCGACGAGTGCGTGTCGCACCACGTCCGAAGCGCCCAGGCGCGCGAAGGCGATGCCCTCGATGCCACCCAAAATCGTCTCGATGGTCTTGAGTCCCGAGCGCGGCACGGTCAGATCGACCTGGGTGACGTCGCCGGTGATGACCATCGTCGTGTTGAAGCCCAGACGCGTCAGGAACATCTTCATCTGCTGTTCGGTGGTGTTCTGCGCCTCGTCGAGGATCACGAAGGCGTCGTTCAGGGTGCGGCCGCGCATATAGGCCAGCGGCGCCACTTCGATGGATCCCTCGTCCATATGCCGCTTGAGTTGGTCGGCGCCCAGCATGTCGGACAACGCGTCGTAGAGCGGGCGCAGATACGGGTCGACCTTCTCGTTCAGGGTTCCGGGCAGGAAACCGAGGTTCTCCCCTGCCTCGACGGCCGGACGCGTCAGGATGATGCGCCGCACCCGCCCGTCCTCGAAGGCGCGCACGGCCTTGGCGACGGCCAGATAGGTCTTGCCGGTGCCGGACGGGCCGATGGCGAAGGTGATGGTGTTCGATTCGATCGCGTTGACATAGGCGCTCTGCCCCGCGGTCTTGGCGCGCACGGGCTGTCCGCCGGCGAAGGCGATGACGCCTGGGACGGACGCGCGCCGACGTTCGCCCTCGCGGGAGCGCGACGACTCGGCGCGGCGCAGCATTTCGGTGGACCGTCCATGCCCCGGGTGCGCGGCGCGCACGTCGTTCGACAGCACCTGCTGGTCGAGCATGCGACGCACGGTGTCGGCGTCCATCGGCGCAGTGTGCGCGGCCTCGACGATCGCGTTGAGCATGTCCTCGGCCTGCGCCGCCTGCGCCTCGGTCTGCTTCGAGGAGGAGATCACGGCGATGCGGTTGCCGCGCACGATGATCGTCAGCTCGGGGAAGGCACGCTCGACCTCGCGCAGCACTTCGTCGACGGGGCCGAGCACGGCCACCGGATCGAGCCGGGTGGGGATGGTGATGGTTCGTGTTGTGGTTGCCACGGATTCCTTTGTCGTATCAGTCGGGAAAAGTCGGGATTATTCGAAACTATTCGTCGAGCTTCTCGCCGGTCAGCACATGCGCGTGCACATGGAACACCGTCTGCCCCGCGTCGAGCCCGGTGTTGAAGACCAGACGGAAGTGCCCGTGATAGGCCTCGTCGGCGATGGACTGCGCCACTTCGACGATATGCGCGAGCTCGGCCGGATCCTGTGCGGCCAGCTCGGACACATTCGCATGGTGTTGCTTGGGCACGATGAGCACATGCACCTTCGCCTTGGGCGCGATGTCCTTGAAAGCATAGGTCGTCTCGTCCTCATACACCTTCTCGCTGGGGATCTGCCCGGCGATGATCTTGCAGAACAGGCAGTCGTCAGACTCGCTCATATCCGTTCCTTTCGCTTGGGATTTCGCTTCCCCCATGCTATTGCGCCGCCGCGACGCGTGGAGGCGCGTCTCACTCGTATCGGCCGAGGGCGCGCGACAGCAGCGCCAGCGCCACCGGACCGGCCGTCGAGGCGCGGAGGATATTGGTGCCCAGCACGCAGACATGGGCGCCCGCCTTGGCGAAGGCGGCGGCCTCCTCGTCGGATATGCCGCCCTCGGGGCCGACGACGACGCTGACGGTGCGCTCCTTGCCGTCCTTGAGGCAGCGGTCGGCCAATTCGGCCACCTTGGCCTCCACTCCGGACCAGGTGTCGGTGGCGTCCTGATGGAGCACGACCACCATGTCGCCATGCACATTGGCCCGCAGGCACATCGCGGTCACGTCCTTGTCGCTGGCGCAGTCGGCCAGCTCGGGCATCCACGAACGGCGTGCCTGCTCGGTGGCGGATTCGAGCACGGAACGCCATTTGCGGTCGGTGCGCCCGGCCTTGAACTTGGCGATGGAACGCGCCGCCTGCCACGGCACCACCGAGTCGACGCCGATCTGCGTGGCCATGTCGATGGCCTGCTCGTCGTGTCCGGTCTTGGCCAGCGCCTGCACCAGCTCAAGACGCGTGGTGGGCCTTGCGTCGCGCCTGAATTCACGCACCAACGCCACGCCCTGCTCGCCGTCCTCGAGCTCCGCCAGGATGCGCAGGCCACGCCCGTCGGAGAGCTGCATGGCGTCGCCCGGCTTCAGGCGCATGGCCTGCACGGCATGGCGACGCACATCGGCCGGCAGGGTGATGCGCCAGCCGGTGTTGAGTCCGTCGGTGTTCACGGGCACGTCGTCATGGTCGGGGTCGAGGAGGAAAAGCGCGTCGGTCATAAGGGACTATGGTATCGACGCGGCTGACGATAACGGCATTATTCCGCCCGCGACACGCCCAAAGATGGGTCGAATTGCATTGGTGTGATTTGGTGCTATAGTTTCCTTCTGTTGTCACAACGACACCTGCCCGGGTGGCGGAATGGTAGACGCGCTAGCTTGAGGTGCTAGTGCCTATTTTTAACGGGCGTACGGGTTCAAGTCCCGTCTCGGGCACAGATAGGCGGAGTCCATATGGATTCCGCCTTTTTCATATCCTCCTTCGGAAAGGACGACGCATGCGTCTGATCAGGATCGATTCCATCGACGACGAGCGGGTCGCGCCCTATGTGAACCTGACCGAGATGCAGCTGCGCAATCGTCTTGAGCCGGCCAAGGGCCTGTTCATCGCGGAAAGTCCCAAGGTCATCGACCGGGCCGTCGCCGCCGGACGCGAGCCGATCTCCCTGCTCGTCGAGGAGGCATGGATCGAGGGCATGGCCTCCACCTTCGCGGCCATCGAGGAACGCTGGGGCGCCGACGTGCCCGTCTACATCGCCTCGGGCGAGCAGCTCAAGGGCCTGACCGGGTACCGTCTGCACCGCGGCGCCTTGGCGGCCATGCGGCGCTGGCCCCTGCCCTCCGTGGCCGAGGTCGTCGCCGGCGCGCGTCGCGTGGCCGTGATGGAGGATATCGTCGACCACACCAATGTGGGCGCGCTCATGCGCTCGGCCGCCGCCCTCGGCGTCGACGCGGTGCTCGTCACCCCCTCCTGCGGCGACCCCCTCTACCGGCGCGCCGCCCGCGTGTCGATGGGCACCGTCTTCCAGGTGCCCTGGACCCGCATCACCGGCCGCAACCCCGACGGCACCGAGAACAAGCGCTACTGGCCCTTCGAGGGGCTTGAGGAACTGCGGTCCCTCGGGTTCACGACGGCGGCGATGGCGCTAGAGGACGATTCGATATCGATGGACGAACTCGCGCGCCGCCTGAGGCTGCCGGCCGGCGCCCCCGGGCACATCGACAAGCTCGCCCTGATCTTCGGCACCGAGGGGGACGGCCTGTCCCGACACACCATCGCGCGCGCCGACCTGACCGTCCGGATCCCGATGCTGCACGGCGTCGACAGCCTCAATGTGGCCGCCTCGAGCGCCGTCGCCTTCTATGCGACACAGCCGCGCTGAAAGACGACGCAATCCCGACGCGCGCGCGGATATGGCTTGCGTCGCGGAAAAAATGTGCAATTATGGACATTGACCGCGGGCGATGTTGCTCCGGTGTGAAGTGCGGCGCCGCAAGGCGCTTCTGATAGAGAGGAATATGGCGATGGCCAAGAACAAGCAGAAGATACTGTCCATCGTTCTGGCAGGCGGCGAGGGGACGCGCCTCATGCCGCTGACCCGTGACCGCGCGAAGCCGGCCGTGCCCTTCGGAGGCGCGTTCCGATTGATCGACTTCCCGCTGTCGAATCTGGTCAATTCGGATTACCGGCACATCATCGTGCTGACGCAGTACAAGTCCCATTCGCTGGACCGCCATATCTCGCAGATGTGGCGTTTCTCCTCGCTGCTGGGCAACTACGTCTCCCCCGTGCCGGCGCAGCAGCGCCTCGGCAAGCACTGGTACCTCGGCTCGGCCGACGCGATCTACCAGACGATCAACATCATCGAGGACGTCGAGCCCGACATCGTCGTGATCGTGGGCGCGGACCACGTCTACCGCATGGACTTCGGCCAGATGGTGCAGCAGCACATCGAATCGGGCGCCGAGTTCACGGTGGCCGGCATCCGCCAGCCGATCGCCCAGTCGAACCAGTTCGGCGTGATCGACGTCGATCCGAACCACCCGAACCAGATCAAGACCTTCCTCGAGAAGCCCGACACCTGCGCGGGCCTGCCGGACGATCCGAATTCCTTCCTCGCCTCGATGGGCAATTACGTCGCCAATACCGACGCGCTGTTCGATGCGCTGTCCAAGGACGAGAAGGCCGCCGACACCAAGCATGACATGGGCGGCGACATCGCCCCCTACTTCGCTGCGCGCGGCGAGGCCGGCGTCTACGACTTCAACACGAACGTCATCCCCGGCTCCAATGACACCGACCACGCCTACTGGCGCGACGTCGGCACGCTGAAGCAGTTCTACGATGCGCATATGGATCTGATCGCCTATGTGCCGGAGTTCAACCTCTACAACCAGGCCTGGCCGATCTACACGAACACCGGCACGTTGCCGCCGGCCAAGTTCGTGCACGCCGGCCGTGACCGCCTCGGCCACGCCACCGACTCGATCGTCTCCCCCGGCGTGATCGTCTCCGGCGGCGAGGTGCATCATTCGGTGCTCTCCCCCAACGTCCACATCCACTCGTGGGCGCAGGTCGTCGATTCGATCCTCTTCGACGGCGTGACCATCAACCGCCGCGCCCGCGTCTACAAGGCCATCCTCGACAAGAACGTGGTGCTCACCGAGAACTCGACGGTCGGCATCGACACCGAGCATGATCTGGCCCGCGGCTTCACGGTGACCCCCGACGGCATCACCGTCGTGCCCAAGGGCACCGTCGTCGACGACTGACGATGATGGGTGCGGCCACCGCACCCATCATCGTCATCCTGAGCGGAGCGTACAACGCGAAGTCGAAGGATCCGCAACATAGAAGGCCGTCCCACACGGGACGGCCTTCGCATTGGTATGTATGCCGCATATTGCAGACGGCACGAGCTGACATCAGTAAGCCGGGAAATTGTCGAAGTTGAAGCCGAGGGCGGCCAGCTGCTCGCGCCCTTCGGGCGTGATGCGCTCCATCGTCCAGCGCGGGTTCCAGGTCCAGTCGATGCGGAACTCCTCTACCAATCCGGCCAGCGTGGAGGCGCATTCGTCCTCGATCAGATCGGTCAGCGGGCAGGCGGGGGTCGTCAACGTCATCGTGATGATGGCACGGCCTTTGTCGTCGATCTCGATGCCATAGACAAGGCCCAGATCGATGACATCGATGCCGAGCTCCGGGTCGATGACCTGATGCAGCGCCTCGCGCACATCGGATGCCGTGGCGCGGCCGATGTCGTCGACGAACTTCAGCGGGATATCCGCCTCGGCGTCTTTTTCGCAACCGCAGGCGTCATGCCGTCCACCGCATCCGCAGGAGTCGGTGTGGGCATTGTCGTCGGCATTGGCCTTGGCCGCAATCGGCTGGCCTTCCGAGAAGCCCCTGGCCAGGTTCGGATTGGCCATCACGCGGCGCGCGGCCTCCTCGTCGTGCAGCACGCCGTTGACCGCATCGAACACCGATGCGGAGGGTTCGGGCACCAGATTGTCGTTCATCGTTCCTCCGGGATATCGCCGTGATCTTCAAATGTCGTCGCAGGCCCCGTCAATGGGCATGCTTTTCTCTACGCAACTCTACGCCAAGCCAAGCGCGCTGTGAAGGGCGTGGAGACAATTCATCTGCCGGCCCAACGCAACGCCCGGGCATCGCCATACTCCGCGCGTTCACGCGCCCTTGGCGGCAAGCGCCTTGGCGGTGGCGTCCTTCAGGCCTTCCCAAGCCAATAGCGCGCATTTGATGCGCATCGGATACTTGGAGACGCCTTGGAAGACGATGGCGTCGTCGAGTCGCTCGACGGTTTCCTCGTCGTCGAGTCCCTTGCCACGCGATTCCATCAGCGCATGGAAATCGGCGGCCAAGGCCATCGCCTCGTCGACGGTTTTGCCCGCCACCAGATCGACCATGACGGACAGGCTGGCCTGTGATATCGAGCATCCCTGGCCGTCCCAGACCACGCGTTCGAGTGTGCGCGGCTCGCCGTCGGAGACCTCGACGTGGATGGTCGCCTCGTCGCCGCAGGTCGGGTTGAACTGGTGGGATTCGCCAGGGGTGCAATAGGCGTGGGTCGCCTGCACCACGGATTCGCCCGCCGACGAGGATTCGTCGGTCAGATCCTGTGCGAAATGCTCCTTGCCATGCGGGTTTTTGGCCGCCTCCAGGATGACCTCCTGGTACATCTGTTCCAACGCATCCCCGCTCATGCCGTAATCACTCATACCCATAGTTTCTCCAATATAACCACTCTTTTGTCATCCTGAGCGGAGCCCGCAGGGCGAAGTCGAAGGATCTCATGCCAACCGGAGATCCTTCGACTCGCTTCGCTCGCTCAGGATGACGGGGGACGTCCCATTGCTCTGGAATGACAGGGAAAAGACCCGCCATCCAAAACGACAGGAAATTACGCGCCGAAGAAGGAACGCACGCCGCGCATGGCCTCGACCAAGGCCTGTGCATCCTCGACGGTGTTGTAGACGCCGGTCGAGGCGCGGTTCGAGGCATAGAGGCCGAAGTGACGGTGCACGGGCTGGGCGCAGTGGTGGCCGACGCGGATGGCGATGCCCGCGGCGTCGATGAACTGGCCAACGTCATGCGGATGCACGCCCTTGACGTCGAAGGCGACCGTGCCGATGCGCCGTTCGTTGTCACGGGGCCCGAGGATGCGCACGCCCTCGATCTCACCGAGCTTGAGCAGCTCGGCCGCGATGGTGCGTTCATGCGCCTCAACCCGCTCCATGCCGATCGACATCAGCCAGTCGGCGGCGACTCCCGCGGCCACGACCTGCGCGACCGGTTGCGTGCCTGCTTCGAAGCGCGCCGGCGGCGCCATATACTGCGCCGGCTTGTCCATCCAGGCCAGCTCGACCATCGAGCCGCCGAATTGCGCCGGAGGCAGGGCCTCCAGCAGCTCGCGCTTCCCATAGAGGAAGCCGACGCCGGTCGGCCCATACATTTTATGCGCGGAAAACGCCGCGAAATCCACATCAAGCGCATGGAAATCGACCTTGAGATGCGGTACGGACTGGCAGGCGTCCAGCACGAACAGGGCACCGACCTCGTGCGCACGGCGCACCAGCGGGGCGATGTCGGTGATCGCACCGGTCACATTGCCCACATGCGTGACCGCGACGACCTTGGTGCGCTCGTCGATGACCTGATCCACATCATCGACGCGAATACGTCCCTCGTCGTCCAGATCAAGCCAGCGCAGGGTCGCGCCGGTGCGGGCCGCAAGCTCTTGGAACGGCAGCAGCACCGAATGATGCTCCGCCTTGGAGACGACGATATTGTCCCCTGGCTCCAGCGCGAAGCGTTTCGCCGCCTCTCCCCCGCGCCCAAGGCTCGCATTGCCGAACGCCGTGGCCAGCAGGTTGAGTCCAGCCGTGGCGCCGCCGGTGACGACAAGCTCTTCGCCGCCCTCCGCCGATTCCGCGCCGACCAGCTTGGCCACCTTGGCGCGCGCCTCCTCGAAGGCGACGGTGGCGCGGGCCGCCAGCTCATGCGCCCCGCGATGCACGCCCGCATTGATCGTGCGATAGTATTCGCTCTCCGCATCGATCACGCACTGCGGCTTCTGCGAGGTCGCCGCCGAATCCAGATACACCAGCGGCCTGCCATGCACCCGCTGGTCCAGAATCGGAAACTGCGCCCGTATCGCTTCAAAATCCGTCATATTCCCTACCTCGCGATGCGCTGTAAATCTTGCTTATTCCCGTGGTTCCGTGGTGTTCCCGATATGCTGTTCCCGACACACTCCAGGCCGTTCGGCCAAGCCTACGGTCGTGAACAGCATATCGGGAACACCACTCGCTTTCGTAGACGCACCAACGAAAGTATGTCCGCCAACGTTTCCAGTGGGGTCCCGGGATGTTCTGTTCGAGACCGTAAAGACTTGGCCAGAGCGGCCCGGAGCGTGTCCCGAAGAGAACATCCCGGGACCCCACGGAGCCACGCTGGAACGCAACCTTAGAGCGAAAAAGAAAACTCAGGCCAACGCCGACTCGGAGTCGGACCCTTCGGGCAGATACTCGTCGTAGCCGCGCTCCTCGAGCTCGTCCGCCAGCTCCGGGCCGCCGGTCTTGACGAAGTGACCATCAGCGAAGACATGCACGATGTCCGGCTTGATGTACTTGAGGATGCGCGTGTAGTGCGTGACCATGAGGATGCCGAAATCGTTGGCCTCCTTGGCGCGGTTGACGCCTTCGGAGACGATGCGCAGCGCGTCGACGTCAAGGCCGGAGTCGGTTTCGTCGAGGATGGCGAACTTGGGGCGCAGCAGTTCGAGCTGCAGCACCTCGGCGCGCTTCTTCTCGCCGCCGGAGAAGCCCTCGTTGACCGAGCGGGTGGCGAACTTCGGATCCATCTTGAGTCGCTTCATGGCGGCGGACAGGTCCTTGGTCCACTGGCGGATGGCGGGCGCCTCGCCGTCGATTTCGGTTTTGGCGGTGCGCAGGAAGTTGGTCATCGACACGCCCGGCACCTCGACCGGATATTGCATGGCGAGGAACAGGCCGGCCTTGGCGCGCTCGTCGGGGGTCATCTTGAGCACGTCCTCGCCGTCGAGCAGCACCTGGCCGGAGTCGACGACATACTTGGGGTGGCCGGCCAGCGTGTAGGCCAGCGTGGACTTGCCGGAGCCGTTGGGGCCCATGATGGCATGGGTTTCGCCGGAGTTGACGGTCAGGCTCGCGCCCTTGAGGATCTGCTTGGAGCCCTCCTTGGTGTCGACGTGGGCGTAGAGGTCCTTGATTTCGAGGGTTGACATTGATGTTCTCCTATATCACAAAGCTTGCGGTTACTTGTCTTCGAGGACACTGGCCATGGCGGCGCTTTCGCCGCGCGCAAGCCTGCGGTCGATGACGGTCATGAGATGCTCGGAGATGGCCGGGATGCCGATCTCCTCGACGAGTTCGCCGAAGAAGCCGCGCACGACGAGTTTGCGCGCCTCGGCCTCGGGGATGCCGCGGGACTGCAGGTAGAACAGCTCCTCGTCATCGAAGCGGCCGACCGAGGAGGCATGGCCCGCGCCGATGATATTGCCGTTCTCGATCTCGAGGTTCGGTTCGGAGTCGGCGATCGCGCCCGGGGTGAGCACGAGGTTGCGGTTGAGCTCGTAGGAGTCGGTGCCGGGGGCGGTCGGCTCGATCAGCGCGTTGCCCACCCACGTGGAGTGCGCGTCCTTGCCGTCGAGCGCGCCCTTGTAGACGACGCGGCTCTTGCATTCGGGATGGTTGTGCACGACCATCGTGCGATGCTCGATGTGTTCGCCCGGGTCGACGAAGTAGATGCCGAGCATATTGAGGTCGCCCTGTTCGCCGCCGAAGTCCTGGTCCATGCGGATGCGCACCACATCGCCGCCAAGCGTGACGACGGAGTGGCGCAGCGAAGCGCCGGCGCCGATATGGAGACGATGGTTGCCGACATGCTTGGAGCTCTTCTCCCATTCCTGGATGAAGGTGGCGGAGACATGCGAATCGGCGCCGGTGGCGATCTCCACGCCCTCGGCCAGTCGCGCGGCGCCATCGTGTTCGACGACGATATCGGCGTGGCATTTGTCGGCCGCCTTGATGACCAGATGGAGCGCGTCGAGCGCGTCGCCGGCGCCATGCACGCGCACGCGTACCGGGGTCGGGATTTCGCCGGACAGCTCGATGACGGTGGCCTTACCGGCGGCCTGCCATTCGACGGCCGCGGCGCGGTCCGAGGGCTTGCCGACCAGCGCGGCGCCCTCGTCCAACGCCGTCTCGCGCACCACGACGGCATCCGCGGGCAGCGGGGATCCGTCGATCATATCGACGTCGACCGTCGTCGTACCGGACGGCTCGAACACGTCGAAGAACTCGGCGATGCGCTCGACCGGCGTGTATCGCCAATCGTCGACCTTGCGCGCCGGCATGGCGAAATCGGCCGGCTCGAAGGAGCGTGGCTCCTTGTCGGCGCTGGACGGCATCGCCGCGGGCACCGCATAGGGGTCCTTCGGGTCTGCGACGGGGATGTTGATTTCCTGTTGTGCCATATCAGCCCACCGATCCTTCCATCTGCAGTTCGACCAAACGGTTCAATTCAAGCGCGTATTCCATCGGCAGCTCGCGGCTGATCGGCTCGACGAAGCCGCGCACGATCATGCCCATCGCCTCGTCCTCGTTGAGGCCGCGGCTCATCAGATAGAAGAGCTGGTCCTCGGAGACCTTGGAGACGGTGGCCTCGTGGGCCATCGACACGTCGTCCTCGCGCACATCGACATGCGGATAGGTGTCGGAGCGTGAATAATCGTCGACGAGCAGCGCGTCGCACACGGTCGAGTTGGAGGAGCCCTCCGCGCCATCGACGATCTTGACCAGACCGCGGTAGGCGGAGCGCCCGCCGCCGCGCGAGATCGACTTGGCGACGATCGTGGAGCTGGTGTGCGGGGCCAGATGGATCATCTTGGCGCCCGTGTCCTGATACTGGCCCTTGCCGGCGAAGCCGAGGGACATGGTCTCCGCCTTCGCATACGGCTCGGCCAAAATGCAGGCGGGATATTTCATCGTCGCCTTGGAGCCGATGTTGCCGTCGACCCATTCCATCGTGCCGTGTTCCTTGACCAAGGAGCGCTGGGTGACGAGGTTGTAGACGTTGTTCGACCAGTTCTGGACGGTCGTGTAGCGCACGCGCGCGCCCTTCTCGACGATGATCTCGACGTTGGCGGCGTGCAGCGAGTCGGTCGAATAGATCGGCGCCGTGCAGCCCTCGACGTAATGGACATACGAGCCCTCGTCGGCGATGATCAGCGTGCGTTCGAACTGGCCCATATTCGGCGTGTTGATGCGGAAGTAGGCCTGCAACGGGATGTCGACATGGACGCCCTTGGGCACGTACACGAAGGATCCGCCGGACCAGGCCGCCGTGTTGAGCGCGGCGAATTTGTTGTCGTCGGCGGGGATGACGGTGGCGAAGTACTTCTTGACCAGTTCCGGATATTCGCGCACGGCGGTGTCGGTGTCGACGAAGATGACGCCCTGCTTCTTCAGGTCGTCCTGAATCGAATTGTAGATGACCTCGGATTCATACTGTGCGGCGACGCCGGCCACAAGGCGCTTCTTCTCGGCCTCGGGGATGCCGAGGCGGTCGTAGGTGGTGCGGATGTCGTCGGGCAGTTCCTCCCAGCTGGCGGCCTGCTTGTCGATCGGCTTGACGTAGTACTTGAAGTCGTCCGCGTTGAAGCCGCTCAGGTCGACGCCCCAGTCGGGCATCGGCTTCTCCACGAAGGCGCGGTAGCCGGCGAGTCGGTATTCGAGCATCCAATCCGGCTCGCCCTTGTCGGCGCTGATCTCGCGCACGACCTCCTCGCTGATGCCTTTCCTCGCGGCCTCGCCGGCGGCGTCGGAATCATGCCAGCCGTAGTTGTAGTCGCCGAACTGCGAGATGATCTCGTCGTCCTGCCTGATCTTGTCCTCGTTCACGCGCCCGCGGTCGGCCACATACTGGCTCATCTCCACGTCGGCCGCGGCGTTGGGCTGTTGGGTTTCGCTCACCATCCTGCCTTCCGTTGCTGTGCTTTCCTGTCTGGACAGCCTAACGCACAAGCATAGGCGATGGCCGCGGCCGGGCCACATGCCGGAGCGCGTGTCAGCGTGAGCTTGGACACAAAAATCCCCGCCGTGCGCGGATGGGGCGCGCGGCGGGGATAAGTTATGTGCGTCGGCCGAATACGCTCAGAGCTGGATGTGGACGCTGGTGCCGTTGGGCGCCCAGTCGTAGAAGCTCTGCGCGACATCCCATCCAAGGCCGATGCAGCCATGGGAGATGCGCGGGCGCTGGGCGGCGACCGACGAGTTGTTCATCTGCGTGGTGATGCGATGGATTGCCACGCCGTCGGAGGTGATGTAGTTGGCGAAGCCGATGTTGGGCACCTCCCATTTCTCGATGGTGCCGTCGGAGCGCGCCACCTCGCCGCGCATGGTCTCGTTGTAGACCTTGCGGAAGATCGTGAAGTCGCCGGTGGGCGTGCAGAAGTCGTCCACGCACCTGCCGCTGCCGTCGGCGGCGTTGCCTTGGCCGATGCCGACCTGATAGGTGGCGATCGCCTTGTCGTTCTCGACCATGGTCAGGGTCTGGTCGCTGAGGTCGATGATGACGTGCTTCTTGGTTTTCTTCTCCTCCATCGGGTTGACGGAGCCCTGCACCTCGACGCTGGGCGAGCCGTCGGAAAGGGCCTTGGCCGCGTCGGCGCCGAGGTTGGCGTCTCCACCGTCGGCGATGGTGATGCCGTCGTGGCCCTCGGATTTGGTCTCGATGACGTCGCCGTTGTTGTTGACCACGACGTCGCCGTCCACGCGGTCGGCCTTGAAGGTGTTCTTGATGTTTGCCTCGTAGTACTGCTGCAGTTTGGCCGCGTCGAAGACGACATAGCCGTTGCGCCCCTGGCCGTCCTTGAGCGGCGCTTTGTCGTTGGCGTCGATGCTCATCGCCGAGGCGAGGGCCTTCGCGTCGAGGCTGGCGATCGTGTGGTCGCCGATCTTGATCTCAAGCGGCTTTTGGGCCAGGCCGTCAAGCGTGGCCTTGGCCTGGTTCGCCACGTCATCGGTGACCTTGGGATCGATGGGCTCGAGGCTCACGGTCACGGTCTTGGGCTGGGCCGATCCCAGCGATTTGACGGCGTCGACGGCCTCGCGCACGACCTCGGTCGCATCGGCGCCCTGGCCCTGTTGGCCCGGGGTGACGTCGAAGCCGTTGCCGTCGGCGTTGAGCGCGACGGTGGCGTCGACCGGCTTGGTCTCCTCGATGCCGAGGCGCTCGTTGAGCGCGCTGGTGTCGGCGGCCTTCTCATTGACCAGTTCGGGAGAGACATCCTCGTGGACCCAGAACATGAGCTGCTCCCACCAAGCGCCGCCGCGCTTGGCCTCGACGGCCTGGTTGGCGATGGCGTCGGCGTCCACGTCGAGACCCAGGTCGGACAGACCGATCTTGGCCTGCTTGCCCTCGTATCTCACGGGCACGGTGGAGTCATTGACCTGCGTCGTGATGTCGGAGGCGATGGCATCGGCGCTTTTGCCGGCCACGGACGTGCCCCACAGGCTGGTGCCGGGCAGGGCATGGCGCGGCATCGGGCCGCCGCCTTGGAAGAACCAGACGGTGCCGCCGGCGGCCGCGCCAAGCAGCAGCACGACGACGAGCACGATCCACGGCCAGACGCGACGGCGACGCTTGGACGCGGTCAGCGCATCGCCGGGGTCGATCTCCTCGTCGGCGAATCCGGCCACCGGGTTGAGCACCTGCGTGGCGGCATCCGTCCCCGCGGCGGGGAACGCGGTCTGTTCCATCGGAACGGTTCCCTGGGGTGCCGCGGCCGGGGGGAACGCGCCGACCGAAGGCGCCGCCATCCGATCATGCGCTCCGCCCATGGGATCCAGAGACCCCTGCGGCGTATCCCCTGTGTTGAGATTCTGTTCGCTCATATTCGTTCTCGTTCCGTCTTCCTCATCCATTCCTCGTCCGCGGCGCGCCCATCCCGCCCTTTTCGGAAGGCGGTCCGACGCACCCGGCCGATATGCCCATTATTATGCCATCGCGGCTATGAACACCGTGGTATTCATAGCCGCGAATCGACATGCCATAGGCTCAATGTGAATTAAATCACATCATAGTATTTCCGAATATCCCGGCACTGTCTCAGCGCTCTTCCTGATGGTCGAGCGCCGCCTTGACGAGCCCGGCGAACAGCGGATGGGGCTTGGTCGGGCGGGACTTGAACTCGGGATGCGCCTGCGTGGAGACGTAGAACGGGTGGACCTCGCGCGGCAGCTCGACGAACTCGGTGAGGCTGCCGTCAGGGCTCTGGCCGGAGATCTTCAGGCCCGCCTCGCGCAGGTGGTCCTTGTAGGCGACGTTCACCTCGTAACGGTGGCGATGGCGCTCGGTGACATGCGTGGTGCCGTAGAGCTCGGCGACCAGCGAGTCCTCCTCGAGCTCGGCCGGGTAGGAGCCGAGGCGCATCGTGTGGCCCATATCGCCCTTGCCGGCGACGATCTCCTTCTGCTCCTCCATCGTGGCGATGACCGGATTGGCGCAATCCGGCTCGAATTCGGTGGAGTTGGCGTCCTCGATGCCGAGGACGTGACGGGCGTATTCGATGACCATCGACTGCAGGCCGAGGCACAGGCCGAGCGCGGGCAGACCATGCTCGCGGGCGAACCGCAGCGCGCCGATCTTGCCGTCGATGCCGCGGATGCCGAAGCCGCCGGGCACGACGATGCCGTCGACGTTGTCGAGGCTTGCGGCCGCGCCTTCCTCGGTCTCGCACTTGTCGGCCGCGACCCACTTGACGTTCACCTTCGCCCAGTTGGCGAAGCCGCCGGCCTTGATGGCCTCGGTGACGGACAGATAGGCGTCGGGCAGGTCGATGTACTTGCCGACGATCGCGATGTTGACCTCGTGCTTGGGGTGGTGCACGCGCTCAAGCAGATCGGCCCATTCGTCCCAATCGACGTCATGGAAGGGCAGGCCCAGCTCGCGCACCACATAGGCGTCGAGGCCCTCGTTGAACAGGATCTTCGGCACGTCGTAGATGCTCGGCGCGTCCACGCAGTTGACGACGCCCTCGGCGTCCACATCGCACATCAGGGAGATCTTGTCCTTGATGGACTGGTTCAGGGGGCGGTCGGAACGCAGCACCAGCGCGTCGGGGCTGATGCCCAGCTGGCGCAGCATCATCACGGAATGCTGGGTGGGCTTGGTCTTGAGCTCGTGCGCGGCGGAGATATAGGGCACGAGGGAGACGTGCACGAACATGCAGTTCTCCGCGCCGAGGTCCCGGCGCACCTCGCGCGCGGCCTCGAGGAACGGCTGGGATTCGATGTCGCCGACGGTGCCGCCGATCTCGGTGATGATCACATCCACGTCGTCGGAGGCCTGGGCGCGCATGCGCGACTTGATCTCGTTGGTGATGTGAGGGATGACCTGCACGCACTGGCCGAGGTATTCGCCGGCGCGCTCCTTGCGCAGCACCTCCTGGTAGATCTGACCGGTGGTGACGTTCGCCTTCTGGGAAAGGAACACGTCGAGGAAGCGCTCGTAGTGGCCGATGTCGAGATCGGTTTCCGCGCCGTCCTCGGTGACGTAGACCTCACCGTGCTGGAACGGGTTCATCGTGCCCGGGTCGACGTTGATATAGGGATCGAGCTTCTGCTGCAGCACATGGATGCCACGGGAACGCAGGAGACGACCGAGGGAGGAGGCCGTGAGGCCCTTGCCGAGGGATGAGACCACGCCTCCGGTCACGAAAATGTGCTTGGTCACGTGTTCTTGGGAATTGCCATGTTGTCTTCTCGCCATGGAATTTCAGCCTATCATCCGCGCCCGACGCGCTCCGCCCCGGCGTGTTCGGCGGAGGCATATAACGTCGCCGCGTTCAGGCCCATCCTTTCTCACGCAGAAAGGACAACGCCACATCCTGTGGAGTCTTCCCATCGAGATCCACCTGACGGTTCATCGCACGCATCCATGCCGGCGTGATGGCTCCTTCAAGCCGCGCAAGCAAGGCACGCAGCCTCGGATGGGCGGACAGCGCGTCACGACGCGCGAGAGACACCGCCTGGTATGCGGGAAAGAAGCCGATGTCATCCTTGAGCGTCACCATATCCTCCTTGGCCAGCATGGCGTCGGTCTCATAGGCGTCGGTAACGTCGGTGCGGCCGGAGACGACGGCCTGATACCGCACATTGCCTTCGAGTCCATCGACGGAGGCGAAGCGCACGCCCAATGCGGACCGCATCTTGGGCAGCAGGTCGGGCCGCTGCATGAAGGCGGTGGTGCAACCCAACCGCAGCTCGCCCGAGCGCGCCACGAGCTGCGACAGAGTCGTGGTTCCCATGCTCTCCGACTTCTCACGCGTCATGGCGAGCACATAGGTGTTCGAGAACCCCAAGGGGGCCGACACACTGGCGTCATGCTCGTCGCGCATGCCGTCGCGGACCTGTCGATAGACGCTATCCGTGTCGGACGACGCCTCGATGCCGAGCACATTGGGGGCAAGCACGCCGGTGTAGTCGGTGAACATATCGATTTCACCTGAATCGAAGGCCTGCATGGTGACCATCGTGCCATCGAGGTTGAAGCGCTCGTCCACCTCAAGATCCGTGTTGCGTTGGATGAGTTGGCTGACGATGTTGCCGAGGATCAGCGATTCGGTGAAGTTCTCCGCCCCGACCACGACGCGGTCGTGGTCATCGGCATGCAGCATCGACGGCAATGTCGCGGCCAGCGGAGCGATCAGCAGCGCGAAGGCGCACAACGACGCGAAGGCGATCCGCATCACGCGACGCATCCGGGTGCTTCGAGCGATGCGTTCGGTGGGGCCAAGACCCTCCGGCGTGAGCGCGCGTTCGACCAAGCCAAGCGCGAAATCCATGGCCAATGCCAGCAGACAGGCCGGGATGGCGCCGAGCAGCACAAGATCCACGTCATTCGCATTGAGGCCGAGGTTGATCATCCAACCAAGGCCGCCCGCGCCGGCGAAGGCCCCGATGGTGACCGTGCCGACCGCGGTGACCGCCGATATGCGCACGCCGGCCATGATCGTGGGCACCGCCAATGGCAGCTTGACCTGTGCCATGATGCGTCCTGGCGACAAGCCGATGCCCCGCGCCGATTCCACGATCACCGGATCGATGCCGGTCAATCCGATATAGGTGTTCTTGAGGATAGGCAGCAGCGCATAGACAAGCACCATGCCCACCGCCGCGGGCTTGCCGATGCCGATCAACGGCACGAACAACGCAAGCAGGCCGAGGCTGGGGATGGATTGGGTGACGTTGGCCACGCCGATGACCACGGCCGCCCAGCGTCTCGAAGCGGTGATGGCGATGCCCAGCGGCACGCCGATGACCAGGGACAGCAGCACAGCCGCCGAGGTCATCTGCATATGTTCGAGGAACAGTCCCCCCAGCTCCACCCGACGCTGGAGGAACACATTCCATAGTCCTTCCACGCCATTCATGCCGCATCGCTCCCTTGGACAAGTGCATCGCTGATACTGCGCGCCCGTCCGATGAAGCGGACGACGAAGTCGGAGACCGGATGGGCCAGGATATGCGAAGGCGCGTCGAACTGGACCACTTTCCCATGCTGGATCACGCATATGCGGTCGGCGAGCCTGACCGCCTCGTCCATGTCATGGGTGACGAAGACGAAGGTCTTGCCGGACTCGCGGTGCAGCTCAAGCAGCTGATCCTGCAGATCCTGTCTGGTCAGGGGGTCAAGCGCCGAGAACGGCTCATCCATCAGGATCACCCCCGGGTCCATCGCGAAGGCGCGGGCGACGCCCACGCGCTGCTGCTGTCCGCCGGAGAGCTGGCATGGATAGGCGTCGGCCAGCGTGCGGTCGAGGTCCACCATATCCATCAGCCGCTCGACCTTGGCGGCGGCCTCGGCCTTGTCCACGCCGGCGTTGCGCATCATGATGTCGATGTTGCGACGAACCGTCAGATGCGGGAACAATCCCCCTCCCTGGATCACATATCCCATCCGCGAGCGCAGGTCCGCGCCGGGGATGCGGGCTATGTCGCGCCCGTCCATGAAGACATGTCCCTCATCCGGCTCGGCGAGCCGGTTGAGCAGTCTCAGCAGCGTCGTCTTGCCGCCTCCCGAGGGGCCGATCAGCACGACGAACTCCCCCTGTCTGATGTCCAGGGAGATGTCGTCGAGCACGACGCGTCCGCCGAAGGACTTGGACACATCGCGCACCGCTATCTTGACCGGGGACACGGCGGCCGCGTCTACGCTGGAATCGGCAGCCAACACGGCCATATTGTTCTCCTTCGTGTCTGGAACGCCGCTCAGAGAGCGTTGCCGGTCACGTCCACATGGTTGACCATGCGGAACACATCCTTCTGCTCGCCGCGCAGGATATGGACCAGGTTCTCCGAGGCGATGCGCTGGCATTCGTACAGCGCCTTGTCCGAGTAGAACGCGCTGTGCGGGGTGAGGATCACGTTCTCGCGCCCGACGAAGGGGCAGGTCAGCGTGCCCTCGTTCGATTCGTCGGTCAGCACGTCGAGGCCGGCGCCGTACACCTTGCCGGAGTCAAGCGCTTCGACGAGGGCGGTCTCGTCGATGAGCTGGCCACGGGACACATTGACGATGACGGGCCTGCGCTCCATCATCGAGAATGCCTTTGCATCGAGGATATGCTCGCTTTCGGGGGTGAGCAGCATGTTGAGCGTGATGATGTCCGCACGACGGAAGAGCTCTTCCTTGGGGACCAGTTCCACCCCCACCTCGGCGGCGGCCTGCGCGGGGCAATAGGGGTCGTAGGCGATGACCGTCAGTCCGAAGCCCTGGGCGCGGCGGGCCACGGCCTTGCCGATCTTGCCGAGGCCCATGATGCCGATCGTGGAGTCGGCGAGCCGTTTCATGCCCGAGGTGGAGTTCCAGTCGTAGCGATGCTTGGTCTCGATCTCACGGTCATAGTGCTTGAGGCTCTTGGACACGGCGAGCGCGAGGGCCATGGTGTGGTCGGCCACCTCCTGCGTGCAGTACTCCCCGATCACCGCCACCGCGGTCCCCTGCCGTTCGGCCGCGGCGGCGTCCACGAAGTTGTAGCCGGTGGCCTCGATGGAGATGCCCTTGAGGGAGGGGTTGCTGGCGATCACGTCGGCCGGGAACTCCAGATAGGAGGTGAGCACGCCATCCGCATCGGCGATGGCGCGTTTGAACGCCTCCATGTCCCCGTCGTGCTCGTAGACGCTGATCTCGACGTCGTCGCCGAGTCCCTTGCGGAAAATGCTCCGTTCGATGTCGAGATCCCGGTTGAGGGGCTCCTTGTAATCGCAGATTGCGATCTTGGTCATGATGTTCCTTTCGATATTCGTCGTTATTCCATGCGCGCCCCGCGCGCCCGCCATCCAAGCGGGTGGTGCGGGGACTTAGCGCGGGGCTATGCGATGGCGGCCTTGGCCCGGGCCTGGGGTTGGATCGCCCCGGCATGCACATGGCTGCGGTAGAGCAGCAGGCTGAGCGCCACGGTGATCAGGCAGAAGGAGGCGAGGAACCAGAAGATGCGGGTGTATCCGGCGTTGCCTCCCGCATCAACCAGACCGCCGAAGAACGGCTGGAGGACCACGTCGGGAAGGTACCCGACGATCGAGGCGATGCCGATGGCGGTGCCCGCCATCCTCACCGGTATGTCGATCTCATGCAGGGCGGAGAACATCACGCCATACAGACACATGGCGAACAGACCCGGGATCAGGGTGAGCACCGCGACGAGCCAGCCGTTGGCACCGGGGCCCACGAGGATCACCGCGAGGATGG
The DNA here is from genome assembly GCF_056355835.1 of Bifidobacterium sp. LH_730. Taxonomy (NCBI): domain Bacteria; kingdom Bacillati; phylum Actinomycetota; class Actinomycetes; order Bifidobacteriales; family Bifidobacteriaceae; genus Bifidobacterium; species Bifidobacterium sp. LH_730. The sequence goes on from NZ_JBKETB010000003.1 coordinate 214,697, forward strand.
AGACACCGAGTACCACGCCGCCGATGACGAACCATTTCAGGGTGGACTTGCACAGCTTGTCGGCGATGAAGCCGCCCAGCGGCGCCGCCACGAGCATGACCACATACGAGCGCACGATCTGCAGGTATCCCGCGGTGCTCGCATCGAAGCCGATCACATCCGTCAGATACGGGGTGAAGAAGGAATTGCAGCTGTAGACGCCATACACGCAGAAGAACACGATGGAGACCAGCCATAGGGAGGGCTTGCGCAGCACATGCCCCAGATCGGAGAAATGGAACTTCTCGGATTCCGGCGTGGCGGCAATCTGCTCGCGGCTGGGTTCGCGCAGCAGCAGCTGCAGAAGGGCCGCGGAAACGACCATGGCGATAATCATCACCAGCAGCGCCCAGAACATGCCTGCGCGCACATCGCCGCCGAACCCGTCGAAGACCTTGAGAGCGACGGCGTTGGTGACCGCGCCGCCGGTGCCGTTGGCCGCATAGTAGACGCCATACATGAAGCCCTGTTCCTCCTCGGTGCCGATCATGCGCACGGCCTTGAGGATCGCGGACCAGAACACGAAGCCAGAGCCGAAGGCGAACAGCAGCCACACGACCAGCGCGACCGAGTAGTTGAAGGTGAACATGAAGATCAGCGTGACCAAGGCTGTGCCCAGAAGGGACAATATGATGGCCTTCTTCGAGGAGACCTTGTCGGCCAGGATGCCGCCCGGGATGTACAGGAAGATGCACACGAAGGCATACATGGACAGCAGGAAGCCCGACTGGGCGTTGCTGATGTGCATGACGTCGAGCATCGCATCGTAGAAGACGTACTTGATATAGGGCAGGCAGTAGATCGCGCCGGCCGAAAAGCCAAGCACAATCAGCGTCAGATATTTTCGCAGCGTGGGATTCATTCGTGTTCCTCCTGGATCACTCGGCGGACAACTCGTCGAAGACGGCCTTGATCTGCGCGAGGAACTCCTCGTTCTGCTCGGTGGTCCCGATGCTCACGCGCATATGGCGCGGATATCCCCACCCGCCGCACGGACGCACGATCACACCGCGGCGCAGCAGTCGTTCCGCGACCTCGGAGGCCTCGTAGGGCATCTCGAAGAACACGAAGTTCGCATTCGACCGCACCGGCTTGCACCCCATGGTCGAAAGCACGTCGTTCATATGCTCGCGGTCGTTCACAATCAGGCCTTTGCAGCGTTCGCATTCGTCCGCGTCCTTCTCCAGCAGGGCCACGGCCGCGGCAAGGCCGAGACGGTTCGAGTTGAACGGTTCGGAGACGGTGTCATACCAATTGACGAACTCGGGGTCCGCGATGAGATAGCCGATGCGCTGACCGGCCAGCCCATAGTATTTGGAGAACGTACGGATGTCGATGACCTGCTTGCCGCGCCGCACATAATCCACGACATCGGGCAGCGCGTCCTCGTCGGCGAACTCGGCGTAGGCCTCGTCGACCACCAGCCAGCAGTTCTCCGGCAGACGGTCCACGAAGCGGTCGAAATCGGCCTTGGGCACCACCGTGCCGGTCGGATTGTTCGGGTTGCACAGCCAGACGATCTTGGTGCGCTCGTTCATCGCATCGGCGAAGGTGTCCAAGCTGATCGTGTAATCGTCGTCAAGCGGCACCTCGACGACCTTGGCTCCCATGATCTTGGAGATTTCGGGATACAGGCGGTAAGACTGCTGGGGAACGATGACCTCGTCCCCTGCCTCGAGCAACGTCTTGGCCACCGCGTCAAGCACATTGCCCGCGCCATGCCCGAGGCTGACCCAATCGGGGCCCGGCACGTTGAATTTCCTTGCCAGCAGCTCCTTGAGCAGCAGGTAGTCGCGCTCAGGATAGATATTGACCATGTCGAGCTGGTTCCGCATTGCCTCGACGGCATGTGGATAGGGTCCGTACATATTCTCGTTGGACCCCAGTTTGACCACACTGGTCAGACCATAGTCGGCCATGACCTGATCCATGCTCTTCCCTGACACATACTTCTCGCATGCGAAGGCTTCCCTGCGGATTCCGTTGACCATCGTCTCCCTTTCCATAGATGTGCAATATGCAAGCGACGGTGCATTAGTCAAGGCTCCTCGTATGACCTCAAACCGTAATTTATGTTTCGGCCACGCTACGAAGACATATGGTGTTAACAAATCACCGGCACCTTGCGACGCGCCGGAAACACAGCCTCCGTCCACAATGCCCGGAACGACTTGCGCGCATTGCCGGAGCATGCATACGGTCGAAATATGAAGGAGCACAAGGGTGTGGCGGCGGCATTGGCGGAGGCCTGCAAAGAGCGACGCTGCGCGTATGGGACCAGTCCATCCCTACGGCGCGCACTGAACCGACGCGTGGCGGAGGGAACGTTGGTGTCACCGTTGAACAACATCTATATGCCGAAGGAGACGTGGCACGGCCTCGACAGTTGCGAACGTTCACGGCATATCGCGCGCGCCCTGGCATGTCTTCATCCCAATTGGGTGTTCGCCGGATTGACGGCGGCGTGCATGCATGGCTTTGACCACAGTTGGACAGCCCACGATGGAGCCATTCGCATCGCCGACCTGTATCAATCGGGACGAGTCTCCGGCCAGCCGATTGAACGCGTCTATATGCAGGAGATTCCCATCGACCAAGTCGACGGCATAACCGTCACGGACCAAGCGCGGACTGTCATCGACTGCGGACTGTTCCTGCCGTTTGAGCATGCTTTGGGCATCATTGATTCTGCGCTTCGTCAGGGATTGGACACGGCTAGGGTGCTGGAGCAATGCGCACATCTACGTACCAATCATGAAGCAGTGCTCCATCTGATTGAGCATGCTGATGCGCGTAGTGAGAACGGCGGTGAATCGCTAACGCGGGGAACGATTCTTACCTTGGGCTTCGCGCGTCCAGAGCTGCAGGTCGAATTCACCGATCCCAGTGATCCGAGACAGACTTACCGCGTCGATTTCCTGTGGCGGCTTCACGATGGGCGAATCATCGTGCTGGAGTTTGATGGAACGCGCAAGTACGTCGATCCTCAGATGACCGGGGCGAGAACGGTGCGACAGGTGGTCAATGATCAGATCGAACGGGACCGCATACTCAAGGAAGCCGGCGTGACCACGGTGGTTCACTGTTTCCATAATGAAGTGATTGCCCGGCAGCCGTTGTACGACAAGCTCAGGGACGCAGGCGTTCCTTGGGTGGGATGTCCCTTCAACTAACCGTGTCGCTCTGCGTCTCAAACCTCAGAACGACACGCAGGTCTTCTGAAATTTGTGCCACTGAGTCCGTCTCAGCGGCATGTTTTTCAGAACAACACGCTTATGTTCTGAAAAACATGCCGCTTAGCGTTACTCAGTGGCACATCTTTCAGAACAGCGGCGTGTCGTTCGGAAGAAAGTACCACTGAATGAAATCAGTCAGCCGCGCTCGGCGATGAGATGTGCGACGGCGTCGAGGGCGAGCCTGTAGCCGTAGAACCCCATGCCGGTGATAGTGCCGGTGGCGACCGGGGAGATGACGGAGCGCTTGCGGAATTCGTCGCGGGCGGAGGGGTTGGAGATATGGACCTCCATCAGCGGCAGGCCTTCGTCGATGACCATATGCGCGGCGTCGGCGAGGCCATACGAATAGTGGGTGAAGGCGGCGGGGTTCATCACGACGGGCGTCTTCTCGTCGGCGGCGCGGTGCATCCAGCCGATCATCTCGGCCTCGTCGTCGGTTTGGCGCACCTCGACGTCAAGACCCAGTTCGACGCCCCATTCGGTGCACAGCTGGCGCAGGGTCTCGAGGTCCTGACGGCCGTAGACGTCGGGCTGGCGCACACCGAGGCGGCCGAGATTGGGGCCGTTGACAACGATGACTTTGGTGGTCATGGTGGCACTCCTTACTTACGAATGCGGTCGAAGGCTTCGCGCACGGCGTCGGCCGGCGGGTTCTCCAGGTGGACGACGTGGCCGGGGCGGTCGAGCACGACGAAGCGCAGCATGCGCCCGCGGGCCTTCTTGTCCTTGTGCATGAGGGCGAGCACGTCATCGAAGGAGCCGCCGTTCCACGAGGTCGGCAGGCCGAGCGACGAAAGCAACTCGCGGTGATAGTCGACCAGATCGGCGTCGATATAGCCGAGCAGATGCGACAATTCGGCCGCGTAGACCATGCCGACGGCGACCGCGTTGCCATGACGCCACTTGAAATGCTCAAGCTGCTCGATGGCGTGGGCAAGCGTGTGCCCATAGTTGAGGAATTCGCGCAGGCCCTTTTCCTTGAGATCGGAGCTGACATGGTGCGCCTTGACACGCACGGTGCGTTCGATGAGCTCGGCGACGACATCCTCCAGTCCGGAGCCGAGGAAGGTGGCCCCGTCGAAGGCACGCAGCTCGGCGGCATGGGCTTCGAGGATATCGAGGATGCCGGTATCCATGATGAAGCCGGACTTGGCGACCTCGCCCAGGCCTTCGGTGAAGATGTCAGGTGGCAGCGTGGCAAGGGTCTTCATATCGGCGAGCACGCCGGCGGGCGTGTAGAAGGAGCCGACGAGGTTCTTGCCCTGCGGGGTGTTGATGCCGGTTTTGCCACCGGTGGAGGCGTCGACCATGGCCAGCAGCGAGGTGGGGCAGTTGACGTATCGCACGCCGCGCATCCAGGTGGCGGCGATGAAGCCGGCCAGATCGGTGGCTGCTCCCCCGCCGAGTCCGACGATCGCGTCGGAGCGGGTGAATCCTTCATCGCCGAGCCGGTTCCAGATGCGGTTGGCCACGTCGACGGTTTTGCCGGCCTCGGCGTCGGGGATGACGATATCGGAGACTTCGAAGCCACCTTGGCGCAGCAATGCGCGCGCGCGGTCGGAATGCCGCTGCACGGGCTGGGTGTGGATCAGCGCCACCTTGGTCGCCCCCTCGCCCAGCGTCTCGACGAGACGGCCCATCGTGCCTTCGCCGATCATCACATCATAGGCTTCGATGCCGGAACCGGTCACATGCACCTGTCGTTCGGAGGCCATGTCCATCACCTTCCTCGCCGCGACCTGCGGCGTCAGCCCGCGCGTGGGCACGAGCACATTGGCAACGCGGCGGAACACCGGGTCGCGCTGCTTAAACAGTTTCTTCCAGCGCGCGTTCGCATCGCCGTCAAGCATCGGCCGTCCGCCGCCGCGGTTGGCGCGCTCCATCGCCTCGGCCGGATCTGCCATGAGATAGACGATCTTGCCGCCGTCGGCGATATATTCGGCCAGCCGATCCTGTGTGGCGGGCGTCATCGGGGCGCCGCCGCCGAGGGAGAACACGCCGCTGAATTCGACGAGCAGACGCGCGATGACCTCGGCTTCGACCTCGCGGAACGCGGGCTCGCCGTACTTGGCGAAATAATCCGGGATCTTCATCCCGGTTTCGCGTTCGATCTCGATATCGGCGTCGGCGAAGGGAAGGTGCATGATATGCGCGATTTCCTTGCCGACGCGCGTTTTGCCGGCCCCCATCATCCCAATGAGGACCATACGGGGCCGACCGCCGTGTTCCGACGCGCGGGTGCCTCCGTCAGACCGCCGCGTCACCGCTGGTGCTCCGGCCAGGAGGCAAGGTATGCCTCGGCGTTGCGCCGGGTTTCCTCGATGCTGTCGCCTCCGAATTTCTCAAGCACATACTTCGCCAGGGTGAGCCTCACCATCGCCTCGGCCACGACGGCCGCCGCGGGAACGGCGGTGGTGTCGGAACGCTGGTTGATGGCCTGCGCGGCCTCGCCGGTGCCGGTGTCCACGGTGCGCAGGGCCCTCGGGATGGAGGGAATCGGCTTCATCGCGGCGCGCACGCGGATCGGCTCGCCGTCGGACATGCCGCCTTCGATGCCACCGGCGCGGTTGGTCAGACGCGTGATGCGGCCGTCCTCCCCGGGAACCATCTCGTCGTGCGCGGCCGAACCGGGGCGCATGGCCTCGAGGAAGCCGTCGCCGATCTCCACGCCCTTGATGGCCTGGATGCCCATCAGCGCGGAGGCCAGCGCCGCGTCGAGGCGGCGGTCGGATTCGACATAGGTGCCGATGCCGGCGGGCACGCCGTAGGCGATGACCTCAACGACACCACCCACGGTGTCGGCGTTGGCCTTGATCTCGTCGATGCGCGCGACCATACGTGCCTCGGCGGCCTTGTCGAGCGTGCGCACCGGGGATGCGTCAAGCGCGGCAACGTCGTCGGGCGTGGGCAGCACGGCATCGTCCCCGTCCTCGACGCCGGCGCCGCCAATGGAGATGACATGGGCGACGGTGCGGATGCCGAGCGCCTGCTCGAGGAAATTCGCGGCGACGCGGCCCAGCGCCACGCGCGACGCGGTTTCACGAGCCGAGGAACGTTCGAGCACCGGGCGGGCGTCGTCGAAGCCATATTTGCGCATGCCAGTCAGGTCGGCATGTCCGGGGCGCGGGCGCGACAGCGGCGCGTTGCGCCCTTCGCGGGCGATCTCATGGTCGAGCGGATCGGCGCTCATAACCTCGGTCCACTTGGGCCATTCGGTGTTGGCGATCTCGATGGCGATGGGGCCGCCGAGCGTCTTGCCATGGCGCACGCCGGTCAAGAGGCGCACCTTGTCCTGTTCGAATTTCATACGCGCGCCGCGCCCGTATCCGAGGCGGCGGCGGGCCAGGGCCCCCACGATATCGTCGGTGGTCACGGAGACGCCGGCCGGCACTCCCTCGATCATCGCCACCAATGCCTCGCCGTGGGATTCCCCGGCGGTCTGCCAACGCAACATGCCCTCTCCTATCCGTGTGCAAGCAACTGGGGCTAATCTTACTGGTATGCCGTACTACTTCTGCCTGCCAAGTCTTCTATGTGGACTGGCCGTGGGCGTCGAGGACGTGCGCCGCCGCCGCGTGCCGCGCGCATGGATCGCCGTCGGCTGCGCGCTGCAGCTGTTGGCGAATCTGGTGTGGGGCGCGCTGGACAATACCTTCTTCACCCTGATCCAGTCGGTGCTGTTCGCGTTGCTCTGCGCGCTGGTGCAGGGAGTGCTGGCATTGCTGAAGCCGGGTTCGCTGGGATTGGGCGATGTGACGGCGACGTTGATGGTCGGACTGGCCGTGGGCGCCTATGGATTGGGCCCGGTAGTGGTCTGGTGGCTCATGATGGGCGTGCTGGGGCTCGCGTTCATCGCGCTATGGACGCGTTTCGATCCGCAGCGGCGCACCGCCTACCGCGGCAAGGTTCCGTTCGCGCCGGTTATCGTTGCGGCCGGCGTCATCGCCGTGTTCGCTTCGCCGTTGTTCGCATAATGCATGTTGCTCCGCTTCCCCAAGAGAGGAAGCGGAGCAACGTCTAGGTTATTCGAACGCTCCGGCCCCGTCAGCATCATCGTAAAATCATCGGGCGTGATGCCCAATGTGCCGTCATGGCCAGCGCACGCTAGTTGGCGTTCTCGTTATTGTCCTTGTATTCCTGCCTGATTTGCCAGAACTCGTCCTCGGTCTCGACGAACTTGGTCTCACCGGTGGACAGGTCGACGGTCACGAAATACATCCAATCGCCTGGCTCGGGATTCTGCGCCGCCTGAATGGCCTCATCCCCCGGATTGCTAATCGGCGATGGCGGAAGGCCCTCGTGGTTGTGCAGGTTGTAGGGATTCGAGGTGTCGGCGATGTCGGCGTCCGTAATTTCGCTGGCCTTCTTGCCCAAGCCATATGCCAGGGAAGTATCCATGCCAAGGTTCATGCCGCCCTCAAGACGATTCTCGATGACACGGGTCACCTTGCCGTAATACTCATGGCGGTTCACCTCGGCCTCGGCGATGGATGCGATCTTGAGGATGCGTTCGCGCTCGTCGCCGGAGGGCACGCCCATCTCATCGAGTTTGGCGATGCGTGCGTCGACCATTTCCTTGAGGACTTCGGAGGCGGAGGTCTTGGCCTTGGCATCATAGGAGCCGGGTTCGAGCCATCCCTCGAAATCGCCGCCAGCCTCGGCAGGCAGAATACCCGAGCCGCCGCCGTTGACCACCGCTTCGAAATCGGACTGCGCGATGCCGGTGAGCTGGGAGGCCGTGGCCAGCACATCGCTCACACGATCACCGGGGCGCACCTCAAGGAAGCCGGTGGCCTGCGTTTGGTCGGCCAGGATCTTGACGACCGATTCCGCGGACATCTTCTTCTTCAACGAATACGTGCCCGGATAGAGGATCGTGTCCCCGGCGGCGCTGGTGAAGGCCTCGACGGATTTGACGATGCCGGCCTTGACCAGGTTCTTGGCGATGACATCGCCGGCCTGCCACTGCTCGACGGTGAAGGACACCTCACCCTCTCCCGGACCAGCCCAATCTTCGACGACGGCGCGCTGGGCGGCGGCCTCCTGCGCGACGCGCCACTGGCGGATCTTGACGACGCCGAAGGCACCGCCGGCCACCACAAGCGCCACCACGACAATGACGGCGATGATGCCGATGATATGGCGACGCTTGCGCTGTTCGCGACGGCGGCGCATATCCCTGCGGGAGCGCGGCGGCTGGGGCGGCAATGCGCCGGAAACAGGAGCGGGGGCGGCGCCATCGTCGACCCAGCCGCTGCTCTGTTCGAAGAAATCGTTGAAACTGTCGGCCACTATTCCCGTTCCTCCACTGCTTGTCGACGGTCCAGCGCCGTCTGCAGGATCACCACGGCCGATTGCTGGTCGACCACTGGTCGATGCTTGCGGCCATCCAGATGAGCCTGGTTGAGTTGACGATGCGCGCTGACCGTGGTCAGTCTCTCATCGATCAATGATATCTCGGGAACAGCCGTCAACGGCGTCTCATTGTCCCCAATGAGGCACTCTATGCGTCGGGCGAGGTTCTTGGCCCACCGACGCGCCTTCTTCGCGCTTTTGCCTTCCTCTCCGCTCAGGAGCAACGGAAGACCGATGACCACATGGTCCACGGCCTCGTCTTCGATAACCGCGATCACATCGTCCAATGCGCGAAACGAATCCCCGTAGGCGGCCACGTTGCCAATGGGATGAGCAAGGGCAAGGCCCGGGTCGGACAATGCCAGTCCGACCCGGGCGTCACCCAAATCAACGCCTAGCCACGTCATGCGCGGAAGCGTCAGGCCTTCAATGCCTCGGTCTCGAGCGCCGCCAGCGCCTCGTCGATCTTCGAGGCATCCTGGCCGCCGCCCTGGGCGAAGTCCGGCTTGCCGCCGCCACCGCCGCCGAGCATCTTGGAGGCGCCACGCACGAGGTCACCGGCCTTGATGCCGGCCTTGCGGGCGGCCTCGTTGGTGGCCACCGCGACCATCGGCTTGTCGTCCTCGCTCACACCGGCGAGGGCCACGACCACGGGCTTGTCGTCGCCGAGGCGTCCGCGCACGTCGAGCACGGTCTTGCGCAGCGCGTCAAAGGAACCGAAGTGGCCCACGTTCTTCGCGGCGACGCACACAGGCGCGGCGGAGGTTTGGGCTGCCTTGACGAGTTCAGGCACCGAGGCGGCGAGCTGGCCCTCGTACATGGCGGCCAGACGGCGATCGGATTCCTTGAGCTTGGCGAGCAGCGTGTTGACGCGCTCGGCCAGCTCGTCCGGACGGGCGTTGAGCTTGTCCGAAAGCTGCGAGACCAGCGCATGCTCGCGGGCGTTGTACTCATAGGCGCCCGCGCCCACGACGGCGTCCACACGGCGCACGCCGGAGCCGATGGAGGCCTCGGACATGATGTTGATCGCGCCGATCTTGCCGACGTGGTCGACATGCGTGCCACCGCACAGCTCGCGGCTCCAACCGTCCTCGCCGATGGAGACGACGCGCACGATGTCGCCGTACTTCTCGCCGAACAGGTGCATCGCGCCGAGCGCGATGGCGTCGTCGAACTTCATCTCCTTGGTCGTGACGGCCAGATTGTCGCGCAGGCGGTCGTTGACGCGCTCCTCGACGGCGTTCATCACGGACTTCGACGGAGCGGAGGACCACTGGAAGTCGAAGCGCAGACGGTTCGGGGCGTCCTCGGAGCCGCGCTGGGTGGCCTGCGGGCCAAGCTCCTCGCGCAGCGCCTTGTGCACCATATGCGTGGCGGTGTGAGAGCGCGCGATGGCGCCACGACGGCCAAGGTCGATATTCGCGTTGACCTCGGCGCCCACGACCAGCGTGCCTTCGGTCAGACGGCACTGATGCACGATGAGGTCCTTGATCGGCTTCTGCACATCGTCGACCTCAAGCACCGCGCCGTCGTCGGACAGGATCTCGCCCTGATCGGCGAGCTGGCCGCCGTCCTCCGCATAGAACGGAGTGCGGTCGAGGATGACCTCGACGTTGGCCGGACCGGTGGCGGCGGGCACGGAGCCCTTGCCCTCGACCATGATGCCGAGCACGCGGGCGCGCGCCGACATATCGGTGTATCCGAGGAAGTCGATCGGCTGGGCGAGCGTCTTCTTGAAGTCATCGTAGACCGACAGATCCACATTGTGGCGCTTCTTCAACGCATCCTGACGGGCGCGGGACTTCTGCTCGGCCATCAGCTCGCGGAACTTCGCCTCGTCGACCTTGACGCCCTGGTCGGCGGCCATCTCGAGCGTCAGCTCGATCGGGAAGCCGTAGGTATCGTGCAGGGTGAAGGCGTCCTTGCCGGAGACGACCGCAGCATCGCCGGAGCCGGCCTCCTTGGCCTTGCTCACGGCGACGTCGAGGATCGCGATGCCGTTGTCGAGCGTGCGGCGGAAGGCGTCCTCCTCGCCGTAGGCGGCCTCGGAGACGTCGTGGAAGGTGTCGTTGAGCTCCGGGTAGCTGGCGACCATCGCCTCCTTGGAGACGGGCAGCAGCTCGGGGATCACCGGATCGGTCACGCCGAGCACGCGCATGGCCTGGATGGTGCGGCGCAGCAGGCGGCGCAGCACATAGCCGCGGCCCACATTGGAGGGGCGCACGCCGTCGGACATGATCATGAGGGCGGAGCGCACATGATCGGCCACAACGCGGAACTTGACATCCGCGGCCGCGTCCTCGCCGTACTTGCGCCCGGACAGACGCTCGGCGGCCTCGATGACCGGGAAGACCTCGTCGGTCTCATAGATGTTCTGCTTGCCCTGCATGAGGTAGGCGAGGCGCTCGAGGCCGGCGCCGGTGTCGATGTTCTTGTGCTCGAGTTCGCCGACGATGTGCAGGTCGGTCTTCGACTTGACGTTGTCGACCTCGTAGTTCTCGAAGACGAGGTCCCAGATCTCGATATAGCGGTTCTCATCGGCGATGGGGCCGCCCTCGACGCCGTATTCGGGGCCTCGGTCCACATAGATCTCGGAGCAGGGGCCGCCGGGACCGGGGCCGCCGGTGGTCCAGAAGTTGTCCTCCATGCCCATGATCTGGATGTGCTCGGGGTCGACGCCCTCGTTCTTCCACATCGAACGGGCCTCTTCGTCGTCGGTGAAGGTGGTCATCCACAGCTTGGCCGGGTCGAAGCCATAGCCGCCCTCGGACTGCTGGGTGGTCAGCAGCTCCCAGGCGAAGTGAATGGCCTCCTCCTTGAAGTAGTCGCCGAAAGAGAAATTGCCGAGCATCTGGAAGAAGGTGCCGTGGCGCGTGGTCTTGCCGACCTCGTCGATGTCGAGCGTGCGCACGCACTTCTGGTTGGAGGCCATGCGGTGCTTCGGCGGCGTCTGCTCGCCCATGAGATACGGGATGAACGGCACCATGCCGGCGATGGTGAACAGGGTGGTCGGGTTCGGCGAGATCAGGGACGCCGAGGGCACGATGAGATGGTCGTGCTTGCCGAAATAGTCGAGGTAGCGCTTCGCGATTTCCGAGGTGCGCATTGCTATTGGGACTCCTTGTGGTTCCGGGCGTCGTCGGACGCCCTATTGGAGGTTCGTGGTTTGGATGGGGTGCGTCGGGTCAGATGCGCTTGGTTCAGCGGGCGCGTTCCGCGTATTTCCTGTTGAGCTCAGCCTCGCGGGCTCGACGGGTGGCGTTGAACTCGTTGATCAGGCCTTCGAGCGTGCGGATCGTCACGTTCTCCTGGTCGGGGCCGAGCACGAACTGGCGCGCCTTGTCGGGCGTGTGGGCCTTGACATAGGCCTGCGCCTTGGCGACGGCGGTCACGCCGATGGCGATGCCCACGCCGATCCAGAACAGTCGTTTGAACATCACTCCCCCTTGGTGGGTTCGGGTCCGGCCTGCGGGTTCGCGCCCTTCTTGGCCAGGAACGACTGCGCGGTGGACTTGAGCGCATAGGCCGCGGAGGCGGCCTTGATCACCGGCTTGCCCAGGAAGGAACCGTAGAGATCGGTCAGGGCGCCGACGTTGTTGGCCGTGGCCGAGGCCGCCGCGGAGATCTTGTTGACGTCCTCCAACGACTTGTTGACCTGGCGGACGGTGGTCACGCCCTCGTCAAGCGCCGGAATCGCGTGTTCGCCGGACTGGCGCACGGTGTCGGCGATCTGGTCGAAGAGCTTGCCGAGCCGGATCAGCGGATAGATCAGGAATCCGGCGAGCACGGCGAAGGCGATCGCCGCGATCAGGCCCGCGATCTGACCAACATCCATGGGTATCCTCCCTTTCGCACACTTACCCGCACAACAGTAACACCGCGGGCCGTCAGAGCCGGCATATCCCGGCCATTCCCTTGGCCTGCGCCTGCGTCTATGCCGCTCAAGGCGACGTATATCGATCGATCAGCGGTTGTATGCCGCGATCGCGATGGCCTCGTCAAACGTTGCATCCGTGTCGAAGCGCAGCGTGGTGACCGAACCGTTGGCGGGGCGTTCGGACAGGTCGAGGTCGGGTCCGCCGAAGCGATGCGCGAGGCTCAGCAGGGTGTTGCCATGGGAGATGACGAGCACATCGTCGCCGTCCTTGAGCGCCGGATTGGCGGCGATCAGCGCGAACGCGCCCTCGACGCGGGCCCAGTATTCGGCGTCGGATTCGGCGTCGTGGAACGGGTCGGCGTCCTTGAGCCAGTCACGGGTCGCGCCCAGTCCCGCCTTGGCGACGATGTCGTTGTAGGTCTTGCAGCCGTGCGGCGCGCCGGCGGCATACCATGCCATCGCCATATCAAGGCCTTCGTAATAGCCATAGAACTGCTCGCGGAAATGCATATCGGACACCAGTTCCGGGCGCGCGTGCCCGGCGGCCCCGTTGAGATCGAGGATGCGGCGCGCCGTCTCCTGCGCGCGCGTCGTGTCGGAACAGTATGCGGCGGCGAAGGTGAGGTCGCTGAGCTTGGCGCCGGCCTTGTCGGCGTCGGCCAGCCCGGCCTCGGTCAACGGCGAGTTCGACCAGCCCTGCAGGCGGTTGTATCGGTTGAAATAGGTCTGCCCATGGCGGACGAGATGCAGATTGAGAATCATGGTGTTTATTCTATCCATGGTCCCCCGCCGAGGAACTACGATGGAGCCATGGGAAGCACAAGGGGATGGCACGCGTCGGTGCCGATCGCGCGGCAGTTCACGGTGATGCTGGGATTCGCGATGTTCTGCGCGTTGGCGAGTTCGCAGTATTCGGATCATCTGGGGCCGTGGAGCGGTTTCACGTATTGGCTGGTGGGCAACAACGGCGTGGTCATGGCCATCGCCTTGCAATATGGCGGACTCGCGCTGTGCCATCTGGGCATGCGCCGCGCGCAACGGTTGGCATGGCAGCGGTGCTGTGCGCTGGCGACGGTGGCTGTGGCGCTGTGCATCGTGCCGATGTCGCCGCTTGGCGGGCAGGTGCTGGTGTATGTGACGGTGGCGTTGCTCGCGTTGACGACGCCCGTTTGGGTGGGCTGGGTTTCGTTGGCGGCGTGCTATTGGGCCATCATGCTGCTGACGGGCGCGAATCGATGGACTCAGTACGATGAGTTGGTGGGTACGTTCCGCAGCCGGCAGGTCACGCTCTATCTGCTGTTTGTGGGCGTGATGTTCCTGCTCTACACACGCCAGACGATGCGTCTGGACGCCCAGAACCGCCAGTTGGAGCGCAATGTCGCGACGATCGAATCGCTGACGCTGGCCAAGGAACGGGCGCGTATGGCCTCCGATATGCATGATTCGATCGGGCAGCAGCTCACCGCCATCCATTGCGCGCATGAGGCGGCCGCGCATGCGCTGACGACAGCGGGTGCGAATGGCGCGGATGGAGGGGCTGATCTCGCCGCAGCCGCCGGCCATGTGGCCGAGGCCGAGCGCATCACACGCGAAGCCATGCAACAGGTGCGACAGATGGCGCGAGCCTTGAACCCCTATGATTTCGGCGAGCGCCTTGACGCGCAATCCATCGCGGCTTTGGCCAATTCCTTCCAGTCGACTGGCGTGACCGTGCGCCCACGGATCGAGGGCGACGTCGCAGCGCTTGGCTCGGATGCGAAGCTGCTGGTCTATCGGATGCTGCAGGAGACGCTGACGAATGCGGTGCGTCATGCGCACGCCTCGCGCATCGACCTGACGATCGCAGTGACCGGAAAACCGGGTTCCGCCGACGTCACGGTGCGCGTCGAGGATGATGGCCCCGGTATGACGGCCGCGGATCTCGAGCATGGCTTCGGCCTGCGCGGCGTGCGCAGACGCGCCCGGCAAGCGGGAGGCACGCTCGATATCGGATCCTCCCCCACGCTCGGCGGCACATTGATCGAGCTAAGGCTGCCTTGGTCCGGTGCGGCTCGGGATGATGCGGAGCATCCGCGCGACGATAACAAGGCGACCGATGACATGCCATATGAGGAACGTTGGGACTCAACGCATGATCGGGATGGAGGGAACCGATGAACGAAGCGGCGGCTATCCTCAAGCGCAGCGGTAGTGAAGGCAGCGGCAATATGACGCGGCGTGATCCGATCCGTGTGATCGTGGTGGACGACCAGCAGATCGTGCGCTCCGGATTGGCTTCGATGCTCGCGCCGTTCGACGATATCGCATTGGTCTCATCCTTCGCCGGGGCCGAGGAAACCTTGGACTGGGACGGATGGGCCGATGGCGGCGCGGATGTCGCGCTGGTGGATGCGCGTATGCCCGGCATCGACGGGCCGGAGCTGATCGCGCGTCTGCGCCGTCTGCATCCCGAGATCAGATGCATTCTGCTGACGGCTTTCGACGAGAACGGCAATCTCATGGCCGCGATCCAAGCGGGTGCATACGGGCATCTGTTGAAGGACGTGTCGATGGATGACCTGGCTGACGCGATCCGCGAGGTCGCGGCCGGCGGGCGTGTGCTCGGCGGGGCGGCGACATCGCGCGTCATGGACTGGCTGACCGATGGCATGCCACCGGTAGCACCGGTCGAGGCGACCGAAACAGCCAGGGACAAGGGCCTGCGCACAACCCAAGACGACGCGTCGCATGGCTCATGCGACGCCGCCGCACTGTTGGAGCGCCTGTCTCCTCGCGACCGTCAGATCGCCTCGCTTGTGGCCGAGGGACATACGAATGCCGAGATCGCGCGCACGATGTTCCTGTCGACCGGCACGGTCAAGAATCACATCACCGCGATATTCCAGACGCTTTGTGTGCGCAACCGCACCGAGCTGACCGCGTTGCTGCGCTGAAACGACGCGCCGCCGCGTCGCATATGCCCATCCCAGCCATAACCAACAACGGCGCCATGATCCAGAAATAGCGGCTCTGCACACCGGCGACGCCCGCCGCGCCATCCGGCGTGAACTGCAGCCAGAGCGCCAGATAGCACAGCGTGACCGAGGCCAGTATCATCAGCCAGCACCACGCCCATGCCCACGGGACGCGCCTGCGCAGTTGACTGTCATCAGTCTCAAGCTCAACGGAACCGCGCCGCCGCGACTGATGCAAAGGCGGACGCAGACAGCAGATCCACAGCAAGAGTCCGACGCCGATCGCAACCATGCACAGCCACCACAGGACCAAGCGAAAACGATCCCAGTCACTGTGGGTTTGCAGATGCGCCAGCGACCAAAGTATGTCTTCCAGAGGTTCCCACGGTCTACTGATTACGCTCGCAGTGCGATGCTCTGTCATCGCCTGACTCACACGCGTGGGACTCGTCGCATATCCATGCGCTCCGATCCGCATCCATACCAGCAGCAGCAGCCATCCGGCGGGAACGGCAATCAAACCGGCCGCTCGCACCGACGCACGCATGTCGCACCAACGCACGGCGACGACGGCCCAGAGCACTGATAGCAACGGCGCGTAGGCGATCTTGCCAATGGCCAACAAGCCTCCCGACAGTATCAGTTCAGCCATCAAAGTCGGAGGGAACGGGCGCGTCGACGCGCCGGCGCGCGGAAGCGAATCGAGGCTGCGCGCCAACAGCGCTGCCAACACAATGAGCAGCGCAAAGGCAAAGGAATCGGCCGATATGGACATATCGGCGTTGGTTTGGTGCGCGATGCAAACAAGACAAACCATGAGGACCAGCCGATGTCCGTCTCGTGGCAGCAGAGCCAAGGCCAGCATGACGGCGATGAGGAAGACGACCAGCGTCGTCGCCTCGACCAAGTGGTAGGTCCACTCGGCATCAAGATCGACCATCCAACTAATCATCAGTCCGGCGAGCTGCGGCAGATAGGCGGTGGGCGAATAGACAGCCGTGTTGTTGAAGGGCGCATCGATGCACGGACGCGACCAATCGGGCACACTGCCCGGATTGATGGAGCCAAGGTCGAAATCGCTGGCGTATTCGACGGACAGGCGTACCAACGCCGTGTCCACGCATCCGCCCACGTTTTCGTCGGCGATGGCGTGGTATGCGGAGGTCGAGCTCACCGGGCGGGCCACGATATCGCCGTTGAGTATCGCCGAACTGCGGTAGAGGTGTTCCCACACATCGGGCGTCTTTCCAATCGGCATGACAGCCACTTTGACGACGCCGGCAAGGGCCAGGTATATGAACAGCAGGGCCACGATACAACGCAGCGTATGCCTTGTACGAATTGCGAAAATCGGCCGGCGCGCAAAGCCCCGCGCGCCATGGCATGAGACAGACGCACGGTTCCCCGCAGCCCCACGCAATCCTGGCGAAACGACGTTGCGCACGTTAGGACAATGGCTCAGCCTCTTCATGGCCTCAGCCTCGCGCCGATGCCGTCACTCCCACCAGATGCCGGAGGTCACGGAAAAGTCACGCGAAGGTCATCGCTCTTCCCCGAACATTCCCCGATTCCTCCCCGAACGTCACAGGAAGCACAACGCGAAACAGTTAGGATTGGGCGTATGAGTGGATTTCTTGCGCGTTGGTTGGTGCTGGCGATCGCGGCCGGCGTGGTCGTGACGATTCTGCCGGGGTTCCGGGCCGTGGGCGAGCCCGCGATTCTTGGCGTGGCGGCCTTCTCCCTGTTCCTGGCCCTCATCAACGCCTCGATCAAACCGATTGTGCAATTGCTGGCGTTGCCGTTCACGATCCTGAGCTTCGGCGTGCTCTATCTGATCATCAACTGGCTGTTCATGGAGCTGGCGAGCTGGCTGGCCCTGAGCCTATTCGACGTCGGCGTCGTTATCGACGGCTTCCTGTGGTCCGTGCTCGGCTCGCTCATCATGTCCATCGTCTCCGCTCTCCTCGGCGGCGTGGTGCGCAACTGACGAACGGAACATACAAACGTGAGGTCCCC
Source organism: Bifidobacterium sp. LH_730 (assembly GCF_056355835.1). NCBI lineage: Bacteria > Bacillati > Actinomycetota > Actinomycetes > Bifidobacteriales > Bifidobacteriaceae > Bifidobacterium > Bifidobacterium sp. LH_730. The sequence continues at coordinate 232,174 of NZ_JBKETB010000003.1, forward strand.
GCAACGCAATTCGTTGCGGGGACCTCACGTTGAATCGCACTTTGCATCATGTCGATTGGAGCGCGTCAGCGCGCTCAACAAGCCAGGTCTTCATAACTGCCTGACGGCTAATGCCGATGCGGCTCGCCTCGCGGTCGAGCGTGTTGACCAGCCACTCAGGCAACTGCACGCTCATGGCGCGAAGCTTCTCTCGATTGGGACGATGCGCAGTGCTCATGTCGAGGTATTGGGTGATGTCCTCCTCACCGTCATCGAATATCCTGTCGAATTCCTCAGCAGTCGTGGCTTTCATAAAGCTGCACCTCCTTGTCTCGTGCCCGTCTGACAGATATGATTCTGGTTTTCTCACCTCTCGGCGTCCAGACTGCGGTCCAATGCTTGCCACGCATGACACCAATGGACAGCCACCGTTCCTCGTCTGGGAATATGGCCTTGACACTGAACAAGTCAGGATCGTTCCACAGTTCCTGAGCCTGCTCGAAGTCGATGCCATGCTTGGCGAGGTTCTTCGCGCTTTTCTCTGGATCGTACTCGAATTCCATCGGCAGCGCCTCCGTTCATACCTATTACATATCAATATAATATGGATTCAATATATGTACAAATAACCTTGTAGAAACCAGGCTTCAGGATAACCCACTGGTGTCCACAGGCTGATTGCGAGCAGTAAAATTCGGGAACGGTGATTTATCCGCTGTCGGATATTGGTTGAGTTGGAAGGGCGAGGTTCATGGCGAAGCGCAGTCAATGGCCGCATGATGGCTTCCCCGCTTTTGGCGGATTGAACCTGTTTAGGGAGGATATGCGGCCGCGAAAAGGCGAGCATATCGCGAAACCATTCACGATGCGCGGCATATGCCGGCGTCTGGCTGTGACGGGCTTGTTATCCGTGGCGGATTTGCTGGCCCAAGCCGCTTGGGTGGTGCGCAGTCGCAATGTCGGCTGGGATCCGTGGTGGTTGGGCGTGCTCGGCGTGGAATCAGGTCGTTTTGATGCATTGGGATTGCTTGCGTCCATTGTCGCCCTATCCGCCGCAGTGGGACTGGCTTTCCTGTTCGCGGGCCTGTTTCTTTCGCATATCCGCTGGATATTCCTCACGGGGTTGGCGATGGTCGTCGCCGGAATCTCCCGCATGCTGGGAACAGGATTGGGGCGCACCATCCTATACGCCCAGATCGTGAGCGGCCGAACCACCAATGATGGGTTCACCGACTGGTATACGGATATCTCCCGGCTTTCCGAATCGGACACCATCTATGGCGCGTGGCCGGCCGCGGTCATGGGCGTGGTATTCGCCGTGATGGCGTTGGTCCTTGCGCTGCGTCCCAAGGCCGAAGACGCCAAGCCTTCCACGTCTGCCTTTGCCCTGGAAGTCGCGACGGCGGTGGGTTTGGCTGGTTTCGTGCTGACCGAGTCGGAAATCGCGCCCACGCAGCTTATTCTCGTCGGCATCGCACTGCTGATTGGGTTCGCCGTTCTGCCAAGCGAGGTGGGCTGCGCCCGCGCGCTTGCACAACGTGGCATAGACGCAAAATGGCAATGGCATGCAGCCGGACTCATCTGGCTGGAGGCGTTGCTCGCATTCACCGTGGTCATGGTTGCCATAGCCGAAATCTAGGCCCCAGAACGCGAGAACCCCGCGTCCCTTGCGGGAGCGGGGTTCGAGCGGTATGTCCTTGATTCAGATGAATTAAGTGGTGAGAGTACGGATCAGCGGGCGTAGAACTCGACGACGTACTGGATGTTGACCTGCACCGGGACCTCGGAGGGCTCGGGCTTGCGGGTCAGGGTGGCCTTCAGGGAGGCGAGGTTCACATCGAGATAGCCCGGAACCGGCGGCAGCACGTCGCGGTGCACACCTTCGGCGGCGATCTGGAACGGAACGGTGGTCTGGCTCTTGGCCTTCACCTGGATGGTCTGGCCGGGCTTGACGCGGTAGGACGGGCGGTCCACGATGTTGCCGTCCACGAGGATGTGACGGTGCACCACGAACTGGCGGGCCTGGGCGGTCGTGCGGGCGAAGCCGGCGCGCAGCACCAGGTTGTCGAGGCGGACCTCGAGGTCCTGCAGCATGGCGTTGCCGGTCTGGCCGGGAACGTGGGTGGCCTTCTCGTAGGCAGAGCGCAGCTGCTTCTCGGAGATGCCGTACTGGGCGCGCAGACGCTGCTTCTCGCGCAGACGCACCGCGTAATCGGACTCGGTGCGACGGCGGTCGTGGCCGTGCTCACCGGGAGCATACGGGCGCTTCTCGAAGATGCGCTGGGCCTTGGGGGTCAGGGCGATGCCGAGGGCGCGGGAAAGGCGCACCTGACGGCGAGCACGCTGAACGTTAGTCATTGTGTTCTCTTTTCTGTCGTTGTCTGAACGGAACGCTTTTGGTGTCGCGGATGCGACGCCGAGCGCTGAGCCGGGCCTCTCCGACGCTGAACAACCGCGTTATGCGGCCGCCGATCCGCCGACGGGCTAAGGCTCCAGACGATGCACGCCGGTCGGCGCACACCAAATATGGAATAGTACATGAGGTGCGGGACACGGGGTTGTCTTCGGAGGCGCCGATCGAATACTCGTCAGAGTTTTCAATAAGGATGGCTCCGTCGTCGAACAACCCACAGGGCTGTCCTCCTCCTCGCGCGGCGCCGATTAGTGAAAAACTCTTTCAGAGTTTTTCGATCGGCGCCACACGCAGCATCAACCGTTTGACGCCGTCGGTGCCGAAGTCGACGGTGATGACGGAGTTGCGGCCTTTGTCCTGCGTGTCGACGACGGTGCCGAGGCCGTAGCGGTCGTGGGTCACCTTGTCTCCAATCGAGAAGTCGGCGATATTGAGCTTGTTGTCCTTGTCGAGCGACGACGCCGACTGCGAACCACCGGATTTGGGCGTCACATGGCGCGTCGTCACCTTGCCGCCGCGGGTCGAGGATCCGGAGCCATATCGGGAGCCGGAACCATACGAGGAACCCGAGCCGGAGCCGTATCGTGAGCCGGAGGAACGACCCGAACCGTAGGACGAGCCGGACCGGGAGCCCGACGAACCACGCGAACCGGAGCCATAGGAGGAGCCACGCGAACCGAACGACGATCCGGAACCATACGAGGAATCGGAATCGTATGACGAACGCGAACCATATGAGCCCGACCCATAGGAGGAACGCGAACCATACGACGAGCCGCCGCGCGAACCATATCCCGACCCATACGACGAACCCGAGCCCCCGAACGTGGCACCGGAGCCGAAATCGTCGTCCCAGCCGCCGAAGTCATCATCAAAGGCATCCGAGCCACCAGCTCCCCAGCCGGTGCGCATGCGCTCGACGCCGGCCTCGCGGCGCTTCCAATCGATCAGATTGTCGGGGATCTCGTCGAGGAACTGGCTGGGCAGCATCTCGTTGGACTGCCCCCACTGGGCGCGCACGGCGGCGCGCGTCACATAGAGCCGCTGCTTGGCGCGCGTGATGCCGACGTAAGCCAGCCGTCGCTCCTCCTCCATCTCCGAAAGGTCCTCAAGCGAACGCGAATGCGGGAAGGTGCCCTGCTCGAGGCCCGTGAGGAACACGACCGGATATTCCAATCCCTTGGCCGTGTGCAGGGTCATCAGCGTGACCTTGCCCGTGTCCTCCTCCTCGCCGGGCAGCTGGTCGGAGTCGGCGACCAGCGCCGTGGTCTCGAGGAAGCCACCGAGCGTCGCGTCGGGCGTGTTCTGCTCGTATTCGGCGGCAACCGATTGCAGCTGCGAAAGGTTCTCGACACGCGAGGCATCCTGCGGGTCCTCGGAGCGTTGCAATTCCTCCAGCAGGCCGGATTTCGACAGCACCTCGGCGACGATTTCGCTGGGACGCGCGTCGTGTTCGAGCGCGAAGGTATGCAGGCCGTAGAGCAGGTCGCGGAAGGCCTTGAGCTGGTTCATGGTGCGGGTGGGCGCCTCGAGCCGCTCGGCGTTGACGATGCCGGTCCAAAAGGCCGAGCCGTTCGCCTCCGCGTAGCCGGCGATCAGGGCCTCGGCTCGCGCGCCGAGCCCACGCTTGGGCACATTGAGGATGCGGCGCATGTTCACGTCGTCGGTCGGGTTGACGATTGCCTGCAGATAGGCCATCGCGTCCTTGATCTCGCGCCGTTCGTAGAAGCGCGTGCCGCCGACGAGCTGATACGGCTCCCCCGCGTTGATCAGCCCTTCCTCAAGCGAGCGGGACTGCGCGTTGGCGCGATACATGACGGCCATATCCGAGTATCGGATGCCTTCCTCGGCATGCAGACGCGCGATTTCGCCGGCGATCCAGGCCGCCTCCTGCTGCGCGTTGTCGGCGGCGTATCCGACGATCGGCTCGCCCTTGCCCAGGGCCGTCCACAGCTTCTTGGGCTTGCGCCCCTGGTTGTTCTTGATGACGGCATTGGCCGCGTCGAGGATCGTCTGCGTAGAGCGATAGTTCTGCTCGAGCATGATCGTCTTCGCATCCGGGAAATCCTTCTCGAAGTCCTGGATGTTGCGGATGTCGGCGCCACGGAAGGCGTAGATCGATTGATCCGAATCACCCACGACGGTGATCCACGCGGGACCCTGACGCCCGGCGGCAGCGGCGGTGGGAATGGTCTCCTCCCCCGCATCGATGCCGGCGAGCTCGCGCACGAGCACATATTGCGCGTGGTTGGTGTCCTGATACTCGTCGACGAGAATATAGCGGAACTTATGCCGATAGTATTCGGCCACCTCGGGATGGTCGCGCAGCAATTCGACGGTGCGCACGATGAGGTCGTCGAAGTCGACGGCGTTGGCCATGGCGAGCCGGTGTTCGTATTCGGCGTAGACGACGGCATGGAGCTCCTCGACGTTGCCGACGCGGCCGAGCTGGTAGCCGCGCTGGCCGGGCCTGTAGTCGGGGGCGTATTGCGCCAGCTGCGTCTTCGCCGAAACGAGCGCGTTCTTGAAATCGGAGATCGCGCCGAGGATGGAACGCGGCGTATATCGTTTGACGTCGAAGTTGAGGTCGGCGGCGATGAGTTTGATCAATCGTTCGCAATCGGCGGTGTCGTAGATCGTGAAGCCGGATTTGAGACCGATGGCCTTGCCGTCGCGCCTGAGGATGCGCACGCAGGCCGAGTGGAAGGTCGACACCCACATGCGCTGGGCGACCGGACCGATCAGCGCGCCGAGGCGTTCGCGCATCTCGGCGGCGGCCTTGTTGGTGAAGGTGATGGCCAGAATCTGGCTGGGCCACGCGCCGAACTGGCTCAGTATCCACGCGATGCGACGGGTGAGCACGCGCGTCTTGCCACTGCCGGCGCCCGCGCCGATCAACAGGGCCGGCCCGCGATATTGGACTGCCTCGGACTGCTGCGGGTTCAGGTCGCCGACGAGTTCTTCGGCGGAGCGGGCGATGAGATCCGGATCCTGTTGCACGGCTGTCCCTTCGGGTGTGTCGGATATGGACTTTTTTGCGGGCGCGGGGCCTTTTGGTCGGCACAGTATCCCTCCACGCCGTGCCTATGTCTATCACATGGCTCGCACATGGACGGCCGGCGAAGGCCGGCGACGGCCGATTGCGCCGATCATGGCCGTTGACCCCGGGCGACGCGCCGTGGCTCAGCTGGCTCAGCGCCGCGACTCGGCGACCTTCTGGGCGGCCAACCATCCGCCGATCGCGTCGCGGATGGTGTTCGCGTAGACGTCCGCTCCGCTTCCGTCGGGATGGATGCCGTCGGCGGCAAGCATCTCGGGATGCGTGGATATTGCTGCGTTCCAGTCGGCGAGGATCGCATTGCCGGGGTGCGCGCCCACGTAGTCCACGGCGGCCTGGTTCGCCGTGGGAATCCACGAGCGGTCGCCATGCCCGGTGACCAGGACCAGCACATGATCGGGGCCCACTGCCTGCGCGATGGCGTCGAAATCACCGGTCGTCGCCGCGCTGTTGGTGTTGAGCGAGATCACAACGAAGCGCCGCAGCGCGTTCTGCCCTGCGAGCTGGCCGACGATGCCGGGTGCCACCTTGAGCGAACGCGACACCTTCGCGTCGATGATGGCCTTGGGCATAATCCGCTGGATGGCGGGCGTGGCGCCGACGGTCACCGAATCCCCGATGACGGTGACGTCCCCGCCGTCAAGCGTGCGCATGATCTCGGCCTGTGCCTTGGCGCGCGCCTTGGCATCCTCCTCGGCGCGACGCTTGGCCTCGGCCGCGGCCTGCGCATCGGCGGCGCGCTTGTCCGCCTGTTCGTCGAGCGTACCCTGGTTGCGTTCCAGCATGGTCTGCACGTGCGATTGCGCGGGAGCGACCTGCCATGCGTGCGCAAAACCGACGGCCAGCACGACGACGAGGGCCGAGGTGAGGATGATGCGCACCCATGGACGCTGCTCGGCGGGATGGTTCTCGGCGACGGGATGGGATGTCTCATCGGTGTGGTGCTGCGCTTCACCTTGCGTGACTTGCGTGCTCTGCGCGCGCAGTCGATCCGACAGACCCGCCATCGGACGCTCTACGACATGCCAGGATACGGCGGCCATTAGCAGCGTCGAGACCAAGGTGAGCGTCCATATCAGCCATATGCCGCTTCCCCGCCACGCCGGCAGCAGTGTCTGGAACAGCAGGAACAGCGGCCAATGCCATAGGTATATCCCATAGGAATACCGTCCCAGCAGCTCCAACGGGCGCCAGGAGAACAATGATTCCATCCACGATCCCCGGGCGATGGAACCGGCAACCAGCACGACCGAGCATATGGCGCCCAAGGCCAGCCCGCCGCGGAAGGCGGAGGCGTCCTGGTCCAAGTGGATGGCGAGCGCCATCAAAGCGCAGAGCGCGACGGTGGCCGCCCATGGGGCGATACGGGCGATGAACGCCGCGGAGGGCATTGTGGAGACGGATGCAAGACCGTCTGCGGCGGGCACGGACGCGGGCATCGCCGGGCTCACTGGCATATCGGCGGTTCCCGACACGGCGGCGGTATCGACAGGCGCATTGGATGCGTTGGATGCGGCGCGACGTCGATCACGTTCGGACAGCCACCATGCCAACGACAATCCCAACAGCAGCGCGAAGCAATGGGTATCGGTGCCGTAATAGACGCGCGTCGGATCGGCGTCTGGCTTGAAGAGCACCGCCATTGCTGAGGCGGAGGTGATGGCCAGCAGCAATGGTGCGGCGGGCTGGAAACGGGTGGGAAGGAACCGGCGCACGGCAAGCACGAGGAGCGGAAGCGCCAGCGTCATCTGGGCCAATAATGCGACGAACCACAGGTGACGCAGCAACTGGGGCGAGGTGGAGGCGAAATAGCTGCCGCCGACGGCGATCTCATGCCAGTTCGTCGTGAAGGTCAGTGCGGCGACGGCCTTGCCTCGGATTTGGACAATGGTCTCGGGGTCGATCAGCGCGCCCAAGGAGACGACGGACAGCGTCATGAAGGCCAGCGCGGGCCACAAGCGGGCCAGACGACGCAGGTAGAAGCGTCCGAGGGACAGGCGTCCGTTGCGGTCGAGCTCCCGCAGCAGCCCCGTGCCCAGCAGGAATCCGGAGACGACGAAGAAGGTCTCCACGCCCACGAAGCCGCCCGGCAGCGAGCGCATGGAGAGGTGATACCAGATGATCGACAGCAATGCCAGACCCTTGATGCCATCCATGCACGCGTACCGCATGTCTGCCTCGTTTCTCTGTTTTTCGCCCTCGTCTCGCACATCATAGGAGAACGGCATACTCCGAGTGCGGACCAACACTGGGTTCCATCCCCTTTGGGGAGCATCCGGCATATGGACACGGGTGAACCGAGGACGGCGGCGGACGCGCATCAAGGTCATCCGACGCGCGTAGGCTGGGGTGCCATCCCCACCTCCACCACTGACGAAAGGACCCCAAGGTGGCCATGCAAGAACTCGAGGACCGGATCCGCCGCGAAGGCACCGTGAAGACGGCCGATGTGCTCAAGGTCGATGCCTTCCTCAACCACCAGTGCGATGTGGCACTGTTCGACCGGATGGGCGCGGCTTGGGCGGAGCATTTCGCCGGCAAGCAGATCGACAAGATCCTCACCATCGAGGCCTCCGGCATCGGCATCGCCTGCCTGGCGGCGCGTCATTTCAGCGATGTGCCGGTGGTGTTCGCCAAGAAGGCGCAGTCGATCAACCTCGACGGCGACCAGTATTCGACGACCGTCTACTCGTTCACCAAGCAGAAGGAATTCCCGGTCATCGTCTCGAAGAAGTTCCTCAACGAGGGCGACCATGTGCTGCTCCTTGACGATTTCCTGGCCAACGGCAAGGCGCTGCGCGGACTCATCGACCTGTGCAACGCCGCCGGCGCGGTGATCGAAGGCATCGGCATCGCCGTCGAGAAGGGCTTCCAGCCGGGCGGCGACTCGCTGCGCGCGGAGGGATATGACGTCGATTCGCTGGCCATCGTCGAATCGATGAACCCCGAGACCGGCGAGATCGAGTTCCGGGCGTAGGGCGTTTTTGCCCCCCCCTGATGGGCTGAGCCGCAAAGCAAACGCCGGAGGCGTTTGTAGGTGAAGGCGAACGACAGTGAGCAGTGCGGATTTTATGCTCCCTCTGATGAGGAAGCTGGCCGAGCATAGCGAGGGCTGAGGGAGAGACAACGGGTAGCGCGCCTGCCAATCTCTCCCTCCGTCAGCCTTCGGCTGCCACCTCCCTCGTCAGAGGGAGGAAATATTGAGAGAAGGAAATATATGGAGAAAAAACAACGCAACAGCATTTCGATGGAGGCGCTGACCTCGCTGGACGCGCCGGTGTCGTTCTGGAAGGGCATTCCGTTCGGATTGCAGCACGTGATGGCGATGTTCGTGGCGAACCTCGCCCCGATTTTCATCGTGGCCTCGGCCGCGAAGATGACCCCGGAGCAGTCGGCCGCCGTCATCCAATCCGGTCTGCTGGTGGCAGGCCTGGGCACCTGCCTGCAGCTCTATGGCGCGTGGCGCATCGGTTCGCGCCTGCCGATGGTAACGGGCATCTCCTTCACCTATGTCGCGGCCGCCGTGGCGATCTGCGCCGACAAGGGATACGGCGCAGTCGTCGGCGCCGTGCTCATCGGCGGCCTGCTTGAGCTGGTGCTCGGCCTGACCGCGAAATACTGGCGTCGTTTCGTGCCGCCAATCGTCTCGGCCATCGTCGTCACCTCGATCGGCTTCTCCCTGCTCAATGTGGGCGCCACCTCCTTCGGCGGCGGCGACGGCGCGAAGGACTTCGGCTCCTGGCAGAACCTCACGCTGGGCCTGATTTCGCTGGTCGCCTGCCTGGCGTTCCAGCTGCTCATGAAGGGCACGTTGAAGCAGCTGTCGGTGCTCTTCGGTCTGGTCGTCGGCTATGTGGCGGCGATCTGCTTCGGCAAGGTCGATTTCTCGGGCTTCTCCGATCTGGCGATTGTCTCCGTGCCGCAGTTCATGCCGTTCAAGCCCGAATTCGACTGGGGCGCGATTATCTCCATCGGTCTGCTCTATGTGGTCTCCTCGGTCGAGGTGCTCGGCGACACGGCCGCCCTGACCAAGGTGGGCTTGAACCGTCTGCCCACCGAAAAGGAGACCGCAGGCGCCATCGCGGGCGACGGCCTGATCTCCACGGTGTCGGGCGCCTTCGGCTGCCTGCCGCTGACCTCCTTCGCGCAGAACATCGGCCTGGTGGCCATGACCAAGGTCGTCAACCGCAAGGTGATCCTCTCCGGCGGTCTGATCCTGGTCCTCGCGTCGTTCGTGCCGGCCATCGCCGAGGTGTTCAACTCGCTGCCCCAGGCCGTGCTCGGCGGCTGCACGATCATGATGTTCGGCAACATCATCCTCTCCGGCTTCCAAATGATCGCCGAAGCTGGCTTCTCGCAGCGCAACATCACCATCGCCGCGCTGTCGCTGACCATCGGCATCGGTTTCACGCAGGTGAGCGACATCTTCGTGCACTTCCCCGCCTTGTTCCAGCAGATCTTCGCCTCGAACTGCATCGCCGTCGCCTTCGTGGTCGCCGTGATTCTCAACGCCGTCCTGCCCGGCGAGGAGCACTTCCTCAGCGCCCCGCAGGCCACGGAAAAGGCATGACCAATCCTGCGTGCGTTCAGCGGACAGTCTGAACGTACGCAAGCGAAACCACGAGCACCATCTGTCCCAAAGGCACACGAAGCGCGCCCATCCAAGGCAAGCGTCTCCCCACGGTGCCGTTATCTCCACGGTGACGTTAACCCCACGGTGATGCAATCGGCAAAACGTTGGTATAAAGCCAAAACTACGATTACCGCACGGTGGGGTTAACAGCACGGTGGAGTTTGCATCACCGTGGAGATGGGTGTGCCCTTTATCGAGGATGACGGAACAAGAACGAGGGCTCCCGAACAGCGGCAATGTTGTTCGGGAGCCCTTTTGCGTATGTGGGGCGGCTGGCCTATGGGGCGGTTGACCTACTACTCGCCTTCGCCTGATGCGTTGCCGCCTTCGTCTGCGTCGCCGGCATCGGCACCATCGTCGGCGTCAGTGGAGGTCTTGAGCACGTATCGTCCGCCTTCAGTGGCGCAGTCCTTGCAGGCGCGGGTCTTCGCGTTGTCGGCGAAGGCCTCCCTGATCGTGCCGGAGTAGATCTCGGCCGAGCGCTTCAGATGCGGGCAGTCGGGGTTGAAGTGATACACATCGCCCGAGGCGGTCCAATACACCTTGCCGTTGTCGGCGAGCTGCGCGGCGGCGATTTCGGCCTGGTCGTAGGCCTCGGAGGTGGTGGGCGTCCAGTTGGCCCCGCCGAATCCCGCGGCCAGCAGCGCGACGGCGGCGACGATCGTGCACACGGTCTTCGACTTCTTGTCGAGGTTCTTGTTGGCGAGCATAAGCACGATGATCGGCGCGAAGGCGATGACCGCGATGATGACGCCGAGCTCGGTCTGCACCCAATAGGCGAATTTGTTCTTCTCCGAGGCGGGGTCGAGATGGTTGGCGCGGTTCCAGATCAGCGAGCCGGCGAGCACCAGCGCGCAATCGATCACGAGCAGGATGATGATCCACCACATGCGCTCGAGGCCGGGGAAATTCAGGGTCCCGTTCATCTCGAGGATGGCGACGATCTCGGTGGCCAGACCGGCCAGCCACAGCACGACCGCCCCGATGCGCAGCGGCATGGCGGCGGCGCGATGCTCGGCATGCGACTTGTCGAGGTCGACGCCGGCCGTGGTGTGGGCCTTGACGTCGGTGGTCTGGCGGCCGGTGGACCAATCAATGAACCTGCGCTCGGACGGATCGGACACCCGCTTCAAGGTGTGTTTCGTGGAGGATGCGCCGGACTTGGCCTTCGTGGTTTTGCCGGTGCCGCTGTTCTTCTCGCTCATGATTGCCTCTCCCTTGCGTCGGTGCATGGCTGGGGTGATTATAGGGGCGCGGAGAGGCCACGGCTCACGCAGAAGGCCCCGAACGGTACCGGAAAACGGTAGGACGGTCTTGTCTATCGCAGACGCATCAGGTGAGGAGACATGGGGTCGGCCAGTAGATGCGTCATGCCACGCGCAGTGACGCAAGGCGCGCGACCTCGTCAAGGAAGCGGCGCACGGCGGGCGTGGGATCGAGCGGATGCAGCAGGCCGTAGGGCATGGCGAAATCCCAGTCGACGGGCACATTGACCAAGCCGGGATGCACGCCCTCCCAGATGGGTTTGGAGACCAGCAGATCGCCGCATTCGGCGCATTCGTTGAATGTGGACAGTTCGTAGGCGTCGATGTCCACGATGTCGATGCCGCCATGCGACTCCAATGCATCGTGCACACCGTCGATGCCGCCGCGGCCACGGCGGATGACTCGCACACGCTGGCCCTCGAGGTCGCATAGCGTCAAACGGTTCCTGCCGGAGAGAGGATTGGACCGGGGCACGGCCATGCATTCCCGCTGTTCTCCGATGGCCAGCGTGCCGCAGATGTCGGCCCACCATTCGGGCATGAAGGCGCAGGCGAGCACATCGACCTGCTCGCCCAGATGGTATGCCGTGCGTTCGAAGGTGGCGAAGTCGTCGGGCAACGGCACCAGTTCGAGGCGGATGCCGGAATGCTCCGAACCCGCGCGCTGCCACAGGTCGAGGATCATACGCGCCGACCGCAGCACGGAGACACCCATGCGCACCGGTTCGGAACCGTCGGTTTCATTCATGACGGCGCGGGCACGGCGCAGCGCGGCATCGCATTGACGCACGATGGCGCGCGCGTCCTCCGCCAGGGCCATTCCCGCGCGGGTCGGTTGCACGCCGGATCGGGAACGTTCGAACAGCATCAGATGATGCTCCCGCTCGAAGGCATTGACCTGCTTGACCAATGCGGGGGTGGAGATATGCAGTCGCTCGGAGGCTTTGCCGAAGCTGCCGAGCTCAACGGCGGCGAGGATGGCGTCGAGCCGACGGTCATACATGGGTTCCTCCCTTAGATTCGTTCCAGCCGTCAACCCTTGGTTCATGCCGTGTCAACTAGATTGACTCATAAACCGGTGGTAAACGAATTTCACCCATCATACCATTGCACACGTAGCCCTTGAACGTCATCGCATTAACTTTAGGAGTATACATGTTTGGCAAACAGTCCTCATCCGCACCGCTCGACATGCTCGAGGGCAAGCTGTTCGCCAATGTGCTGCGCTTTGCCCTTCCGGTCGCGGCCACAGGCGTGCTGGAGCAGTTGTTCAACGCGACGGGCGTGGCCATCGTCGGCAATTTCTCCGGCGCGGACGGCACGCGCGATGTGGCGGCGGTGGGCGCCAACAGTTTCATCGTCATGCTGGTGATCAGTTTCTTCATCGGCGTGGCGCTGGGGGCGAATGTGGTCATCGCCAATGCCATCGGCAGGGGAAGCATGGACGGCGCGCGATCGGCGACCCATACGGCGATCGTCATGGCGCTCGCGGGTGGCGCGGCCTTCCTCGCCATCGGACAGCTATGTGCGGCGCCGATCCTGCGCCTGCTCGCCGTGCCATCCGACGTGATGCCGTTCGCACTGCTGTATCTGCGCATCTATCTGATCGGACTGCCGGTCATCCTGCTCTATAATTTCGAGGCGGCGATCTTCCGCGCTTCGGGCGACACCCGCACTCCGCTCAAGGCACTGGCATTGGCCGGTCTGCTCAATGTGGCGATCGGACTGGCGCTGACGGCGGGCCTGCATATGGGCGTGGCGGGCGTGGCGATCGGAACCGTCGCGGCCAACGCCTTCAGCTCGCTGACCCTGCTGCGCCGCCTGACCCGTCTCGACGCCGACGCGCCGATCCACGTCGATCTGCGCGCGCTGCGCTTCGACGCGATGTCGGCGCGTGCCATCCTGCGGATCGGCCTGCCCGCCGGACTGCAGGGCGCGGTCTTCGCCTTCGCGAACGTCATCATCCAAGGCGCGATCAACACGCTGGGCACGACGGTGATCGCCGCGTCCAGCGCCGCCTTCAACATCGAATCGCTGGCCTATCAGGTGTTCAACTCGTTCTCGCAGGCATGCGCCACCTTCACCGGGCAGAACTCCGGCGCGAAGAAATACGCCCGATGCCGCCGCGTGCTGGGCGTGTGCTACCTGGAGGATCTGATCGCCACCGGTTCGGCGATCGCGCTCGTGCTCGCGGCGGGACATCTGCTGCTGGGGTTGTTCGTCCGCGATCCCGAAGCCGTCAGACTCGGCTACGATCGGCTTCTCTTGGTGTTCGTCGGCTATATCTTCTCGATGACCTATGACGTGGTGTCCGGATATCTGCGTGGATTCGGCATATCGCTGGCACCGGCCCTGCTCACGGTGATCGGCGTGTGCGGCGTGCGCATCGGATGGATCGCCTTCGTCTTCCCCAAGCATCGCGACTTCCTGACGATCATGATGGTCTATCCGATCAGCCTGGCCGTCACCGCGGCGTTGCTGCTTGCCGTTCTGGCCGTCTGCCGGCCGGCCTGGCGCGCCCTCCATGGCAAACGTGGCACTCGCCCCAAACTGCGCACCCCACAATCTTACATAAACCATAGGTTTATATAAACACAACCAAAAGAAGATGTGACACGATGGAAGACGCCGCAAATCAACAATACGATGAGGTAGCTGTAAACCATCAGTCTCTTTTGTGCTAACCAATGGAGAATACTCATGACATCGTCGCCACCCGCGGGCAAGGCAGCCCGCCATTCCGCACCGATCACCACCCTCGTCACTTCGGCGGCCTTCTTCCTGACGGCCATGAACCTGCTGCTCACCAATGCGGCGCTGCCTTCCATCGTCGCCGACATCGGCGGCGGCATGACCGAACAGCAGTGGGTGGCCGACGGATACAATCTCATGTTCGCCACGCTGCTGCTGTGCGCCGGCAACCTGTCCGACCGCTTCGGCGCCAAGCGCATGTTCGTGGGCGGCACCACCCTGTATGCGGCCGCCGCGGCATTCTGCGCGCTATCGCAAAGCATGCCCATGCTCATCGCCGGCGTGTGCGTGATGGGCGTCGCTTCGGCCATGATCCAGCCCTCCTCGATGGCGCTCATCAAGGAAGCCAACCCCGACGCCAAGGAGCGCGCCAAGGCCATGAGCCTGTGGGCCACCGGCGGCTCGGCGGCCTCCATCGTCGGACCGATGCTCGGCGGCGCACTCGCCCCGATCAGCTGGAGTCTGGTCTACGCGGTCAACATCCCCTTCTGCCTGGTGGCCCTGGCCCTATGCGTCAAGGTCAAGCCCTCCCCCATGCGCCCCACCCGATTCGACTGGACCGGCCAGGCGCTGGCGCTGGCCGGCGTGGCATGTCTGCTGGGCGGCATCATCCAAGGCGGCGAGGCTGGGTTCAGCGCGCCGCATATCATCGTGCTGATCGTCGTGGGCGCGGCGGCGCTTGTCGCCTTCGTGTTCTCCCAATCGAGGGTCGCCTCGCCGATGATGCCGCTGAGCCTGTTCGCCTCGAAGGGCATGCGGTTCGCGCTGGTCATCGCGTTCTTCATGATCTTCAACTGGTATTCGCTCACCTTCATCGTGAATCTGGAGCTGCAGCAGGGCCAGGGCATGAGCGCGTTGCAGGCAGGCATGGTGATCGTGCCGTCGGCGTTCACCAACATCGTCGCGAACCTCGCATCCGGACGTCTGGCCAACGCCAAGGGCGTCAAGTTCACGCTGCTGTGCGGCATGTCCTCGATGATCCTCGGCTTCGCCGGCGCCCTTGCCTTGGGAGAGCCGGTCAATCCCCTGCTGCTGACTGTCTGCGTGTGCCTGATCTCCTCCGGTGGCGCGCTTATGACCCCGGCGTTGAGCAACCTCGTGCTCACCAGCGTGGACGAGTCGCAGGCCGGCATCGCCTCCGCGCTCTATAACACCTTCCGCCAGGTCGGCGGCGCGATGGGCATCGCCGTGATGGGCACCGTCACCGGCGCGCTGCCTTCGCTGGCCGCGGGACTGACGACCGTGCTGAGCTGCGGCGGGGCATTGATCATCCTGCTACTCGTCGCCGTGGCGCTGCTGTGGCGCGGGCGGGGCAAGTGATATATCGCCCTGCCCGGCCGATTCCATATATTTCGTCCTCAACCATCCGAACCATCACACAAGGAGTACCTATGAACACCTATGAGACCAACAAAACCCCGCACACCGTATTCGGCAACGGCACGCTCGATTCGCTCGGCGAACGCCTCGCCGCCCAGGAAGTGAAATCGGTGCTTGTCGTCACCGACCGCGGCATCGTCTCCCTCGGCTATGTCGACCGTGTGAAGGAGCTCGTCGAAGCGGCAGGCATCGCCTGCGACGTCTATGACCGCTGCCTGCCCGATCCGCCGGACACCACCTGCCTTGAGGTGCGCGAACTCATCCTCGAGCACGGATACGACGCGGTGATCGGGCTGGGCGGCGGCTCGAGCATGGACACGGCGAAAGTGGCGGCGCTGATCGCCGGCATCCCCGGGGACATCGGCGACCTGCACGACTACAGCATGCAGGGCACGAAGATGCGCCCCACATTCCGCCGCCCCTGCTATCTGGTGACGATCCCCACCACCGGCGGTTCGGGCGCCGAATCCACGCTGACCGGCGTGATCACCAGCACGACGCTGAATCTCAAGTTCTCCTGCGGCAACGAGAACCTCATCGCCGATCTGGCGATCGTCGACCCGCGGCTCACCGTCGGCATGCCGCCGGTGCCCACCGCGTATTGCGGCCTCGACGCGCTCGCGCATTGCATGGAGAACCTCATCGGCACCCAGCAGAACGAGTATTCGACGCTGATGCAGCTCGACTGCCTGGAGCGCATCTGGAAGTGGCTGCCGGTCGCCTTCCGCGAGCCGACGAATGTCGAGGCGCGCGAGCAGTTGGCATGGGCGGCGCATTACGCCGAGGCGACCGGCGCGGTGCCGAACGGGCATGCGGTCGCGCATGCGATCGGCGCGCTGTATCACATCGTGCACGGGCACGCCTGTGCGATGACGCTGCCGACCGTGTATCGCCATTTCGCCGTGGCGCCCGAGGCCTCCGACGCCATCCGCGCCGTGGCGGAACGCATCGGCGTGGCCGTGAGCGACGATGCGATCGCCACGGGCGGCCGCGTGGCCGACGCGGTGCTGGAGTTCTACCGGAGCTTCGGACTCACCGGATTGCAGGAGACGATGCGCGCCAACGGGTTCAACGACACGCGCGAGGAGTTCATCGCCAAGGCCACGCCGATGGTGCTCGACGACTTCAAGTCCCGTCTGTGGACCCCGCCGATCCACACCGGCGACGCCAACGCCAAGGTCGGCGCCGTGCTCGGCATGATCTGGGACGAGGAGTGACGCCTCTCCACGGTGCCTTTATCTCCACGATGCGGTAAACCCCACGGTGCGGTAATTGCGAAAATGGCGGAATTACGCCAAAACCGCAGTTACCGCACGGTGGGGTTTACGTCACCGTGGAGTTTGCCGCACCGTGGAGGGGTGGGACGGACGGGATGATGGGACGGGTGTACGCCGCGCGGGGGCACGTCGGCGGTTAGCGCGCGGTGCGGAACGGAGCGCGCTTGGACTTGGCCTTGCGGGCGGAGCGGAAGCCATTGGCCGTGCCGCGGCCGCCGTTGACATGGCCGTTGCCGCCGTTGCCGTTGCGCCCATGCCCGTTATTGGCACGGCCGCTGCCACCGGCGTATGAGCCGTTGGAGCCTTTGCCGCGCTTGCCCTGCTTGGCGCCGCGCTTGGGGGCCTCCGCCTCGTCGCGGCGGGCGGCGACGCGACGGTCATGGCGCTTGGCGTCCTCGCCGCGCAGATCCTCGGTCACGCGGATCGGCTTGCGATGCATGCGCTTGCCGCCACGAGCGGAGCCCGGCTCCTCGATGATGCGGCCTTCGGCGCCGCCACGATTGCGGCCGGAACGCCCGTCGAACGCTTCCTGCGACCGGTTCCGGCGGCCGGAGCGCTGCATGCCCTCGTCCGCGTGGGCACCGGGTTCGTTGAGGAACTGGATCTCGCTACGGCGTTCCTTGCGGCTTTGCGCGCCGGACGACACGCTCACCCGTTCCTTCGATTCCCGCGGCTGTTTGGACTTGGCGCGCTTCGCCGCCCTGCCGGTCTTGCCGGCGCCTGACTTACCCTGGCCGCCCTTGGCCGCCAGCGGCGCCAGTTCCCAGCCTTCGACGAGCTCGGCGGTCTCCCCCACCAGTTCGGCGATCTCAGGCGAACCGGGCTTCACCTCGACGGGCTTGATGCGGATGCCCGCATGCCGCAGCATCTGCATGGTCTCGCGCCGCGTCTCGGGCAGCACGAGCGTGACCACATCGCCGGCGTGACCGGCGCGCGCCGTGCGCCCGGAGCGATGCAGGAAGGACTTGGGATCCTCGGGCGGTTCGACCTGCACGACCAGTTCCACGCCGGAGACGTCGATGCCGCGCGCGGCCACGTCGGTGGCGGCCATGACGTTGACCTCGCCGGATTCGAAGGCCGCGAGGTTGCGGTCGCGCTGGTTCTGGTTGAGGTTGCCGTGCAGCTGCGCGCATGGAATGCCCTGCTTGGTCAGGCTCTTGGCGAGCTTCTTCGCGCCATACTTGGTGCGCGTGAACAGGATGCGTTTGCCGGTGCCGGAGGCCAGGCGCCGCACGATCTCGGCCTTGTCGCCCTTGGTGATTTCGAAGACGTGGTGTGTCATCTCGTCGACGTGGCTGTTCGCGTCATCCACGCTATGCATCTTGGGGTCGTGCAGGAAACGCTCGACGACCTTGTCGACGCCGTGGTCGAGCGTGGCGGAGAACAGCATATGCTGCGCGTCGTCGGCCACCTGTTCCAGCAGCCGCTGCACGGCGGGCAGGAATCCCATATCGGCCATCTCGTCGGCCTCGTCGAGCACAACGACCTCGACCGCATCCAGTGTGAGCGCGCTTTGTCGCAACAAATCCTCAAGACGCCCCGGGCAGGCAACGACGATATCGGCGCCGGCCTTGAGCTCAGCGATCTGACGGTTGTATTTGACGCCGCCATACACGGTGCAGGTGGTCATCCGGCAGACCTGCGCCAGAGGCGCCAGCACCTCGTTGATCTGATTGGCCAGTTCGCGCGTCGGCGCAAGCACGAGTCCGCGCGGCGCGGGCAGTTCCCGATGCTCGCCGTCGGCCGTCATCTCCGCAAGCCGGGCGACCATCGGTATCGAGAAGGCCAGCGTCTTGCCGGAGCCGGTGCGCCCGCGCCCCAGCACGTCGCGACCGGACAGCGAATCGGGCAGCGTGTCCGCCTGGATCGGGAAGGCGGTGCGCTTGCCGTCGTCCGCAAGTGCGCGCACGATGGCGCCGGGCACGCCGAGTTCGGCGAAGGTGGGTTCGGGTGCGTCGTATGAGGAATCGGCCTGATTGCGGCCGGAATCGAAAGTATTGGGCACGATGGCCTTTCATGTCAAGGTTCACGCGGTGCGCGCAAAGCCTGTCCACCCTACCCCAAGGTCTGCACTTTCCTTGCCATGTCGCTTCGCGTCCGCGCGCAATAGCACGGTCATCAGCACGGCCAGCGGGGAGAATACGGCTCCGACGGGTCCCAGCCAGGTCAGCCCGACCTTGTCATAGGAGAGTCCGCCGACCGCCGAGCCAAGGGCGATGCCGAGATTGCAGCTCATGGAGTTGAGCGAGGACGCCAACGTCATCGAACCGGGGTGCTTTGTGGTGGCGACGTGCAGGAACAGCACCTGCGAGGGCGAGTTCTGCAAGTAGATGGCCATGCCGAGCACAATCAGCAGCGCGATGCCGGCGATGGGAGCGAAGCCTGCGAGCGGCAGCAACAGCATGCATGCGGCTTGCAGCGCGTAGGGTCGCCGCATGCGCACCATGGGTTCAATGCCTTCGCCCCGGGATGCCAGCGTGCCGCCGTGCAGGTTGCTCCACAGGCAGGCCAGTCCGAAGCCGACGAGCGCGACGCTTACGAAACGCGTGGGCACGCCGATCTCATCGGTGAACATGGGGGTCAGATAGGTGTACCACACATAGCTGGCTGCTAGGCCGAACACGACGGCGAGCACGCCCAGGATGATGCGCTTGTCTGCGAAAATCCGGAATTGCCCGGCCAGCGAGGCTTTCGAAGGCGTGGAGTGCTTGGGCAGCACAGCGAACATCACGACAACCATGGCGAGCGTGAGCAGGTCGATGACCACGAACGAGGCGCGCCATCCGAAGGTCTGCCCGATCCATGTGCCGGCGGGCATGCCAAGCACGGAGGCGACGGAGAATCCGGAGAACACCCAGGAGATGAAGCGTGGCTGCCGGTCTGTGGCGGCCACATCGGGACCGAAGGTCATGGAGACGGCCACCAGCACTCCGGATACGGAGGCGGTGAGGACGCGCGAGGCGACGAGCACCGGATAGTTCATCGCGACGGTGCTCATGAGGTTGCCGATCAGGAACACGGCCAGCAGGGCGATCAGCGCATGGAAGCGTTCGAAGCGGGCGCATATGGCGGCGCCGACGGGCGTGCAGGGAGCGTAGACGAAGGCGAAGAGGGATACCAGCGCGCCGACGGCGGTGACCGGCACCTGCATATCGCGCGCGATATCGGGCAGGATGCCCACGATGATGAATTCGCTGGTGCCCAGCAGGAAGCTCATGAATACGAGCACGCTCACCTGCGGGGTGAAGAAACGCTCACGACGCTCACTCATTACCGATGTCATATCCGTATCCTCTTTCCTGCGATATCAGAGATAGGCGATACACCAAAATAACGAAATGACGCAAGTAACAGGCGATCATTCATGTCACCGCAGGATATAAAAATAGGATTATCGTATCCACGCACGCTGAGATGTAAGGAGAGCCATGAAGCAGCCGCACAAGCTGACGGTGCATTCGGATCTTTCGGAGACCGTGCCCTACGACCTGCCCGACATGAGGCTCTATACCTTCATCGACGATCTGGCTCGTTTCGATTACCGCATGCCCTGCCACTGGCACCGGGATTTCGAATTCGTCCATGTCGTCTCGGGGGCGATGACCTATGTCGTCGATGGACAGCCGGTGGAGCTTGCGGCGGGCGACGGACTGTTCGTCAATTCACGCCGTCTGCACTATGGCTGCTCGCCGCAGCGAAGCGACTGCCGATACCCGGTGGTCGTGGTCAGTCCGGAGATCTTCGAACAGGCGGCCCCGTCGCTGGCGGCATCGATGTCGCCATGCTACGGGCCGGAGGCCGCCGATTTCCTACGGCTCGACCGCAATAATCCGATGCATGCGCGCATCATGGGGCTTGTTGACGAAACAGTGCGTCTCCAACTTGCCGACGAGCCGTTGCAGGCCTTGGGCGTCGCGCTGCAACTCTGCGGACTGACACTGCCATTGGCGCAAGCGGATGCAGCCACTGCGGACACGCTGGACGGAGCGAATGAAACGGATGGGACGGACGAGTCCGCTGTGGCACGGACGCGGCGCGCCGAACCGTCCGACAACCGGCGCGACCGCATGGAGGCCCTGACAATGACCGGCTTCATCCAGCGTCATTTCCGCGAACGCATCTCACTGGACGATATCGCCGCATCGGGCGCGATGGGCCGGGCACGCTGCTGCCGGGTGTTCCGCGACGTCGTGGGCCGCTCCCCCAACGAATATCTCACCGACTATCGCATCGAGCGGGCGACGCGTATGCTCGCCGATTCGGCGGCATCCGTCACCGAGGTGTCGCAGGCCTGCGGCTTCACGTCGGCGAACTATTTCATCCGCGTGTTCCGCAGGCGCTTGGGCATGACGCCGCGCGCCTGGCGCGAGGCCAATCCCGGCAGAGCGTAGCAAAAAACGCCGGCAGACGGGAAACCCGTCCAACCGGCACCGTGTAAGTCACTCCCCGTCGTTCAGTCGCTTCGTCAACTCGGCGACGATCTCGGCATGCCTCTTTTCGGAAAGCTTGACGAAGAAGAAGAACACAAGGAAGCTCAGCACGATCACGAACAGCGGGATCGTGAACGAGAACATCTTGAAGGTGGCGATGTTCTCGGCCGTCATATCGGCCGCGGTGGCGCCGGAGACCATGCCGGCGGCGACGGTGATCCAGCCGACCAGGCCGTTGGAGACGGCGCCGGCGATCTTGTCGAGCATCGGGCGCACCGCCAGCACGACGGCCTCGTTGCGACGGCCGTTCTTGAGCTGGCCATATTCGATGGAATCGGTGATCGTCAGGATCGAGGTGGTGGAGATCAGCGAATCGGGCACGTAGAACAGGATGAGTGCGGCGATCACCATGGGCAGGCCGTCCGAGGAGAAGATGAACACCAGATAGGCGGCGGCCATCAGCACCATGCCCACAAGGAAGAGGATGCGGCGCGGCACATAGCGGTTGATGACCGGATAGAACGGCACCATGACGAAGCCGGTGACCATGGCGATGATGCCGACGATCCAATATGTGCCGTCGGCGTCCAGCACGTATTTGAACAGCAGCATGAGGTTGGCGGTGGTGATGGTTTTGACCACGGCGTAGAGCAGGTATGCCAGCGCCATCCACAGCAGCTGGTCGTTGGAGAAGATGGCCTTGAACGCCTGGATGGGGCCGCCGGAGCCCTTGGCCTTGGTGCGCAGCACATTGGTGCTTTCCTTGGTGCCGAAGGCGACGGCCATGCAGCTGAGGATGCCGACCACGGCGGCGATCACGGCGAAGGCGAGCCAGCCGGCGGGGCCTTGGCCTTCCTTGCCGGTGAACAGCATCGTGAAGAACGCGACGATGGGCACGACCGCGACGGTCACGAGGTTGTATCCCAGGCCGCCGCCGAAGTTGCCCAGCGAGGTGTAGATGGCGCGCTCATGCGAGTCGGAGGCGAGCGCCGGCACCATGCCCCAGTAGGAGATGTCGCGCAGCGAATAGAACACGTCGAGCAGAATGAACACGATGACGAACAGGATGATGAACAGCGTGGGGTTCACGTTCACCAAGCCGAACAGACCGGAGTAGACGACGACCAGCAGCACCGCGGAGACGACGCCGCCGATGAGCTGCCACGGCTTGAAGCGGCCCCACTTGGTGTTGGTGTTGTCGACGAGATTGCCGAGCAGCGGGTCGAGGAAGATCTCGGCGAAGCGGATGACGACGATCAGACCGGTGATGATGCCGATGAGCCTGTTGGACGTGTCCTTGTCCACGCCGGTGAACATCGCCTGCGTCACATACAGGACGAAATAGGTGCTCAGCACGTTGTAGAACGCGGTCTGCCCGAAGTTGCCGAAGGAATAGGCGATGCGCTGCATTCCGCGCGCCCTGGCTGTCATGCCGTCCATATTCGTCCTCTCTGATGCGCCGTCCCCGAATGGAAACGGGGATATTCCGCGGCACAATGGAGGGACTCTAGTCCGCGGGGTTTTTCATTCCCAGTGCAGCGCGACACGCGCATCAAGGAATGAAAAGGGGCGCGGCTCAGCGCGCCCCTGGGATTGCGGTCGATTCAGCCCGTCAGTCCAACGCCTCGTAGGCGGACGGATCGACGGGTTCGCACCATTCGTTCGACACCGCCTCGCCGCTGCCGTCGGGCAGCATGAACGCCAGGTGGGAGAAGGCTTCGTTCGGAGCGGCACCATGCCAGTGCTTCGTGTCCGGCGGGATGCGCACGGCCTGGCCGGGCCTCAGTTCCTGCGGCTCCTCGCCTTCCAGCTGGTAGTAGCCGCGCCCACCCACGGCGATGAGGATCTGCGCACCGTGATGGTGGATATGCCAGTGGTTGCGGCAGCCCGCCTCGAAGGTCACGTTGTGGATCGAGACTTCCGGGGCGTCGAGCACCGGGGCGAGATAGCTCTGCCCGTCGAAATACTGCGCGAAGCCGTCGTTCGGCTCGCCAAGTGGGAATGCGCTGGGATTGGTCGTCGTGCCCATATCGTCTCCTTCGTTGTCGTCGTATCGTCATCATGCCGGCAACGGAAGCCACGGTCCCGCGCCGACGATCGACCCCACTCTAGGCACGATGAAGCGTGGCCTTCCAATATCGACGCGGCATGTCTTTCCATGCCGTTTCGTTATGGAAATGCCGTCTCGATGCATACGCCGATATCACGGACCGCCACATGATACGGAAGTTCTCACCGCAATCCGCGGCTATTCGGCAAGCACCTCACGCACCGCTTCGAGCAGCGCCATCGCGGCCGGCGACAGCGGCTGCCCTTTCTTCCATGCCAGCGCCAGACTCGACGTTACCATCGGCTCGAAGGGACGGAAGCGCAGATCGCTCAGGTCGGAGGCGTCGACCAGCCCGTCGAGGGTGACGGCGAGCCCATATCCCTCCTCGACGAAGCGGCTCGCGTTATAGGACAGGTTCATCGTGCCCACCACATTGAGCTTGCCCGCGCGCCGTCCCAGCCATCCGGACATATCGCCGCGTATCAGCGCGCCCTTGGGCATGATCAATGGCAGACCCTTGAGGTCCTCCGGCACGATGTAGGAGCGCCGGGCGAGCGGATGGTCGACGCGCATCAGCAATCCCATCGGCTCGCCTCCGGGCAGTGCCAGGTGCTCGAAGCCGCCCATATCCACCGGCTGCACGAGCACGCCGAAATCAGCCAGTCCGTTGGACAGGCGTTCGACGATATTCGGCCCGTAGTCGTCGTGCAGATGCACGAACACGCCCTGATGCCGCTGTCGCACGCGCACGGCGGCCCGTGCGATGATACGCATCACCGAGCTCTGCGCCGCCGCCACATGCACGTCGCCTTCGATCTGGCCGCCGGAGCGGATCTCCATGGCCGCGCGGTCGGCGAGTTCGATGATCTCCTGCGCACGCCGATATAGCATGCGACCCTCGGGCGTCAGTTCGAGCGCATGTCGGCGATTGCCCCGCACGAACAGCGTGGCCCCGAGTTCCGCCTCGAGTTCCTGGATACGCCGGGACAGGGC
Source organism: Bifidobacterium sp. LH_730 (assembly GCF_056355835.1). NCBI lineage: Bacteria > Bacillati > Actinomycetota > Actinomycetes > Bifidobacteriales > Bifidobacteriaceae > Bifidobacterium > Bifidobacterium sp. LH_730. Next base: position 256,403 of record NZ_JBKETB010000003.1, read on the forward strand.
CGGCTGGCTCACTCGGATCAATTCGGCCGCCGCGGTGAGTCCGCCCTCTTGGACGACGGTGACGAAGTTCCGCAGCGTCTTGAGTTCCATGCGGCCCCTTTCCATACGTTTCCCGCATATGGTTTCATCGACCATCGATATTTGATATCCATTCCCACCCCATTTAGCCTTGGGTTCACCAACGCCAATGGCGGTGCCAACCGCCGACATGCCGATAGGAAAGGACAAGGATTATGAAGACGGCGATTTTCGTCGAACCCGGACGCATGGATGTGCGCGAGGTGCCGATGCCGGTTATCGAAAAACCCACGGATGCGATCGTGCGCGTGGTCAGGGCCTGTGTGTGCGGGTCGGACCTGTGGTGGTTCCGTGGCATTGGCAAGCGCGAGCATGGCTCGTTGACCGGCCATGAGGCGATCGGCATCGTCGCGCAGGTCGGCGACGAGGTGCACGAGCTCAAGCCGGGAGATTTCGTTATCGTTCCCTTCACCCACGCCTGCGGCCGCTGCGCCGCCTGCCGCGCCGGTTTCGAAGCGAACTGCATGAACGCCGAACCAGGCGGCAACGCCGGATATCAGGCCGAATACATGCGTTGCACGCAGGCCGACCACGCGCTGGTCAAGGTGCCGGGCTCGCCCGCCGACTACACCGAGGCACAGCTTGCCTCCCTGCTCACGCTGGCCGACGTGATGGCCACCGGATACCACGCGGCGGTTTCGGCCGAGGTCACGCCCGGCTGCACGGCCGTGGTGTTCGGCGACGGTGCGGTGGGCCTGTGCGGCGTGATCGGCGCGAGGATGCTGGGCGCCGAACGCATCATCGCGATGAGCCGCCATGAGGACCGCGCCACGCTGGCCCGCGAATTCGGCGCCACCGATGTGGTGGCCGAGCGCGGCGAGGAGGCCGTCGCACGCGTGATGGAGCTGACCGACGGAGCGGGCGCGGATGCGGTGCTCGAATGCGTCGGCACCGCGCAGTCCATCGAAACGGCCCTCAATGTCGCCCGCCCGGGGGCCACCGTCGGCCGCGTCGGCGTGCCGCATAAGGACGACATCGATGCCAACGCGCTGTTCTGGCGCAATGTGGGATTGAAGGGCGGCCCCGCATCCGTCTCCACCTACGACAACGAGACGCTGTTGCCCGCCGTTTTGTCTGGCGAAATCAATCCCGGTCGCGTGTTCACCGCGAGTTTCGATCTCGACCACATCCAGCAGGCCTACGAGGCGATGGACCGGCGCACGGCCATCAAGTCGATGCTCACGGTGACCGAAGCATGACAATTAAGGCATGACAGGCGGAAGCGATCACGTCTCTTATGCCTTGCCATCATGGCCGGGAACGAAACGTTATTGTGGGCCTATATAATCGACGTCAAGCGAAAGGTGGTGGTCGCTGGTGGACTTTGATAAAGCGGTGGTGCATGGCCGCGTCATGCAACGACACCCCGAGGTGTCTGAAGCAGACGTGTTGGCCGCGTGGCATAACCGTGTCAACTGGTCATACAGGCCCGGCACTGATCCGTTGCGTTATCTCGCCATAGGCTATGACGACACGGATAGGCTGCTGGAGATGTGCGCAGTGTTCGACGTTGACCATTGGGTTATCTTCCATGCCATGCCGGCCACCGTGAAATTCTTGCGTGAGGTTACCGATTAGGAGGTGTGCTGTGATTAGCGACGAACAGTTTGAGCGGTGGGGCGAGGCCGCGGAGCGCGGCGACTACGGTGGAAGCAAGGGGCCTGTAATGCATGGGCCGATTTTCCCCGTGGATGCCGATTACCCCGATTCCGTGTCGTTGGGTTTGCCGTCCGACATGCTGGCGTTAGTTGACGCCAAGGCCCGGAGGCTGGGCGTGGGACGTGACGACGTGATACGCCACGCGATAGCGCGTGACCTTGTGGATGCCTGAGAATGGAACCCCGGCTGTCCTTGTTGGATGGCCGGGGTTTCGTTTACCTACCACCCATGACGCTGTTCCCTTCATGAGACATGGTTATCCGCAGGATTCCAGCCCACGATGTGGCGCTGCCAGAAGGCGGTGGCGTCATCGATCCAACCTTCGGCGCTGGTGCCGATGCCCAGACCGAACCCATGCCCGAGATTCGGGTAGTGGTGGAATTCGGTGTCGATGCCGGCGGCGGACAGGCCGTCGATGCGCTGCCGCATGGTGCGCCACGGGGCGATGCCGTCCTGCTCCCCCACCACCGCATAGGTGGGCGGGTCATCGCGCGTGTAGTCGGAACGGGACGTGTATTGCATGATCACCGCCGCCGGGCGGGGCAGATCGTCCCCGCCGAAGCCGGCAGGCCCATAGGAGCCCATGTCGGCGGCCATGCGCGCGCCGGCCGAACCGCCCCACACCGAATAATCGCGCGTGGAGATGCCGAGTTCGTCGGCATGCTCGAAGATGAACGAGATGGCGCGGGCCAGGTCTTCGCTGGCTACCTGTTCGCCGTCCTGCGCACGTTCCTTGAGCGCGTTCAGCACGTCCAGCGTGGTGTCGGTGTCGATGTGGCTGTGGTAGGGCAGCAAGGATTGGATACCGTTCAAACGCTCCGAACCGGTGCCATAGTCAGAAAACAGCAACCGCCCGAATCCCCGGAACGCGGGGTCGGCCTCCACCTGTTTCGCGGTGTCGCTGGCGCTGAATCCTTGGTTCGTCACGGTGACGCTTCCTTTGTTGGGATCGTTATTGGAATCGGTGGAACGGTCAGGATTGGAGGCGCATCCCGACAGCGACGCGAGCGCGCCTACGGCGAGGACGGCGCAGACCCTCCGCCATATGGCGTGCGCCGGGATGCGCATGGATGTTCCTTTCGATTGTTGGGGTAATGGCCCGCCATCGTCTCATTGCCTCAGAGCTTGGCGGCGAGGGCCTTGGCCTCGGCTTCGTTGTGCGCCATGCCCTCGTAGGTCATGCCGTACATCTTGCCGAAGTGTTCGACGGAGTACTCACCATCTTTGAGCATCCAGTCCTCCGGGCCCGCGCCTTGGTAGACGAAGAACATGCGCCCGCCGAACTGGTCGACCTCGGGATTCATGTAGCAGCGCTCCATGATGGTGCGCACCGAGGCGCACACATTGTGCCAGTAGACGGGAGAGCCAAGCACCACGGTGTCGGCGGCCTTGATCCTGGCGATCACTTCGGAGAACTGGTCGCCGGGCAGGGTCTGCCCGTAGGCGTTGATGCGGTAATCGGTGAGGTTGAGGGTGTCGTATTCCTTGCCCTTGAGCAGCGTGGCGGCCAGCGCCGCGGTGTTGCCGTTCTTGTTCGGGCTGCCGTTGACGAAGAGAATGGTCATAATTTGTTCACTCCTTGAAGGATTGGAAGTTCACTCGCGGCCGGCGCGGTCCTTGATGAAGCCGACAAAGAGGTCGACGGCCTCGGGGGTGTCGTGGCGGAAGAAGAGGCTGGTCTTGGTGTCGAGGGTGGCGATGGTCGCCATCTCATCGTCCGAGAGCGTGAAGTCGAACACGTCGATGTTCTGCTCCATGCGCTCCTTGTGCGTGGACTTGGGAAGGGCGATGATGTCGCGCTGGATGAGCCAGCGCAGGATCACCTGGGCGACGGACTTGCCATGGGCTTCGCCGATCTTGGCCAGGGTCGGGTTGGAGAACATGTTGGACTTGCCTTCGCCGAACGGTGCCCACGCCTCCTGGGCCACGCCGCGCTTGACCATGTTCTCGTGGGCTTCGATCTGCTGATTGAGCGGGTTGGTCTCGACCTGGTTGACCATCGGGGCGATCTCGTTGAAGGCCACCATGTCCGCGAGACGGTCGGGATAGAAGTTGGAGACGCCGATCGCGCGGATCACGCCGTCCTTGTAGAGCTTCTCCAGCGCACGCCACGCGCCGTAGGTGTCGCAGAAGGGCTGGTGCAGCAGCACGAGGTCGAGATAGTCGGTGCCGAGCTTCTTCAGCGACACGTCGATGGACTTCAAGGTGTTCTCGTAGCCGTAGTTGGAGATCCACACCTTGGTCGTCAGGAACAGATCCTTGCGGTCGATGCCGGAATCCTTGATGCCCTGGCCGACCTCGGCCTCGTTATAGTAGGACTGCGCGGTGTCGATGTGGCGGTAGCCGACCTCGATGGCCTCGCGCACGCAGCGCGGCGCATCGTCCTTGGTGATCTGGAAGACGCCGTAGCCGATCTTCGGGATTTCGACGCCGTTGGCGAGTTTCACAACCTCCATGGTGTTTCCTTTCGTGTGTTTTATGTGCGGCGATGGCCGGATGCCATCGCCTGCGTTGACGCCCACCATACGAACCGGTAGTAGCTACCGGTCAAATCGCGACACGCCGGTAGATTCTACCGGTTGATTGAACCGGTAGATATGCCATGATGGATCGCATGACAAAGGCAGCGGAACAAACCCAGATCGCAGGCAAACTCCATTCCATGAAGCAGGCCTGCGAAATCACCGGCATGAACTACGAGGCCCTGAAGTTCTACTGCAACCAAGGACTGGTGCCGGGAGTCAGACGAGACGGCAACAACCGCAGGGTGTTCGACGACCGCGCCATCGCTTGGCTCAAGGGACTGGATTGTCTGAGGCGCTGCGGCCTGAGCATCAAGGAGATGCAGCGATATACCCGGCTGTGTATCGAGGGAGAAGGCACCATCCCCGAACGCAAGGACATCCTCGCCGCCAAGCGCAGGGACCTCGAGGCGAAACTGGCGGAGATCCAGGATGCCATAGACTATATCGACGGCAAGCAGGCGTTCTACGACGACGTCATTTCCGGCGCGATCCCCTATCGCAGCAACATCATCGATCCCGGCAGCTCGATCGGGGCATCAGCCAACGCATAGAAAGTTGTTCGTTCACGCCAAATCGACGAGGTAGGCAGCGTATGCCCGCCATGCCTCACGGGCGAAACGACGCCCCGCAGGATCATAGACGCGGTCCGACAAAGCGCTTGCGGGCATGACGCCGAGCAACGAGTTCGTGACGAACACCTCGTCCGCGGCAAGCAGATCCTCACGAGACGTCCGACGCTCAGCCGCCGCGCAATGCGCCATGACGTAGGCGCGCATGACGCCCGGCAGCAGTCCATCTCTCACCGGCGGAGTGAACAATCGTCCGCCCTTGGCCCAGAACACATTCGTGGTCGCGCCCTCGGCGACGAATCCCTGCATATTGACGAACAGCGGTTCATCGAAACCATCCCGGCGCGCGGCGCGCTTCTCCATGAGATTGTCGCCATAGTTCATGGATTTGAGATAGGTCAACGGCGAGGTTTCGTTCCGCCGCACTTCGCTGAACCGCAGCCTGAAGCCCCGTTCCCGGGCGGCGTCATCATAGGGGTTCGCGCGCGGCATCATCAGCAGATTGCACGGCGTAAGCACCAGTTTCACTGCGCCCCGCACCATATTCTCGCGCTCCAGCCAGGAAATCACATCGTGCTCGGTAACGCGTTCGCCCGCCTGCAATCCAAGGCGCCGCGCCCCTGCCTTGAGCCGTGCCATATGCTCGCCGAGGAACACCGGCTTGCCATGTTCGACCGCGATGGTTTCGAACAGGCCAAGTCCGAAGGCGATGCCGTCATCCCACAGCACTTCGGCGCGCGTCATATCAGCTCCTGCCATTTCATTCCTCCTCATTGCCGATGGCCTCCAGCAGCGCCTTCGCCTTCTGGAGCGTTTCGCGGTGTTCGAACGCCGGATCGGAGTCAATGGTGAGACCGCCGCCGGCGCCGAGCGTCCATTCGCCGTGCTCATGCACGGCCGTGCGGATGGCGATATTGAAATCGCAGTCCCCGTCCAACGACAGCCATCCGATGATGCCGGCATACAATCCCCTGCGGCTGCGTTCCAACTCGTCGATCAGTTCCATGCTGCGCTTCTTCGGCGCACCGGTGATGGAGCCGCCCGGAAAAGTCGCCCGCAGCAGGTCGGCGAAGCTCGTGCCGGCCAACAAGCGACCGCGCACGGTGGAGACAAGATGATGGACGGTCGCATATGATTCGATGGCGCAATGCCCGGTGACCTCCACACTGCCCGGCTCGCAGATGCGGCTCAGGTCGTTGCGTTCCAAGTCGACGACCATCAGCAGTTCCGCCCGATCCTTCTCCGACTCTGCCAGCTCGCGGCGCAGGGCGTCATCCCGCTCCTTGGTTGCGCCGCGCGGACGCGTTCCTTTGATCGGCCGGGTCTCGACCATGCCACGCCGCACCTGAAGAAAGCGCTCGGGCGAGGCGGAGACAACCGTCGAGTCCCCGTAATCCAGATACGCGCCGAAGGGCGCGGGATTATAGGTGCGCAGATACCGATACATCGCCTGCGGCGACGCTCCCCCACGCACGCGCATCCGTTGGCTCAGATTCACCACATAGGCGTCGCCGTCGCGCAGATGACCGATCAGCTTGCGGACCATCGCCCGATAGCCGGCGGCATCATAATCCGCCTCATACTTCGCCAACATATGGAGTCGGGCCGGAGACGCCTGCGATGGCCGCTCCGCGATGCCGCGCAACCAAGCCATCGTCTGTTCCAATTCCCTTCGCGCCGGCGCAAGCATGCCATGGGCCACAACCGAAATCGTATGGCTCCGGTGATCCTCGATCAGCAGCACATCGTAACAGGCGAAGCGCGCGTCGGGCAGATCGCTCCGACATGGATGCCGTGTGCCAACCGACACGAATCCGCGACCGAAATCGTATGAGCAATAGCCGATGACGCCCGTCGTCAGCGGCAGCTCCGTATCATTGTCCACACGCTCACATGCCAACCATGCGGACAGTTCCGTTTCAAGCGAATGTGGCAACTTCTTGCCGTTGCGTCGGCACACATCCCCACGCTGCGTCCATTCAATCGCCGGCCCGATGCCCAGAATCGACCACCGGCCATACCGACCTTGCAACGAGGAATCCAAGAAAGCGAAACCCGGGGTGACACCCGCCCCATGCCAGCCCTTCACCGCGGAGCTGCGCTCGCACGCTTCCCATACCCGCGCCAACGGCATATACAAATCCAAATCCGCCTGCCCCACCAATGCATCCACGATGCCCCAGCCTACCCCTCATCGGCGGTATGCGGCGCAAACATCACTCACAGAAATATTTTTTTCTGTTATCATCGATAACATAATATTATTTTTCTTTATGAGGTCGTCATGAGTAGATCACCGATACCTGTCGAACGCGCGATGCGAGTCATCGCCCGCAATCTCGACCTCGCCAGGCGACAGCAGCGCGTCACGATGGACCTGTTGTCCCAACGCGCCGACATATCGGTGCCCACGCTGCGCAAACTCCTCAACGAAGGCAAAGGAAGCCTTGATACGTTTCTGCGTGTGACGCGGATCCTTGGCCTGATGGATGGCGTTGCCGCCGCGACCGATCCACTGAACACGCCCGTCGGACGACTGCGCGCCAACGAGGACACGCCAAGCAGGGTGAGGTAGACGCATGGAATACGAAGTCACCGTTGAAATCGACGGACACGATGTGAACGTCGGACGGTTGTTCTGTCAAGCGCGCAGGGGCGTGGAAGCCTCGAGCTTCAGCTATGACGACGAATACTTGCACACGCCGAGCGCCTTCGCACTGGCGCCGGACATGCCCTTGACCGAAGGGACGATTCACTCGTCGGATGCTTCGATGTTCCGCGTGTTCCAGGATTGCATGCCCGACCGCTGGGGACGCACGCTCATGAAACGAGCGGAGCGAAACGCGGCTAGGCAAGAGCATCGCACAGCGAGAACGTTGTCCGAAGGCGACATGTTGGCCGGAGTCAACGATGAGACAAGACAGGGAGCGCTGCGCATCTGGTCGGATGGCGTCGCATTGTCCCCAAGCGAGAACGGAGTCCCCCGGGAAGTGAGCATCCCCGATCTATTGGGAAGCGCCGACCGAGCAGCGGCGGATATGAATGCAGATGTGCGTGATCTGCTGGCCGCGGGATCGAGTCTGGGCGGAGCACGCCCCAAGGCCTCGGTGAGAGATGAACGGGGAAGGCTGCTCATCGCGAAATTCCCTCGCTCTGTCGAGGACGAAGGCCGCGAGGTCTGTGCTTGGGAACGCACCGCACTGCAACTTGCCTCGGCATGTGGCATCAGCGTGCCCCGGACCCGTCTGCTGCGCGTGCGCGGACGCGCGGTATTGCTGACGGAACGTTTCGACCGCACGCCTAGAGGGAATAGAATCCCATACCTCAGCGGCATGACCGCGGTGCAAGGCCGGGATGGCGGCCACTATTCCTACCTGGAATTGGCGGAGTTCCTTGAAACAGAAGGCGGCTCCCCACAAACCGACATCCCGCGGCTTTGGAAACGGGCGTTGTTCGATTGTGCCATCGGCAACACGGATAACCATATGCGGAATCATGGTTTCCTGCACACGCGCCAGGGCTGGACGCTCGCCCCCGCCTTCGATATCAACCCCACCGCAGGCGACAATCCCAAGACGCTCAACACGTCGATTGATTATGACGATGATTCCGCCGAGCCAGAAGTGGCCATTGCAGTCAGCGACTTATTCCGTGTTTCACACGACGAGGCCAAGAACACGGCACGTGACATGGCTCAAGTATTAACCGGCTGGCGACGCGTGGCCTCGGTCAACGGCATATCCGCCTCGTCCATTGATTCGATGGCGACATGTTTCGAAGCCGGCATCGCTAAGTTGAGGGTCGCGGGCCAAGCATGAGACTCGCCACGCCCCTCAGCGCTTGATCCAGTTGGTGGGAAAAGTGCGCCGCTCGGATTCGGGGGCGCCGCGATGCCCGTGGACCTCGCAGGCGTCGAGGGAGGTCTCAAGTTCGGCGAAATCATCCATGTCGCCCACCCGCGATTCCTAGTCCGCAAGCTCCATATAGAGCAGAGGGTAAGGCCCGCCTTGTTCGTCACGTTCGGTGCATCGAACCACACGGAACCCCATATGCTCGTAAAAACCTCGCGCCTGCGGATTCTGCTCGTTCACCGCCAACGTGTGCACATCATAGGCCTCGATGCCATGGCGGATCAGCGCCTTGCCCACGCCATGCCCTCGTTCATCGGGGGCGACGAACAGCATCTCCAGCGAGCCGTCCTGCACGCCCATGAATGCGGGAGGCGTTCCGTCCTCCCGATTGGCGACCACCAGATGCGCGACGCCACACAACGCCTCCGGCACATACTTTTTGATGCGCACGATCTCGGATTCCGTCAGGAACAGATGCGTGGCCCTGACGGACGCCTCCCACACCTCCACCAACCTATGCACCAATTCCGGCGTGCGTTCCTCGACCTCGATGATATCCACGACGACTCCTCATGACGTTAGGGCGCATACCCATCGGCTCCGGCATAGGCCATGCTATCGGGCGATTGGGATTGGACCCGCAATATGGAGCGGCCACTCGTTCAGAAGAAGTGAACCATATTCAGTGAATGATATTCAATGAATATGATATAGTGATCTCATCCAGACAGAGCAACATGGGAGACACAATGGCGGAGCCCCATCTGACGAACCGACAGCGCGCGGCGATGCGGACGCGGGAGAAACTGCTGGACGCCGCCCGCGGCATCATCGCACGCAAAGGTCTGACCGGCACGTCGATCAGCGAAATCACCCAGGCATGCGGAGTGTCGACCGGCACCTTCTACACCTATTTCAAGCGCAAGGAGGACGTGGCCCTGGCCTTGAGCCGCGGCGCGTTCCGCGACATCACCGAGCGGGCGCTCGCCCACGACGGACCGCTGTCCGAAAGATTGACGATGTTCATGACAGATTTCGCCGCCCACATCGAGAACGACGGCATCAAGCTCTGCCAGGAATGGGTGCGCAACACCGTCGATCCCGATCTGGTCGAGGATGAGGACGACCGGAACAAACTCGCCACCGACCTCGCCTCCGCCACGCGGATCCTCGAGGACGGCAAGGCGCGAGACGAGCTCGCGGACGACTCCCCCATCGACGAACTGGCCCTCACGCTGACGCAGGTGCTGTACGGACAGATGCTGTGCTGGGATATGTCCGGCGGCGAGCACGGCTTCACCGAACGCACCCGCGACTTCTGCCAGCGATTCCTGCCTTCGCTGCTGGAACCTTATCTGGTCAAATAATCCCAATCCAACCATTCCAAACACCCCACGAAAGGAACATCATGACCGCCATTCCCTCCGTCACGCTCAACGACGGCGTTTCCATCCCCACCTTCGGCTTCGGCACCTTCCAACTGCCGCCCGACGGCACGACCTACCGCGCGGTGCGCGAGGCGCTGGACCTCGGCATCCGCCATATCGACACCGCGGTCGCCTATTTCAACGAGCAGGAGGTCGGCCAGGCCATCCGCGACTCAGGCCTCGACCGCTCTGAGGTCTTCGTGACCAGCAAGCTGTGGCTGCAGGATTACGGGCACGACCCGGCCGTCAAGAGCATCGAGACGAGCCTCAGGAAACTCGGCCTCGACTACATCGACCTCTATCTGATCCATCAGCCCTACGGCGACGTGCCCGGCGCATGGCGGGCGATGGAGGAGGCGAAGGAAGCCGGCCGCATCCGCTCCATCGGTGTGAGCAACATGACCCCGGCCATATGGAACAGCTTCGTGCCGCGGTTCGACACGATGCCTTCGGTCAACCAGGTCGAGTTCAACCCGTATTTCCAGCAGCATCCGATCCGCGAGATCATGGCCGCCGCGAACGTCACGCTGGAGGCCTGGGGGCCGCTGGGCCAGGGCAACGTCGATCTGCTCGCCGATCCGGTGGTCGCGGACATCGCCGCCGCCCACGGCAAGGACGCGGGCCAGACCATCCTGCGCTTCGAGCTGCAGGAGGGCGCGATCGTCTTCCCCAAGTCCTCGAATCCGGCGCGCATCAAGAGCAATATGGAGGTCTTCGACTTCGAGCTGACGGATGAGGAGATGAATCGCATGCGCGGGCTCGACACCGGCAGGGGCGCGCACGACCCGGACGCGCCGGGCGTGGCCGACTTCCTCATCGCCAACTTCGACGTGCACGCCGACGAGCGCGACGAGGCGGCCAACTAGTCGACACTATGGGGCTCCCGGTGCGATTGCGCCGAGAGCCCTCGGACTGCCTGGAGTGCGCACAGAATTATCGTCCGCTATCAGCGTGCGCACCATACGCAAGAAAATGAACAAACGCACATATCAAGAAATGGCATAACGCCAGCCTTTTGATATTTAAAATGTTCGATTCGCTCATGACGGCACTCACACATCCTTATTGAGAATCGTTCCGTGCGCAGTCAACATAGCCCATCCCCCTGAAACACGTTCCAGCGGCGTCCCAATAGGCGTGGTATTCGGGCGAGATTACGCTGCCACATGCGGAACGCGACAAGGAAGTCCTTGGGCTGCCATCGCTCGACGTAGGAGCATCGGCTATATGGCGCGGGTCAGCCGTTGCGTTTGATTTCGACGCCACCGACAGACAACGCAAGACACGATACACACCTGAAAACCAAGGAAACCGACGATTCTCACCCATTCACAGTCTCGATGCGAACGCCCGGCGCATAACGACATTCGGCAACGCCACGCCATGCCGAATCACCTGTTGTTCGCGCACGGCGACGTAGCCACGCTGTTCGAAGAACGGACGCGCGGTGAGCGAGGCATGCGTCTCGACGCACGGTGCGCCTTGGGAGAAAGCGAACGCTTCCAAGGCGTCGCATAGAGCCGAGCCCACGCCCTCGCGCTGGTGGCCACGGTGCACGTAGAGCATGTCGAGGTATCCGGAGTCATCGATGTTGCCAAAGCCGATGACGGCACGGTCCGGTCTCAAAGCCCCATCCGGCTCCACGGTCTCATCAGATCCCATGGCCACGAGGGTGTGCGTGCGCAGAAACCTGATGTTCCACGCTTCCCGGTCAATCGGCCCGCCGGCCCACGCCTCGAGCTGTTCGGCCCGATAGTCCGCCGCATTCACTGTGCGCACCGTGTCCCTGAACAGCCGTTCCATCGCCGCACAATCGTCCGAACGATACTCCCGTATCCGCATGCCAGTTCCCCTCGTCATATCATTCGCCCGAGCGCAGGAAATCGACGAAGGACTGGGCGGCGGGAGCGAGCGAGCGGCCCTTGCGCCAAGCGAGCAGGGTCTGGGTTTCGATGGGAGGATCGAGGGGCAGGAACCGCACGTCGGGAGCGCCTTCGCCCACGTTGAAGCCGATGCGCACGCCCAAGCCGGCGCGCACCATCTTGGTGCCGTTGAGCGTCAGGTTACAGGTGCCGGCGACGCGCGCTTGGCGGGCAGCGCGCCCCAGCCAAGTCATCACCTCGCGCCGCACCTCGGGGCGGGCCGGCACGATGAGATCCCTTCCTGCCAGATCGGCGGGCGTGACGGCCGTCCTGTCGCCTTGCGCAAGGGGATCGTCGGCGCGGACCGTCACTCCCCATACGTCGCGCTCGGGCAGACGCAGATAGTCGTATCGTTCCACGGCCACGGGCTCGACGAGCACCGCGAGGTCGAGCAACCCCTGGTCGAGCCGCTCCTTGGATACGTCGGCGGTCAGGGTGAACACGTCGAAGACCACCTGTGGGTGCGCGGCGCGGAAGTCCCGCATGCGCTCGAACAGACGAGGCAGGCTTCTGCTTTCGCCGCATCCCAAGGTGATGGTGCCCGACAACGCGCCGTTCGACTCATGCAGGTCGCGTTCGGTTTTGTCCGCCAAGGCGACCATGGTGCGGGCGCGCTCAAGCAGCATCCGGCCTTCATCCGTCAGCGTGATCTCGTGGGAGCCGCGACGGAACAGCGTCACGCCGAGCGCCTGTTCCATGGCACGCATCTGACGCGACAACGTCGGCTGCGAGATTCGCAGCAATTCCGCGGCCCAGGTGATGTTGCCCTCCTCCGCCACGGCGATGAAATACCGCAGCACGCGCAGGTCCAGCACTCCCCCGTTGGTTTTGCCCGGCATCGTTCCCTCCTCTCTTTCGCACCGGTTTTGCGGAACCATGGATTGCTTTCACATATGGCGCGATGTCTTCTGAAACTCCATCCATCATATGGCAGTTTCACGCAATATCATGCCTTTGGGGCATGGCAAGCATTCCCCGGCGAACATTGGCGGGCGACGATTCGCCTTCATATGATGGCAGCCGCCATCGCAAACACAACGCATCCGAAAGGTTCCGCATGCCGCCGATATCAGACACTTCGCCAGCGTCCCGTCCCACAGAGCGCACCTCGCGCATCCCCGTGGTCGCGGCGTCGACCGCGTTCTTTTTAAGCTGTCTCGACGTGCTGATCGTGAACCTCGCGCTGCCGACCATCGGAGAGCAGCTCGGCGGCGGCATATCGGATCTGCAATGGGTGGTCGATGGGTATACGTTGCCGTTCGCCGCGCTGTTGTTGGGCGCGGGCAATCTGGCGGACCGGTTCGGTGCCAAACGCGTGTTCGCCGCGGGCGCGGCACTGTTCCTCATCAGTTCGATTATCTGCACCTTCGCCGTCTCCATGCCGATGCTGGTGGCGGGCCGGGCCCTCATGGGCGTGGGCGCGGCGGCGCTGCTGCCTGCCTCGATGAGCGTGATCCGCGAGAACTACCCCGACCCGGTTGAGCAGGGACAGGCGCTCGGCTGGTGGGGCTTCGGCGGCACGATCGCCGCCGTGATGGGGCCGATTCTGGGCGGCTTCCTCACGCCGATCCACTGGAGCCTGGTCTTCGCGATCAATATCCCCGCGTGCGTGCTCATCCTGGCGCTGCTGCCACGCTTGCGAACCTCGCCGCGACGCCCCGCGCCCTTCGATTGGGCCGGCCAGATCTGCGCGGCGCTCGGTCTGGCCGGACTGGTCGCGGGACTGATCGAAGGCGGCGAACTGGGCTTCTCTTCGCCGCTGGTCATTGCGATGCTGGCGCTTGGCATCGTGTTCCTCGCGGCGTTCGTCATGGTCCAGCGCCGTGGCGAGCATCCGATGATGCCGTTGGACACCCTGGCGCCGCGCGATATGAAGGTGTCGCTGTTCATCGGATTGGTGTTCATGATCGCCTGGTACGGCATGGTGTTTCTCATCACCAGCCTGCTGCAGAACGAACTCGGCGCCTCCCCGATCATCGCCGGACTGGCATTCATCCCCTCCGCCTTCGCCGGCATGGTGGGCAACCTCGGCTCGCCCGGCGTAGCGGCGAAATTCGGCACCCGCGTGCCGGTGCTCGGCGGATTGGCCGGCATGACCGTGGGATTGGCCGCGTTGGCCTTGCTCGGCGGCACGCTCGATGTGTGGGCCATCACCGTGCTGGTCGCTCTCGTCGGTCTGGGATGCTCCTTCGTCACGCCGCCCGTCTCCGCGCTGGTGCTGCGCTGTGTGCCCGCCGAACGCTCCGGCATCGCGGGAGCGTTGTTCAACACGATGCGTCAGGTCGGAGCGACCCTTGGCGTGGCAGTGTTCGGCACATTGGTCGTGTCAATGCCCTCGTTCATCGGCGCGATGCGGGCGAGCTTCCTCGCCACCGCCGCGCTACTGGTCGTCTGCATCGTGCTGTCCGTGCGGCTCGACGCCACGAAATAACTGATTTGTCCGATATTCCATCACTACCGACAATCCATCAACATCACCAAGGAGAACGTCATGACCGCATAGGAAACCTATGAACTATCCAACGGCGTTCGCATCCCGAAGCTGGGACTGGGCACATGGTTCATCGAGGATGGAGTGACGGCCGCCTCTCGCAGTCTCACAACTTCGTTTCGACCATGCTCACAGCGAAGGCAATCCGTTCCGCGTGGTATAGTCAAACCCACTGATCAGCGAAAGTAGATCTCCGAAACTGGCGGGAAACCGCTGGCAACCTGGGGTAGATCCTCAGCAGTCGAGGGGAAGAGCCACGACACAGCCGGGGTCGCTCCCCGGCTTTTTCTTTACGGCGGGAGGGGCCATGGAGGAGCTGAGCATCTTCATCGACGAATCCGGCGAGCCCGGCACCGAATCCGAATTCTACGGCCTCACCTTAGTTCTCCATGACCAGAACCGCGAATTAAGGACAATGCTCAACGCATACGAGGGAAGTCTGCAGGACGGCGGGCAGGAGCTGGTCAGCGGCGCGGTGCGTGGCGCGATGCAATACACTCTGTCCCGCCAAGCAGTGCTGTATCGAAGTGAGTCGCCGGAGCAGTATCGGCTCGCTCAGGCCGCCGATTTCATCTGCACGCTCGAACTGACCGCGCGCAAATATGACGTAGGAAAGCAAACCGCCACCGATAGACGTTTCTTTGGTTCGCCCCGTGGCTTCAGACGAGACTATCTACGCCAAGTCAGACGCAAGCAACTGACGAGGGAATGACATGGCAACCGAACTAGTCTCACACACCGGGTTCGATTTGCTGACGAAGGCAGCGCGAATTCCATCGACACCGCCCATGAGCTCGTCGGTCCGCTCGCACGTCCCGGCGAAACGCCTCTGGCCGGCACTCGGACACCGGTGCCCGGGGAAGGCGAACGACGGTAGACGCACGACCGACCTCACTCCCCGAGCATGTCGCCGTAGCGGTGGACCAAGCCATCCCGCACCCGGCGAAACTCGGGGATGTAGTCGTCGATGATGGTTGCAACGAGCCGCTTCATGTGCTCGCCGTCATAGACATGCGCGGAATCGTTACGGTCGTGCAGCATGCGCAACCAATATTCCTCGTCCATGAAATCGTAGTATTTGTGCGCGGTCTTGAGCACGTCGCGCGGTGAGCCGGACGCGGACACCGGGTCGCCTTCGTAGGCGAGCAGCGCCTTGAGCAATTTCCACCCCAACTCGAACTGCAATGCGAACTTATCCACGATGCCGCTTTGCACGAATTCGTTATCAAGGTCTTGATGCGGAGCTTGTTCAAGCGTCCTCAACGCGGAGGCGTAGTTCTCATACTTTTTCATACAGCACCTTTCCATCGCGCTCGATCTGCGCGCGCAATTCCTCGGAGACCGGCCCGTCGAGGTTGATCACATCAATGTCCAGCAACGACCACAGGTCGTTCTGCAGCTTGTCATAAAGTCCGTCGAAATCGCGGCATCCCTCGACGGCGAGGTCGATGTCGCTGGTCGGGCGATTCTCGCCCCGCGCGCGCGAGCCGAAGAGCAGCACGCGCTTCGCGCCGAATTCGGAGGCGAACCGCCCGATCTGCCGATACACATCCTCGATGGGCACCATCTCGCCTCCTTCCGCCTCGCGCTCATTCAAGGATACGTCACCAGACGTCTCGCGTATGAGTATGCTGTTGGCATGGCGATGGAACCCGCCGGGAAGGTGACGTCCTTCCGAACCGCATCCGCTGATAGTTCCTACCCGATTCCTTGGGGCGAGTATGCCCGGGCACGGGCAGGACTGTCGTTCTTCTCCTCCCGTTCCGGCATCGCCCGGAAAGAGTCCGTGGATCATGAATGAATCCTCTGCGACCGCACGGCCGCGTCATCTCATCCGCATCGACATCCTCTGCGTGGTGTTCGTGGGCGGCGCGTTTGGCACGGCGCTGCGATACGCCCTGTCAACGCCGCCCGCGTTCGGTTTGCCCGGCGAACCCAGCGCATTTCACATCGGCACCTTCATTGCGAATATGCTGGCGGCATGCGCCTACGCAGGCCTGACCGCCTACCTGTCGGGCGCGCGATGGTTGCCCGCGCAACGCAAGGAGCACGTCAGCCGAGGCCTGGGCATGGGACTGTGCGGAGGCCTGTCCACCATGTCCACGCTGGCATTGGAGGAATTCACCTCGGTGAGAGACGGCGCCGCCGGCGGTGCGCTCGTCTATTGTCTGCTGACCTTCGCCTGCGGCCTGCTGCTGGCATGGATCGGCGTGATCGTCGGGCTGCGTCTGGCGCGGTGGCGGGAATGTCGCATCAACGACGCAACTGACGACGGCACCCAAGGAAGCAGCTCCCGCGATGGCAAGGAGGCGGCACGATGAGCATGTTGATTCCCCTCGCCGTCTGCCTATGCGGCGGATTCGGCGCATCGCTGCGGTACGTCTGCGACACCTGGATCAAGGCGCATTGGAAGCACGTCTTCCCGCTGTCCACATTCGCGATCAACGTGACGGCCGGTTTCGCAGCCGGCGCCGTCGCGGCGCTCTATGCCAGCGCCACGGTTCCCGACCCGTGGCATCTTCTGCTGGCGACCGGCCTGCTCGGCGGCTTCTCGACCTTCTCGACCGCAATCAACGAAATGGTGACCTTGACCCGGCAACGGCGCTGGCCGACGGCCTGCGGCTACCTGGCGGCCGCAGTCATCGCGCCGGTCGCCGCCGTTGCATGCGGATATCTCCTGATTTGACGCACATTTGCTTCCGTATGCTCAACCGCATACGGAAGCAAATCCAAACACTTCAGAAAACCATTAGCAGTCCATTTCAAAGAACGCGACGGCATGGATGGAACTAGGACTACAGCCCAGTAAGCCTTCTATAGCTCAGCTATTGACCAAGTTTCGGCAGGTCATCAAAAGAAATCACCGGGGCAGGTTCTTCCAATTCCGTGACATCGATGTACGGTTTAAGAACATCCAGCACTGCCTGGGAATCGATGTTCACAGACCGATACAATTCCTCGAAATCAGTCTCGTCATACGCATGCACTAGCCAATCCCGCATACCTGCGATTGCCTTCCATTCGGTATCCGATTCCATAGCTCGAAATTGCTTGGACAGTTTTTCACGTGTTCGCCGGCCTGCGCAACTGCCATAGCCGTTGCCAACTGCGTTTTCTCGTCCGCCATGAACTCTTCTATCGACATGTGCTCGATGAACGAACGGGCTTTAACCAAATAGCGCACGATGGCCAGCACATGCACTTCATCGCGCTCCGAAAGATTAATCTCGTCTCCCATGCCAGCACCTCACACGATCCGATACATCGGATATTTACCGAGGTTGCGCACAAAGGCGCGACGCTGCAATTCGGCCAACGGGTCGGAATCGATGGCATTGGTGACATAGCTCTTTCGAGTTAAATCAACGTCACGTCCCAAAGCCTTGCATAGATCGTTGCGCAATCCACGAACCGTGCGGGAGCGTTGCGAATCGGTTGCGGGAAGGCGATAAATGAAATCGACATCGGAATCCTCGCGAGCCTCATCACGTGCCATGGAACCGAAGAGATACAGCTCTTCGACCCCGTATTTACGCGCTATCGGCAAGGCAATGCGGGTGATGGTCTGCGGATCCAGCTCTGGCTTCTCGACAACCGACATCATATGCCTCCCATCCGTTGTCGTTCCAATCTCATCATATCCCAGAAAATCGTCGACCCCAGAAATCCGATGGGGATCATTACGCGACAAACGTTCCATTACATGTAGCTTGATGACCTGCTTAGCTACAGATAATCGAATAAATGTAGCTAAGGGCTTAGGAACGGAAGCTCAAGACAGATGCCAGCATCGGAACGGATATGCGTCAAACGTTATACGTGGGCGAGGCGGCACGAGCTTCGTCATGGTCGGCGGCGAGGGTGTCGAGAAGCACCGGAGGCAGGACCTTGATCAGACGACGGATGAAAGGATTGGCGAAAGGCAGTTCTCCGTTGGGGCCGAGTAGTTCGACGCGTTCATCGGAGAGCATACCCATGATGCCTCCAATGAAGAATGCGACGGCGAGACGGGATTGTGGGCCCAACGTCGCGGGATCCAGACCCATGACGCAGCACCAGGCATCAAGTGCCGAGGCTCGCAGCAAGGATTGCAGTGCGGGCGAGCCATGGGGTCCCATCGCCAGCGACAGATGCTTGACCTGCGTTCGATAGCGGGCAAGATCCAGTCCGGCCGCCATATCCGTTCCGATATCCGCGGATGACGCCACCGGAGATACCATTCCGGGGAATGGCGTGTTGACCCCGCCTTGTGCATCGCTTGAATCGTTTGACCAACCGGCTGCCCGCCTCCCCATGAATCGCGAAAGCACGTTCATCATCGCCTCGCGCGGCAGGCTTTCCTCGACGGCATCACGGGCCAGATCATCGAGGTTGGCGTAGTGATAGTAGAAGGCGTTCTTATTGACGCCGGCCTCACGAACCAGATCACGCACCGTGATCGAGGCGAGGGGACGTTTCTCCAGCAATCTCCAGAATGCCGCGCGTAGCCGTTCCGGCGCACCGACGCGCGGCGCGGCCGACGATTGTTCCCTCATACGCACCTCCCGGGGCGTCGCCCAACGAATCCACTGGCCGGATGGCATCGAAATGGCCATTTCGTCCCTGTGCAGGCAAGGGTAGCATCGGTCGCGGAATCCAGCGCCCAGCGCATCCGCATGGGCTCGAAGAGACGGCGCCACGAAAGCCAAGGAGGAATATCGATGCGGCAACATGATGACAGTCCCACCGCAGACCGCGGCGAGACATCGAGAACGACCCCCGCCAACGAGGGCCGTGGCACCGCCGCGCCGGCGATCACATTCGACGACGTATGCCGCGCATACGGCACACGCACCCCGTTCAAGGACGACCGCCGCATGGTGCTCGACCATGTGAATCTGACGGTGCCGCGCGGCGCGATCCTGTGCCTGCTGGGCCCCTCCGGCGCGGGCAAGACCACGATGGTGAATCTGGTGATGGGCAATATCACGCCGACAAGCGGCACCGTGCGCGTGCTCGGCGAGAAAGCGCCATATCCGCATATCCGCCGTCGCATCGGCTATATGCCGCAGGACGAAGCACTGTACGACGACATCACGGCCGAGGAGAACCTGCGTTTCTTCGGCGCGATGAACGGCATGCGCGGCAAGGCGCTCGACGCCCGTGTCGAGGAGGCGCTGGCCTTCGGACGTCTCACCGAGCATCGCGGGAAGCTCGTGTCGTCATATTCCGGAGGCATGAAACGCCGCCTGTCGCTTGGCGTGGCGATGCTGCACGAACCGGAGCTGATGGTGCTCGACGAGCCGACCGTCGGGCTCGACCCCGATCACCGACAGCGCATTTGGCGCGCCTTCCGCGGCATGGCGGCTGAGGGCACGACGCTGCTGGTCACCACGCATGTGATGGACGAAGCCGCGCGCTGCGACCGCATCGCCATGCTCAACCACGGCCATATCGTCGCGGCAGACGCCCCCGCGCGGATCCTGGAGCGCACCGGCGCCATGGATCTGGAGGAAGCGTTCCTCACGCTGACAGGCGCGAATAATGCCGGCACCGGCACCGACCCCGACGCCGCAGAGAACACCGACACCACGAAGGAGGCCTGATATGACCGGACTGTTCGCCGTCGCACGACGCATCCTACTGCAATTCGCCCACGACAAGCGCACGCTGGCGCTGCTCTTCGTCGCCCCACTGGTGGTGCTGTGGCTGCTGTCGGTGCTGCTGGGCGCCGACACCACCGACCCCAGGATCGCCGCCGTCTCGCTGCCGGACGCCTATGTGACCCAGTTGGAACGTCAGGAGGCCGAGGTGCGCGTCACCGACCAAGCCGAGGCCGACCGTCTGCTGGCCGATGACGAGATCGACGCCGCACTGTCCATGAAAGACGACAAAACCCTGCTGATCACCGCCGAGGGCAGCGATGCGACGAAAACCGCCGCCGTGGCGTCCGCGGCCACCAAGGCGCTCGCCGAGCTGCGTCAGGATTCAGCCGAGAACGCCCAGCAACAGATCAAGGACCAGATGGCGCAGGTCTCCAAGCTGCTGGCGACCATGCCCGGAGCCCCGGCCGGCGCGGCACCTTCGCTGGATCTTGACCTGGACACCGACCTCGCCTCCGCCTCACCGATCGATGACATCGACACCGCCTATCTGCATGGCAGCGAGGATTGGAAGATGTTCGACTATTACGGCCCCGTGTTCATCGGCGTGTTCCTCTTCGCCTTCACCTTCATCACGTCGGGCATGTCGCTGGTCACCGAGCGCACGAACGGCACGATGGAGCGTTTTCTGGCCACACCGGTCAAACCCTTCCAGATTCTCGGCGGCTATGTGCTCGCCTATGGGCTGCTGGCGGCCGTGCAGTCGGCGGTGATCCTGTGGGTGGCGCTGACGTTCATCGGTTTTCCGAACGAGGGATCGGTCGGATGGGTGGTGCTGACGACCGTGTCGATGGCATTGGTTTCGGTGACGCTCGGCCTGCTGGTCTCCCGTTTGGCCCGCAGCGCCTTCCAAGTCATCCAATTGATCCTGCTCTTCGTCGTCCCGCAGATCCTGCTGTGCGGCATGTTCGATCTGGCAGGCACGCCCACATGGATGCAGGCGTTGGGCAAGGTCATGCCGCTGACCTACGGCGTGGACGCGTTGCGCGACGTGATGCTGCGTGGCGCCGGATTCGACCGCATCGCCGGCGATCTTGCCGTGATATGGCTGTTCGTCGCGGTCTTCTTCGTGTTCGCCGCGCTAGGCCTGCGCAAGAAGCGCGCACGCTGAGCCGGGTCGGGGTGATGGGCGGGTTGGGCTCATGCCCGTCACTCTGACCGCTTTGCCGCGTTGCCCCCGCTTCGTCAGTCCACCGCGACCGCTTTGACGAGGAGCATCATCGGACGGCGCAGTTCATCGAGCATACCGGGTTGGTCGAGCATGGACGCGGGCGGTTCGGCTTCCTCGATGGCGTCGAGACGGAAACCGGCCTTCAGCAGGCCGCCCAGGATCTGGGTCAGGGTGTGGTGCTGTTTGACGACCTCGCAGCCGAGGAAGTGCGTGACGCGCGGGCCGGGGCGGTAATAGTCGTCGATTGGCCAATGGTCGGGACGGCCGGCCGCGTCGTAGACCCAATCCTGGCCGACGCCGGCGGTGAAGGATGGGTGCTCGATGTTCATCACGAACACGCCGCCGGGTTTGAGCGTGCGGTGGATCAGCCGATACACGGCGTCCAGATCAGCCACATAATGCAGGGCGAGGTTGGATATTACGCAATCCCACATCGATTCGGGATAGTCGTAGTCCTCGATGGCGCAGCGGCGGTAATCGATTGACGCTCCCGGGTTGCGGCGACGTGCCTCGTCAAGCATCCGCTCGCTGGCGTCGATCCCGAGCACATGCGCGGCTCCGTGGTCAGCCGCATACCGGCAATGCCAGCCATATCCGCAGCCCAAGTCCAACACATCCGCGCCACGAAAATCCGGCAGCATCGGCTCCAACTGACGCCACTCCCCCGCGGCCTGCAACCCGCCCTGGCTGCGCGACATCTTCGCGTATTCGTCGAAGAACCCGGGATCGTCGTATTCGGATTTCACATCGGTCATCGCCGCCGCTCCCTACTCCCTGTTCCCTGCCGGAAATGTTGCCCAAACCATCGTACTCAGCACAATCACACGGCCACGATACCCGGACCGACGAAAACGGGATGGCCTTGGCCCGTCCTATGCACCCCGCGCATGGCACGGAATATCAGCGCCGCATTGGAAACCACCCCCACGAACACAGTAGATTGGAACGCAACCATCTGCCACGCCATCGTCAAAGGAGCATGACATGACCGATATGCAGTACGCACCGCTGGGCCACTCCGGCATCGAGGTATCGAAGGTGTGCCTGGGCGGCATGAGCTTCGGCAAGGCCTCGCCGGACTTCCACCAATGGACGATCGACGAGGAAGGCACCGAGCGCGTGATCGCCCGCGCCTTCGAACACGGCGTCAACTTCATCGATACGGCCAACTGCTATGCCTTCGGCACCTCGGAGGAATACATCGGCCAGGCGCTCAAGAACCTCGCCATTCCCCGCGACAAAGTGGTGCTGGCCAGCAAGGTGTATTTCAACGAGGGGCGCCTCTCCCCCGAGGCCATCGCTCGCGAGATCGACGGCACGCTCACGCGCCTCGGCACCGACTACCTCGACCTCTACATCATCCACCGCTTCGACTACGACACCCCGGTCGAGGAGACGATGGCGGCGTTGGATGCGCTGGTCAAGGCCGGCAAGGTGCGCGCGCTCGGCGCAAGCGCGATGTATGCCTACCAGTTCCACAATATGCAGGCCGCGGCCGAGGCGAACGGCTGGACCAAGTTCACCTCGATGCAGTTGCATTACAACCTGCTCTACCGCGAGGATGAGCGCGAGATGATTCCCGTGTGCCGCCAGTATGACGTGGCGCTGACGCCGTATTCGCCGCTGGCGTCGGGGCATCTGACGCGGCCGAATTGGGATTCGGATTCGAAGCGCGGCACGACGGATGGCACGATGCGTGCGAAATACGACGCGGCCCGCGCGCAGGATATGCCGGTGGTCGAGCGCGTGGCGGCCCTTGCCGAGCGTCTTGGCGTGCCGATGGCCGATGTGGCGCTCGCCTGGCACTGGGCGAAGGGAGTGACCGCACCGATCGTCGGCTGTTCTCGCCCCGAGCGCGTGGATGACGCGGTGAACGCGCTGGACGTGCGTCTGACGCCCGAGGACGTCGCTTGGCTGGAGGAACCCTATATGGCGCATGAATTGGTCGGCCCGTTGGCCCGCCCGGGCGAGGCGCCGCTGGCTGGCACGCTTGCGCCGGCGCTGAAGGAAGGCGAGCCGGAGGCCTGACGTTTGCCTGCGCGCATACGTCGCTTAGGTTCCCTAAGTGAAATGAACGCCGCCTATGTCTCGAAAGACATGGGCGGTGTTCCATATATGGCGAATCATCCGCGATATTCGGCGATATTCAGGCGTCCCGTCCGACGCGGAACGCGACGGCGCATTGCATGGCGGCCAGCGCGGTGAAGAACACCAGCGGAGCGAGGAATCCGCCCGTATGCTCGGCCAGCACGCCAAAGAGGGACGGGCCGATGGAGGCGAGCAGATATCCCAGGGATTGCGCGATGCCCGACAGGGCGACGGTTTCGGTCTGGGTGCGTCCGCGCATGGCGATCAGCGCCAACGCGACGACGAGCGCGGCGCCTTGCCCGCAGCCGCCGATCACGGCCCAGAGCATCGACAGGCTCGGCACGATGATCCAGCCGAGGCCCGCGACCACCATCGGCAGGCTTGCGACGAGGGCGGCGACGATCTGGTTGCCGCGCACGTTCATCAGACGCGGGATCAACAGTCCGGAGAACACGCCGATGACCTGGAAGACGAAGAGCTGCCGGCCCGCGGAGCCTTCGTCGAATCCTATGGATGAGGCCACCGAGGGCAGCCAGTTCGACATCGTGTAGAAGGCGGCGGATTGCAGGCCCATGAAGGCCGTCACCCACCAGGTCATCGGGCGGCGCCAGAGCGGCGTGGGTGCGGAGTCGGGAACGGACATATCGCCGAGTTCGGCTTGCGAGGCCCCGCGTCCGGCGCGCGCCGGAGCCACATCGTTCCCCTCACGGGACGGCTCGCCGGACTGGATCGTTTCAGCTGAGGAGACAGCCGGCGAAGCAATCGTCTCCGCCCCATCCCCAACACCCTCGTCGCCGCGGGCCATGCGTCGCTTCGCCGCAATGCGGCAGCCCCATAGCACGGCGACGACCAGCGCCGGCACGGCCCAGAAGGCCAAGGCCGCGCGCCAGCCGCCCCAATGCGCGGCCATCGACGCGGCGGTAAGGCTGGCGATGGCGGAACCGGCGGTGATGCAGCCGGAATAGACGCCCGTGGCCACCGAGACATGGCCGGCGTAATCGCGTTTGACGATGGCAGGCACGAGCACATTGCCCACCGCGATGGCACATCCGACGACCAAGGTGCCGACCCATACCACCGCCGACCCGCCGGCCGAGCGCAGCAGCGCACCGGCGGCGATGAACACCAGGGCAAGCAGCACGGCGGCGTCCTCGCCGATGCGCGCGGTGATGAACCGCACCAGCGGACTCATCGCGGCGAAGGCCAGCAGCGGCAATGCCGCCAAAAGGCCCTGCGCGGACTCGCCCCAGCCGAGGTCGCGCCCCAGGCTCTCCAGCAGCGGTCCGACCGCCACAATCGCGGGGCGCAGGTTCATGGCCACGAGGAACACCATCGCCGCCAGCAGCCCGGCTCGCGCCGGGCGTCCCATGCGCACGCCGCGCTCCGCCGTCTCTTCGTTCTCAGTCATGCGCACCATCATGCCCGAACAGTCCGACCCTCCCACGCAGCACGGCGCGCATCTCACGCGGCGTGGTCGAGATACTCCCTCATCGAATACTGGGTGATGTTGGAACGGTTGATGACGCCGACGACGCGGCCGTCCTCCAGCACCGGCACCTTCTTCAGATGGTTTTCGCCGAGCACACGGCACACCTCGGTCAGGTCGTCATGGATGTCAACGCCGATGATGCCGCGCGTGGCGACGTCGGAGACCTTCAAACGAGACAGTTTGGCGAGGCGCTGCGAAAAGTCGGCGTCCTGCGAGGTGGGAATCATCGTCAGCGCCGCGGGGTCGAGCATGCTGTCGCCGCGCTTGGACAGATAGCGCATGATGTCGCCATCGGAGATGAAGCCGACCGGACGATCCTCGGCGTCGACGATGGGCGCGGCCGAAATGCCCTTGTCGACCAGCAGGCGCATCGCGTCGACCATCGTGGCGTCGGCGGGCAGCGTATACACGTCGCGGCGCATCACGGTTTCAAGCACCGAACGACGCTGATCCTCGACCTCGCTGGTCGTCTCGCCCTTGGCGCGCTGGCGCACGAAGGCGACGGTGAGTGCGAGGGCCACGACGGCCAGCACCGTGCTCACGCCGAAGGCCCAGTCGATGCCGATGATATTCGCATGGCGCGAGTCCAGCCCGCCGGAAACCGCGAGATTGGTGGCGATGGCGGAGACGGAGACGAGCACGGCGGTGCCGAGGGAACCGGCGACCTGGCGCAGTGTGTTGTTGACCGACGTGCCGTGGTTCATCAGCGAATTGTCGAGCGCATTCATGCCCCAGGTCATGATCGGCATATTGATCAGGCCGATGGAGGCCATGCGCACGGTGTAGAGCACGATGATCAGCGCCAGCGGCGTCACGTCGGTCAGGAACGCGAAGCCGAGCGAGGCGATGGTCAGGATCGTGATGCCGGAGATCGACAGGGCGCGCGGACCATGCTTGTCGAACAGGCGGCCGGTGACGGGGCCGAGCACGCCGAGCAGCAGCGCACCGGGCAGCAGCACCAGGCCGGAGACGGTGGCGGAGAAGCCGCGCAGGGATTGCAGGTAGATCGGCATAAGGACGCCACCGGCGAGCAGCGCGGCCTGCACGACCATGCCGATGATCGTGCTGATGAGGAAGCGACGGTTGGCGAGCACGCGCACCTGAAGCATAGGCGTGGCGGATTTGAGCTGGCGCAGCGCGAAAAGCACGATGGCCACGGCGCCTACAATCGCAATGACGACATCCCACCAGGCGAAGGACGCGCCGCCGATGGACGAGCAACCGTAGAGCAGACCGCCGAAGCCGACGGTCGACAGGATGACGGACAGCGGATCAAGACGCGTCGTATCGCGTCGTTCGCCGACATTGCCCATGAAGAAGACGCCCGCGATGATGGACAGCACAACGAGCACCGTCACGATCCAGAACATGACGCGCCAGCTGGAATGGTCGATGACGACGCCGGACAGGGAGGGGCCGATGGCGGGCGCGAAGGCGAGGACGACGCCGAACAGGCCCATGGCGCTGCCACGCTGGGAGACGGGGAACATGAGCATCATCACGGTCATCGTCATCGGCATGAGCACGCCCACGCTGGCAGCCTGCACGAGGCGCCCGACCAGCAGCAGCGGGAAGTTCGGCGCCAGCGCGCACACGATGGTGCCGGCGAGGAAGATCCCCATGCAGGTCAGGTAAATCGCGCGCGTGCGGAAACGATCGGAGATGAACGCGGCGATCGGGATGACGATCGCGTTGACGAGAGTGAATCCGGTGGTCAGCCACTGCACGAGCGTGGTGTCGATGCCCATCTCACGCATGATGGACGGCTGGGCGGGCGCCACGACCGTCTGGTTGAGCATGGTCACGAATGCGCCAAACACCAGCACGCACACCATGATCTTCTGTTTGCGGGTCAGTCCCATGTCTATTCCTCTCACTTCCCCGAAATGGACCGGCCCATTCTTCTCCCCCGTCTGGTCATTCGGAGGATTTTCGCCCGTGGGCGTACCGCCATATGGACGCGTGCGGCTTGGCGTCCATATGGCGGCGCGCCTTGATATCCGTCAGCTGTTGCGGTTGATCTCGATGTCGCTGACGGTGAGGTTGGCGTCGTTGACGAGATTGAAGAGGACCACCTCGGCGAGCTGGTCGGCGCGCATGAACGTCGCCTGCTTCTCCTCGGAGACGTAATCGCGGCTGTCACGATAAAACGCCGTGTCGATGCCGCCGGGATAAACACCGACGACATGCACGCTCGTGCCCTTGTATGCCGCCTGCAGGCTCTTCGTATATCCCTTCTCGCCCCACTTGGTCGCGCAATACACGCTTTCGCCGGCATTGCCGCGCGTGGCCGCGGTGCTCATCACGTTGGCGATCTTGACATCCCGCTCGCCCGTGGCCCGGAGCACGGCCACGCTGAAAAGCACCATGCCCTTGAGTCCCTTGAGGCAGCGGTCGATATCGGCGGCCTCGTAGTCCGTCGGCGCTTTGAAACTCGGCTGGCCCGCGTTGTTGATCAAGAGGTCGACATGGCCCCGCTTGGCGACGTCGGACACGGATTCCCCGACGAAGGCCTCGTCGGAGACATCGCCGACATATGCCTTATATGCGTCGGTCCCGAACTCGCGTTCCAGCTCGGCTTGGCGCTCCGCGTTGAAATCGACGCCGGCGACGAACCAGCCCTTGCCGATCAATTGACGCGCGAGTTCATATCCGAGCCCCAGCGCGCTGCCCGTGACGATTGCCACACGTTTGCCGTTGGTATCGACCATGTCATTCCTCCTCGAACCGGTTTGTCATCGACCCCAGCTTACAGCGAATCGTTCCCAATAAGAAAAGTGCGAAGCTGCGATATTCCGAAACGAACATACGTATGTACGGAGGCATTGGAACCATTGCGAAATACGATATGTGCGATTGTGCGGAACGGTTCGTTTCTTCGCACTTTTCCTATTGGGAACGATTCGCTGCAAGGCTATGATGGATGCCATGACCTTCGCATGGGACGCCAAGCAATATCTGAGATTCTCCGACCAACGCACGCAGCCGAGCCGCGACCTGTGCTCGCGAATGCCGGCCGACGGCGTGCGTCGAGCGCTTGATATCGGCTGTGGCCCGGGCAATAGCACGGCGCAGCTCAAGGCGCGATATCCCGAGGCTGACATCCTCGGCATCGATTCGTCCGCGGAGATGATCGAGGCGGCGCGGGCCGAGCACCCGGATATGACCTTCGAGGTGCTTGACGCGGCCGACCTCGACGAATTGCCGCCCGATTTCGATGTCGTTTTCTCCAATGCCTGCCTGCAATGGGTGCCGAACCACCGCGAGGTGATTCCGGCCATGCTGCGCCGCGTGCGCCCGGGCGGCATGGCGGCCTGCCAGTTCACCGAAACGATCAACCAGCCGGCGCACACTGTGCTGCGCGAGCTGGCGACCGAACCGCCGTTCGACGAATATATCGGCGCTTCCGGCGCACGTCCCTATCATCATCTGGGCGGCAAGCGTTTCGATATCGCCGCCTACTATGACCTGCTCGCCCCGCTGGCTCGCCATGCCGAAGTGTGGGAGACGACCTACTGGCATGCGCTTGCCGGCTACGAAGGCGTCATCGACTGGTATCGCGGCACCGGCATGCGTCCGTATCTGGCGCAGCTGCCGACCGAGGAGCTGCGCCACGCCTACGAGCAAGCATTCGTCAAACGTTTGCAGCCGTTGTATCCGCTGCAATCCGACGGTACGGTGCTGATTCCGATGCCACGCTTCTTCTTCCTTGCGTGGATGTAGAGGAACGCGCCGGTCGCGTCCGGCACAACCAAAGCACGACCGACGCAACTGATGTCGTTCAGTCCTGCAGCTTGTCGAAGGGCGGATGGATGCGCCGGTCGCGCCAGTAATACTCCTGGTCGTGTTCATTGATCTCGCGCACGACTTTGCACGGGCTGCCGTAGGCGACGACGTTGGCGGGGATGTCCCTGGTGACCAGCGAGTTCGCGCCGACGACGGTGTTCTCGCCGATGGTCACGCCGGGCAGGATCGTCACATTCGCGCCGATCCACGCGTTGCGCCCGATGGCCACGGGGAACGAGAACTGCGTGGCCGGCTGCAGGCGCAGGTCGGGGCGGAGCGGGTGCCCTGTGGTCACGATGGTGACATTGGGGCCGATCATCACGTTGTCGCCGATGCGCACCTCACCGTCGTCGACCAGCGTCAGGTTGAAGTTGGCGTAGGCATGGTCGCCGAAATATGTGTTGCAGCCCCAGTTGGCGTGCAGCGGCGGCTCGATCCATGCCTCCTCGCCGTAATATCCGAGCAGCTGTTCGCCGATCTCGCGGCGGCGCTTCAATTCGCTGGGCCGGGTCGCATTGAAATCGTAGAGCAGTTCCATCTGCTCGTGTTGGGCGGCAAGCATCTCCTCGTCATCGCAGCGGTAGATGTCGCCCGAGCGCATCATGTCGATGATATGTTGCGGCACATTCGCCATCATTGGCCTCCTTCGATCCGTTCCGTCACGATGATTCTAACGGCAGTCCCACTGGTGTCAGTGCATGACATGCCAATGCGCTTCCGGCCACGCGGCAACCACCGTCAATGCCGTCGCCAACGCGTTCCGCCGCACAGTCGCAACGCCACATCGTCGCCGTTGCCGCGCTTGCCGCACGCTCACACGTCGAGGTCGCGCCTGACGAAGGCCACCATGGCGATTCCGATCATGACAGCACCGGCAGCGGCCAGCGCAACCGCGCTCCATGCGGCATCGGCCTTACCGTCGGCCAGTCCGTATCGGTCGAAGAGCGTGAGGAAGGTCGCGTATTTCGCATCCTCGAAACGTTCGCCGGTCTGCGCGACCATCTGCACGACGAATTCCAACACCGCAAAGCCGCCGCCGACCCACAGCGCCGGCGCCGCGGAACGGAACACGCATGCGGACAGCAGGCACAGGCCCGCCATGCAGATCCACAGCGCGAACAAGCCGAGATTGACCCGCGCCAGTCCGACGACGACCTCCTCGTCGGGGAAGGCGATGGCGGATGTGCCGAGTTCCAGCGCAGTGAGCACGGCCATCAACGCCACTAGCACGGTGAGCAGCACGGAAGTCAGCGTGGAGATGATGGTGATCCGCCGATGCGGCGATGCGATCAGCCAAGCCATCGAGCCTTGGTCGATGGGCCGCACAATCAAACGATTGACGAGTAGCAAGATGAGCACCAGCGGGAACAACGTGAAAAGGAAGCCGTAAAGATAGTTGAGGATGAATCCCAGCAGCGTGGTGGTGGCGTTGCCCATACCGAAGGCATCGAAGATGCCCGGCATGGTGCGCATCATCGCATCGAGTGCTTTCGCGGACTCGGGGTCGAAGAGTTGGATGATCATCACGGTGTACATCGCGAGCACGGCCGCGATGATGCCGGTGGGCAGCAGCGAGCCCTTCAATTCCTTGGCATAGAGCGCGGAGATCATCGCGCCGCCTCCTTTCCGGCCGTGCGTGCATGGTTTGACGAGAGGGTTCCAATGGGCTCGGACTCGCCGTAGGGCGTGCGCTGGCCGTAGAGATGCAGGAAGATCTCCTCAAGGCTCTGCTCATGCGAGGCGATGTCGGCGAGTCGGTATCCGGCGAGGTCCTTGACGAACGAATCCACAGCGCCGGCGACGCGGACCTCAAGGGAGCAGACACGGATCCCGCTCTCCCCATCATCAACGAGCATTCCGCGATGCGCGCTGCGATATCGCTCGCATTCGTCGGCGTCGGCGAAGGTCAGCGTGAAGGTGCGCATGCGGGCGGCGCGCACGGCCGTCATATCCTCGATACCGGCGACACGTCCGGCGCGGATGAACGCCACCCTGTCGCAGGTGCGTTCAATTTCGGGGAACATATGCGAGGACAGAAGGATCGTGGCACCGCGCCGGTGCTCCTCACCCACGAGTTCGACGAAGCGCTCCTGCATCAGCGGGTCGAGACCCGAGGTGGGTTCGTCGAGCAGCAGCACGTCGGGCGCTCCCATGAATGCGGCGACGATGGCGACCTTCTGCTTGGTGCCCTTCGACATGCGCGCGATGCGGGCGGAGGGGTCGAGGTCGAAACGTTCGACGAGCTCGTCCATGCGGGTGCGGACGGCGCGGATGGAACGGTCGCCCCCGTCGCCATTCCCCGATGCCTTGCCGCTCGTCTCGCGATTCCGGGTGGCGTTCATCGTCGCCATGAACCGCAGGAATTCGATGCCGGTCATGCGCCCGGGGCAGGCCACTTCGCCAGGCAGGTAACCGAGCGAGGCCTGGATGCGCGCACGGTCACGGAAGCAGTCGAGGCCGTTGATGGCGGCGGCGCCGGAATCCGGGCGGATGAAGCCCATCAACGTGCGCATGGTGACGGTTTTGCCTGCGCCGTTCGCCCCGAGGAATCCGACGGTCTGTCCTTGGGCCACGTCAAGCGTCACGCCGAATATGCCGCGCCCACGCCCATAGTCCTTGGTCACGCCGTGCAACGATATGGTCGGCCGATCCATGATGCCTCCTCGCTTCTCTCGAACTGCTGCCAGTCTATGAGGCGGAGGCGAACGGCGGGCGGCCCGTCCGTCTCGTGGGCGCGGGGAATATCCACGGGGCATATCCCCGCGCTATGGTTGGCCCCATGGAGATTCAATCGTTTGACGCGGTGACGGACGAAGGACGCGCGATCCGCACGGCCGCGTTCGTGGTGGAGAAGAACTACCGTTCGGAATTCGACGAGTGGGACGAGCCGGGGCATGCCACGCATCTGCTGGCATTCGGCGACGACGGCCGCCCCGTGGCGACCTGCCGCTTCTATCCCGACGACGAGCATCCCGACCAACCCGGCCGCTGGGTGATCGGCCGGCTGGCGGTGAATGCCAACGAGCGGGGCCACGGCATCGGCAAAACCCTGTTGGCCGAGGCGGAGCGACGCATCGACGAGGCCGGTGGAACGATTGCCGCCGTGCATGCGGAGGACCATAATTTCGCGCTGTACGAGCATTTGGGATATCAACTCACCGATGAGGTGTTCGACGGCGGCACGCACGGTTGGATGGTCAAGACGCTGGCCTAGGTTTCGCGCAAAGCCGACGGGGTAATACTGGCTTTTCGCACGCCGATAGGCGATGATGGAGACATGAGCGAATCGAAGACCATCGCGGACGCCGCCGTCCGCATCGAACACGATTGCCTGGGCGAGCTGGCGGTGTCTGCCGACGCCTACTGGGGCATCCACACGCAGCGCGCCATCGCCAATTTCCCGGTCTCCGGCGTCACCGACGGCGACCACCCGAGCCTCATCAAGGCGTATGCGACGGTCAAACGTGCCTGCGCGGCGGCCAATGCGGAACTCGGCCTGATCGACAAGAGCAAGGCGCGGCTCATCGAACGGGCGTGTCTGGAGATCGAAGGCGGCGCTCTGGCCGACCAATTCCCCGTGGACGTGCTGCAGGGCGGGGCCGGCACCAGCGCGAATATGAATATGAACGAGGTGATCGCCAACCGCGCGCTCGAGTTGGCGGGGCGTCCCCGCGGCGAATATGCCTTCATCCATCCCAACGACCATGTGAACCATTCGCAGTCCACGAACGACACGTATCCGGCGGCCTGCAAGCTCGCGATAGTCGACGCGCTGCACCCGCTGCTCGAGGCCACCGACCGTCTGCGCCAGGCCTTCCATGATCTGGCCGACCGGCATGAGAAAGACGTCAAACTGGGCCGCACCCAATTGCAGGACGCGGTGCCGATGACCTTCGGCCAGGAATTCCACGCCTTCTCGAGTTTCCTGAAGCTCGATATGGCCGCGATGGAGCGGCTGGTGCCCGATCTGACGGTGCTGAATCTCGGCGCCACGGCCATCGGCACCGGCATCTGCGCTGACCTGCGGTTCCGCAAGGCCGCGACCGAACACCTCAAGCGCATCACCGGACTGCCCATCACGGCGGCACCCGACCCACTGGCCGCGATGACCGATATGAGCGCCTATATCGCAGCGTCGGCCACGTTGAAGAATCTCGCGATTCATCTGAAGAAGGCGGCCGACGATCTGCGGCTGCTCAACTCGGGGCCACGCGCCGGTTTCGGCGACCTGACGGTGCCGCCGCGCCAGGCGGGGTCGAGCATCATGCCGGCGAAGGTGAATCCGGTGATCCCCGAGTGCGTGGACCAGTGCTGCTTCGCGGTGTTCGGCATGGATGTGACGGTCAATTGGGCGGCGGCCGAGGGGCAGTTGCAGCTCAACGCCTTCGACCCGCTCGTCGTGCACGAAATCCTCGACGGCATGAAGCTCATGACCAACGCGATGAATGTGTTCCGCGAATCCTGCGTCGAGGGAATCATGGTGGACCTCGAGGCCGGGCGCGAGCATGCGCTGCGCTCCCCCGCCATCTCGGCCGCGCTCAATGATGCGATCGGATACGAGGCGGCCAGTGAGATCGCGGCGGAGGCGGTGCGCACCGGCCGGACGATCCGCGAGGTCGCCGCCGAACGCACCGATCTGCCGGCGGCCGAACTCGATCGGTTGCTCGATCCGATCACACTGTCGCGTCGCCTCGGGCAGACCTGCCGCGAGCATCGGTGAGCAATCACAGACCGCATTCCTCCCAGCGCTCGGGCTTGGGGATATGGCGCAGCGAGGTCAACGCGACGGTCAGCACGCTGAGCACCGCCAGCACGACGGCCACGGCCGCAAGGCCGGTCAGTCCCATGCCGCCCGCCAGCAGCACGCCCGCAAGGCCCGGCGCAAGCGCGGCCAGCAATCCGATGGAGGTTTCGAACACGGAGGACGCCCTGCCCTGCAGTTCGTCGGGGACCTTGCTGTAGATGAAACCGAACAGCGCCGCGTTCAGCGCGGGAAGCGGCAGTCCCATGGCCGTCAGGAACACGAGGATGACGAGATACTGGCTGCTGAACATCATCGGCACAAAGCACAGGGCGATGTAACCGAGGACGCAGATGAGCAGCCGTCCCGTGGCGAAGGCATCCGATAGGCGGACGGCGATCAGCGAACCGACCAGCGTGCTCAAGCCCATGCCGGTGTCGAGCAGGCCAATCAGCACGGGGCTGACGCCCTGTGCCACGAGGCTGATCTGTGCGCCGGTGATCATGATGACGAACGCCACGTTGATCAGGGCGCTCATGCACACCAGCCAGAGGAAGCGCGTCTTGCCGAACGACCACCGCCATCCCGAGACGAGGCTTTGCAGGAAGCTCTCGCGCGGGGCGATATCGCTCCCGGACTTGGCCTCGTCTTCGGCCCCATCACTCATCTCAGACTCGGCTTCGGCGCCACCGTTAGCCGTAGAGCCAATTCCGGCCCCAGTCTCAGCCCTAGGCTCAGGTTTGGGATCGACGTCAACCTTATCGTCCCCCGGCGTGGCCCTCCCATTCGATCTCGGCAGGCACCGCGAGGCGAACGCGCTCCACGCATACAGCGCTCCCGACACCGCGATGGCCAGCCAACCCGCGATTTGATAGAGGAATCCGCCGATCACACCGGAGGACAGCTCGACGCATGCCTCGCGGCTTTCGCGCACGGCCTGCGCCTTGGGATAGTGGTTGAGCGGAATCAGCGAGCGCAGGATGGCGTCGTTGGCGGCGCCCAGCAATCCGCTGCATACGCCGAACGCGACGATGAACGCGACGAATACCGCCGTGGTGAGCGCGTTCAAGCCCAGGCACACGGCGAGAGCCACGGAAAGGACGGTGCCGGCGACGCCCAGCGCGATCATCATCGAACGGCGGTTATGCCTATCCGCAAGCACACCTCCGAAGGGCTGCAGGCATAGGGCGATCGTCGAGGCGAGCGCGACGATCGCGCCGGTGACGGATTCCGAACCGGATACGGCGAACGCCACCAATGGGATGACGAAGGTGCGCAGGCTGCGCGCCAGCACCTCCGATGAATCCGCGATGAACCAGTGTCGATATGTCTTAAGCTTCCATAGCTCTTTCATATGAACCCCTCCCCGCTTGCAGTATAGCCATGGGGGGGGGATGACGCGCCCGCCGGCACCGGCGGGAAGCGCCGCATCAAACGCGCTTGACCGCCTTGGCGACCTGCGAAAGGATGGCGATCATGCCCACGGCGAGCAGGATATGTCCCAGTCCCGCGACGCCGGAAATCGAGGCGTCCAATCCCCTCGACAGTGGCATGCCGAGCACTTCGGCAATGCCACGCACGATGAGCATGATGACCGACAGATTCAATCCGACGTGATAGACGACGAGCCAACGGCCGGTCGCCGGAGTCTCGAAGGCAAAGGCCTTTTCCAAAAGCACCAGCAGCAGGAGGAAGACCATGCCCAGCATGAACCAGTGCGTGTGCACGAAGGCGAGGGCCGTGCGCCCGTCGAAACCGGCGAATTTGGTGAACTCGCGGTAGAACACGCCGCCGGCCATCGCCAGCACGGCATACACGATCGCAGCGTTGATATTGTGTTTCATTGTCTTTCCTTTCATTGACAAGACGCCTCGGATCTGCGAACCGCGGCGCATCGGCAGAATCTGAAGCCGAATCCAAGTCCGGCGAGCGCGAGCGCGGCGCCGAGACCGGTGTAGAACACGTCGATGAAGACCTCGGGCGCGAGCCCCGAGGCGCGCAGCGCGATGCCGCCGCCCATCATCACGGCCATGATGACGAAGGACCTGCCATCGAAGAACATCCAGAACCATTGGCGGGCGTCGCCATAGCCCTCGATGCGGTCACTGTGCTTGCGCACCAGCGGCGCGAAGATGGCCAGGCCGAAGACGGTGAACACCACGGCGGTCAGCGCGAGGTTCATCCACCCGACATGCCCCGGGTAGACCAACAGCCCCAACCGCAGGATATTGACGCCGGCGGCCGTCCACACCAGGCATGCGAACAACAGCAGTGTGCGCGGGGCCACATGCAATGCGCGTCGCGTCATCGCACGCATCGCGCCGCTCCGCTTCGCAGAAGCAGCGGCAGATGCGCCTTCCGCGGCTGTCG
This sequence comes from Bifidobacterium sp. LH_730, assembly GCF_056355835.1. Lineage (NCBI taxonomy): Bacteria > Bacillati > Actinomycetota > Actinomycetes > Bifidobacteriales > Bifidobacteriaceae > Bifidobacterium > Bifidobacterium sp. LH_730. The sequence continues at coordinate 292,212 of NZ_JBKETB010000003.1, forward strand.
CATGAATGATTTCGGTTGACTTCACGTGTTCCATCCTTCCTGTGCGTTTTCGATGACCTGGGCCAATGCCACGCACCCTTTCCACGCGCGTTCCGCTCCGTTATGCGCGCCGCTTTCCATATGCATCCAGCCATACTGAACAATGTTCATCTTTTGCCCGGAAGCGCCGCCGGCATCATGGGAATGCGTCATAGCACCGTCCTGCGCGTCATCTCAAGCACAACGGAGGGATCATAGTCGCCGCTGCCCGCCGCCGACATCACCAAGGAGAACAGCAGCGCGGCGAAACGCTCACGCTCAAAGCCGGGCCCGAAGGCATCGGCCCGAACCCTCGCGTCCCGTTCCATCACGCCCGCCAGTCCGGCGATCATATGGTCGACCGCATCCCGCATCATCGCGCGGGCATCGGCGCGGTCGCCGTCGGCAAAGACCAACGTGTGACCGTTGAAGAAGCCGGGATATCGGCGCGCCCCGTCCTCGAGGCGACGGTAGAACCACGCCAGGCAGCCGAGGATGTCGTCGGCGGGCATGGGATCATCGGCCGCGCCATGGAAGACGTCGAGCCAGATGGATCGCACGATTCCCTGGACGAGTTCGGACTTGCCGTCCACGTAGTTGTAGACGGTGCCGACGGACACGCCGCAGGCCTCGGCGACGGCGCGGATGGACACGGCGCGCACGCCGCCGGCCAGCAGCAGGTCCCGTCCCGCCTTGAGCACCGCCTCGCGCGAGGTCGCCGCGTTATTCGCCATGAACTCCGTCCCTCGTGTCTCCGCCGATCAATATGAACATTGTTCACTATAGCACGGCCCGCCGGAAGGCGACGCCTCATCCTCATCGATCCTTGAGATATTCCTCGAGGCACTGGCCGGATTCCTGCATGGACTTGGCGGCCTCGGCGCCGACGTATCGATAGTGCCAGGCCTCGCCGGCGGTGCCGGTGGTCTTGGCCTTGGCATCGGTGTAGCGCAGGATAAAGCCGTGTTCCCAGGCATGGGCTGCGAGCCAGTCGTAGACGTTCTGGTTGGCCTGCGCATCATTGTGGTTAACCGCGTTGACGTCGACGGCCAATCCGAGCTCGTGTTCGCTGGTGCCGGGCTCCGCCACCCAACGCCCGGCCTCGCGTTCGGCCGACCGGCGCGGCATGCCCTGCCCTCGCAACTCGGCCACTTTGTCGTCCATGATCTGTTGCTGTTCGCCGCGGGTGCGATAGCCAGCCGTCACCTCGGGGCTCAGCCCCTGCGCGCGCATCGCGTCGAACATCGTCTGCAGATTGTCGAGGATGCGGCCATCGATGCGCTGCCCGTTGTTCAGGGTCGTCAATGGAGGCGTGCCATAATCCTCGGGAATCGGATTCCAGCGGTTCACCAACGTGAGGTTCCAATCCTGACCGCCGACCGGTTGCCTTCCGACACGGAACACATCGGTCAACAAGGTATGCGCGGCCCAACTGCCCACCAACGCCACAATCAACAGCGTTGCGGACACCACCGTCACCGTGCGCTGATGCCGACGGCGGCGAAGCTCCGAGAAGCTGCGAACCGCCTCATCCTGCGGCCCCGTCGACCGCCCGGCCCTCTCCATATCATCTGACATCGCGCCCATCATCGCCGCCTTTCCGAGGAGTTCCATCGATTTCCATGCTCGCCCGCCCCGGCCCGTCCGACCATCAGCCACAGGAACGAACGCCACCTGATTCCCTCCCCTAGGGGTTTTCCCGGGGACAAGGCTCCATCCGCGGCGCCTCCTCTAAAATGAGGTCATGGCTTATGCATTGATCACCGGGGCGAGCGGCGGCATCGGACGCGAACTGGCGGCATTGTTCGCCCGCGACGGGTTTGGACTGGTGCTCACGGCACGAAATGAAAGCCGCTTGAACGAACTCAAGAACGCGTTGGAGCATCGGTTCGACATCCCCGTCACCATCATTCCGCTGGATCTGGGAGCCGAGGGCGCGGCCCGGGTTCTGTTCGACGAAGTCACGGCACGAGGCATCGAGATCGACGTGCTGGTCAACAACGCGGGATTCGCCGAATGGTCCGGTTTCCTTGATTCCGATTGGACACGCCAACGCGAGCTCATGCAGGTGAACATGGTCGCGCTAACCGAATTGGCATATCGATTCGGGCGCGGCATGCGCGCCCGCGGCAGGGGCCGCATCCTCAATATATCCTCGGTCGCCTCGATGATGGCCGGCCCCTGGATGGCCTCGTATTTCGCCTCGAAGGCCTTCGTCCGCTCGCTGTCGGAGGCGCTGGCGCACGAGTTGCGCGACACCGGCGTGACGGTGACCTGCGTGTGCCCGGGCCCGACGCGCACCGGGTTCGAACGGGCGGCGCATATGTCGGGACGCAACTTCTTCACGATGACGCGCCCGGCCGACGCGCAACGGTTGGCGGCGTTCGCCTATCGCAAGGCGATGGCCGGCCGCGCTTTCGCCTATCATGGCGCGCTCACCAAGGCCGGCGCCCTGGGCGAGCGCATCCTGCCACGCGCCGTAAGCCGGCGCATCGCAGCGTTCATGAACGGCGGCGACCCTGCGCGAACTTCGCATGGCCGCCGATAGACGCGCCAAACCCACGCAATTACAACTTGGGCCACTGATACGGGGATGAGGCAGCGTGCCATAGTCGTGCCACGGCACGACTCCACCGTCGCCGCTCCCAAATCGGCGCTTCATACATGCTCCCTTGAATTTTCATTGCTAGTGCAACGGGTGTGGATGAGATGGGCCCATGGGTTCCCGGTAGCATGGTGTTTGCTTACGACGACCAGACAC